>NZ_BANE01000083.1 GCF_000964405.1 Novacetimonas hansenii JCM 7643
CCCCACCAAAGGGTATTACCCTTTGGAAACCATGACTTCTTAAACAGATCAGGGTGCAGGGAGCGCGCTCCCTGCCGGGTCCGGGCAGAGCCCGGATCGTGCGACTGTTATAAGTGCAGCATTCAGGGGCTTTGCCCCCGAGCCCCCACCAAAGGGTATTACCCTTTGGAAACCATGGTTTTCAGGTTTCCGCCAGTGCGCGCAGGGCGACCTGTGTGGCGAGTGTCAGCGGGGTGGGCAGGTCATCCAGCGCGAACCAGCGGACGGCCGACAGGGCGTCGGGTTCACATAACAGCGCCCGCGCCGAGGTGATCGGGGTCGCAAGATAGACAGGCGCAACCCAGTGCGACGCATCTTCGCGCGCGGTGGCCGGGGTGATGTGGTTCACGACACATAACAGGCGCGACAGGCGGACCACCAGGCCGGTTTCCTCCGCCACTTCGCGCCGGACGGCGTGTTCCACCGTTTCCATCCACTCCACCTTGCCACCCGGCAGGCCCCAATGCCCGGCCTCTGGCGGGCGGCGGCGACAGACCAGCACGATGCGCCCATCGCCACGACGTACCAGCGCGCCACATCCCACGCGCGCATCCGCCACACCCTCCCGCGCCATCGCGCCATACCCTCAGCGCGTGGGGGTATAGGACTGCACATCCTCGATCGTATGATTCAGAACAAGGCGCTTGTCATCAATGGAGGCAACCCAGTCCGCCGGGATTTCGAACATGCTTTCGGCGGGACCATCAACCGTCACCTGGATCATGCCATTGCCTGTCACCGCGCTTAATGTCCCGACGCGGCCACCCGCGGATGCCATGACGTCACGACCTATCATCTGTTGGGTTACATCAGCCATGTCATGTCCTTTCATATCAATGCCCGCGCCATGCCCATCCCGCCGGGACGCATGCCCCCACCGGTCCGGTGGGGCCGGCGCATCGCCTGTCATGGCCACGACAGGCAGGCCCGGCATCATGTTTGCGGTAAAGCCGACTGTACCGACTGCCGCCGCCAATCACAACCCTGCCGGGCCACGCACGCTATTGCCGCATCCGACGCCACATCGCGGCAATGACGCCGTACAGGCTAACGCTGCTCCAGAAGGCTTCGATGCACAGTGACGGCATGTTGAAGTGAACACATAACGAGGCCATCACCATCAGGCTGCCGCACAGATTGCCCAGGGGATAGGCCACGCCCGTCGTGTCGATACGCCCGCGCAGGCTGAGGTAATATTGCACCACGATCACGATCGACCCGACGAAACCGATGCTGTCGGCCGCGATGTCCATGCCCGTCATGCCCCACCCCACGCCTGACGCGCCGGCACGTCAGTTGACGCCGTACTGCTTGCGCTGGTTCATCTTGGTGTTCAGCTTCTCGTTATACGTGTGATAGCTGCCCTTGGGCGCGCATCCCATTTCCTCCAGGTCCTCCAGATGGACGCTGTCATTGATCCAGCCATTGACCTCGGCAAAGGGGATGACGGCAGGGATGGGACGGTTGGCGAACACGATCGGCTCATCATGGCCGACGACATAACCGAACTGCGCGAAATGGGCGCCCCGGGCCGGGGTTTCGGCCACCTCGCCACACACCACGCCCGCACCATCGGCATCATGGGCCGCAAGGTGGCGGAAGCGTGCATCGTTCGGGTGTTTCAGGGTGGCGGCGACCTTTTTCATTGCCTCTGCCGCGCCTGCGACATGGGCGTCACTGCCGTCCAGCACCGTCTGCGCCGCGCACGGACCGCCCGGCACACCAGCAAGAGCCGCGCCAAAAACCGCCGCCAGTATCATGGCCTTGTACATCTGTCGTTTCCTTCCTGCCCTGGACCTGCGCCGTGGAATATCCATCGCGATCGGGCCAGGTGCGTGCCCATTGGTGCCTGCCTTCGCCGCGTGGGGTCAAGCATCGGGATGGTTCCTTTTTCAATTGTATTACGTTTGATAATATTGTGGAAAATATGTGCGTCATGGCCACCGCGACCGGCGGGCAAGCGGTGCGAAGGCCGGGTTTATGGTATGGCTGCGGCCATCTGATGATGACGAGGACGACAATGAACACCGACCCGAAATGCCCGCAATGCGGCTGTGCCCATGCCTATCCCGATGGTGGCCTGTGGATCTGCCCCGAATGCGGCCATGAATGGAACCCGCAGGCCGCCGCCGACACGGATGCGGATGCGGATGCTGCGGCGCAGAACGTGGTGCGCGACGCCAATGGCACCCCCCTGTCCGATGGTGACAGCGTGACCGTCATCAAGGACCTGAAGGTCAAGGGCGCGTCCTCCGTCATCAAGGGCGGCACGAAGGTCCGCAACATCCGTCTGGTCGATGGGACGGACGGGCATAATATCGCCTGCAAAATCGGCGGGATCGGGGCCATGAACCTGAAATCGGAATTCGTAAAGAAAGCCTGACCCCGTATTTGGCCTGAAGGCTGCATTTATAACAGGCGCAGCATCCGGGCGCTGCCCGGACCCGGCAGGG
>NZ_BANE01000082.1 GCF_000964405.1 Novacetimonas hansenii JCM 7643
AAGGCATTGTCAAGCTTGAAAAACTTTCGGATCGGGCTCTAAGATAAAGCTACGATCCACTCTCTTGCCCACATGGAAACTGCGTAGAGTTCTTGATCATATGGAAGCACATCTGGCTGAGCCATTTGATTTGGATTGTCTTGCTGCTTTGTGTGGCATGAGCCGTTTTCACTTCAGTCGCTCATTCCGTACAACCACGGGACAACCCCCCTCTGGTTGGTTCATGCAGCACCGCGTCCAGAAAGCATCAGAAATGCTTCGTAAGACCAATCTTTCCATTATCGAGATTGCCTTGGGGATCGGATACGACAGTCCAAGTCACTTTGCTCAGGTCTTCCGCAGAGTGACAGGTGTCAGTCCTCGTCACTATAGAAAACTGTAATCACTCTCTGAATAAGGTTTCAGAAAAAACCTTGGTAAAAAAGTTCACCTAAATACAGTCCCATTCCAAAGACAGCATGAGCGCTTATACTGAGAAATAGTCCTTTTCCAGGATTGGGAGCCCTAAGCCCGAAAAAACCGCCGCCCAGAGCAGGTTTCATAAACAGAAAAGGGGCTAAAAGGGTAACAAGTCCGAAGAGTAGACCATTTAGCAGTGTGGGGACTGTCTTTGCTATAACCACCACAAAACTGAGGTACAGTGCGGCATAAACAGCACCAATCAGATAATGAAATGCCCAGCCAACAGTGGCCTCTCCTTTCAGGGAGGGTCTTTTTCCAATCATTGGGTCATAGATCCTGCCGTCACGCCACCCTATGACCCAGCGGCCGGTGACAGACCAGTTGGCTGCAGGAATTCCAGTCAATGGTTTCTGGGCTTGTTGCCAGATATCGGATGCAGCAGTCGCCACGACGCCGACTGTCAGAATTTCGAGCAAATTCATACAGCATATCCTCGAAGTAAGAGTGTTCGTGCACACTTTCATGTCACTTTTCGAGTATCATGATATACTGACGAAATCGCACTCTAGCAACACATGAAGTTACATGAGACAAGATAACAGATTATCCTGTGTGCTCCACGTACTCCTGCATATGGCAGAAGCAGGTGGTCCCATGACGTCAGAAGCCCTGGCTCGCGCCCTTAACACCAACCCCGTGGTTGTGCGACGTCTTATGGGCGGTCTGCGTGAGCATGGATATGTGCACTCCGAGAAAGGACATGGCGGGGGGTGGACGCTTTCATGCCAGTTGGATCGGGTAACGCTGCGAGATATTTACGAGGCTCTTGATGCCCCAAGATTATTCGCCATAGGGAACCGGAGTGAAAAGACTGAATGCCTTGTTGAGGAAGCCGTTAACGATGCAATGAGTGGCGTCCTTGCGGATGTTACGGCCCAACTTCTCGCGCGTTTTGGCCAGATTACACTTGCAGCGCTTCATGCCGACTTCCATCAGAGGCTAGCAGCGCGCCATGCTCCGGCCACGCTCTGCAAGTAGACCAAGGGCTGATGGCCAGGATTGATGCTGACCTTGTGCCTCCCGGAATTCAGATGTCGCAAACAGTGAGTGGTTTAAGCTACATGACGTTGCTGGTGTTTTAGCCAGGTCATGGCGTCGGTTACTTCAATGCCCTGTAAAGCGTTGAAAGTCTGTTTCTTGTCCCATGCCACGCCAGTATCGCGTGCAAACGCAAGACGATATTTCCGTATTCCGTCATCAGGGTGTGCGGCGACTTCTGCGCGTACTCACGCCCAGAACACTATCGACCATGTGCTTTCTGAGCGCATCTGACCTTAAGCGACTGGAATACGATGTCGGCTTTCGGGAAGTCCCAACTGACCGATCCGCGTCCGAAAAGAGGCGGAAGCCGTCGCACCATGGACCCAAGGAAAATGGCCGCTAAGTCGAAGGGTCTCGGGCACCGGCAGGCGTACGAAAGTCTTACAATTACGACCCGCGGGGAAATCGGCCATGACCACGATACTCCTCGTCGAACCCGCGCGACGACCGTCGCTGCGAAGGAAGCGTGTCAACAGCCCCTCAAGCCACCGAACATCGACCGGATCTCCGCATCACTCATATTGCGATGGGACGTGACCCCGCCCCCGCGGTATCCCTCCTCCGGGTCGTGCCGCGGCTCATGCTCCTCCAACGCCTCCCGCCGCCATCGGATGTCGCGCTTTACCGTGTCGGCCGGGAACCCGCGCCTCTCCATCAGTGCGAGCACACTCCTCTCGAACACGTCGAGGTCATCGAGGGTTGTGATCGCCTCAAGGTCGCTATCCACGCTGCGTGTGAAGGTCCACATGGCGGATTGGACGGCGATGGCAGCCCGCTCTTGATCGTTGCCGTGCGTGAACAGCGCCTCGTCCATGCTCTCGATGTCCTCGAGCGGCAAACACATCGCCTTCTTCTCGAGCATAGTGGCGGCAGCCTCCGTGGCGACGGACCGGACGCGGGTCTCGACCTCGGTCGGCAGAAGCGTCATCGCGGACCTCTCGAGTAGCGAGCAGATATCCCGGACCTCCTCCTCATCGACTCCCTGCTGTTCAATCGCCACCAGTGCCGCGAGCATCCTGTCGATCAGCCCCTGGTCACGGAACTCATCGCAGAGGTCGAGGGAGAGCTCCAGATACGTGAAGCGCTGCGCCCAGCCGCCATTGTGAACCCTGTCGAGTGCTGCGGTCCAGACCGGCGTCGACCCCTTCCAATCGCCCCGATGGGCACGAAAGATCGCGAAGCACTCGCTGAGTTCGCTTGCGGTCTCGATGCAGGGGACGATGTGAGGCATTAAGCGATCGACCTGAATGACGCTTCTGAGATAGTCGCGGAGGCCAGGATTGGTGAAGTGGACGAGATTGTTGAGAAGGCTGAGAGCAGAGCCCTCGATTTCCTGATATGCGGCTCGGAATCGAGCCTCGATCTCCGAGGGGCGCAGGGTGTTGCCCAATGCCATGGCAACCCGCACGAAACTGTCTTTCAAAAGAGTGATCCCGACGAACGCGCCGTTGATCGCCATTGCGAGCAGTACGGTTCGCGCATCCTCGGACATATGCTGCCTGTAGGGCCGGTCCCAGAGCTCATGCGGATTGTCGAGAGCGTGCTGGATCAACTCACGCGTGGGCCGCTCGTCCAAGGCGAGATATTCCAACCGCGTCAGCATCTCGATAAGGCGCGGATTGAAATTCTTGTGGTCGATCATGGCCAGGTAGAAGCCGTCTTCGAGAATGGCGCCCTTCTGGGTTTCGGTCAGGCCAGAGAAGTGGATGTGGTTGTAGAGAATCCGCGCCTTCGCCTCGCGGGTGTAGGCACCGACGTTCAGGACGTAGCTGCGGACTCCCTTCGCCGCGCTGAGTCGAGCCGACAGCATCTTCGCCTGCGCAAGCACGTAATCGCGCGTCGTGAGGATGAACCTGATATCTTTCTGGGCCGCCACTCGGGATAGCAGGGGCGGCAGCCTCGCATCCAGGCCGCGGACGTGATCCGCGGAGAGACCGACCTGACCGAGGAAGTCGTCGAAGAAAATCAGACGCCTTTCGCCCTCGCTGGCGACCGCCATTGCCTCTTCAACATCGTCCACGACGAAGATCCGCCAACCCTGCTCGGCATGGCGCCACAGCAGAATCTGAGCCAGCGTGGTCTTTCCGACGCCCGGCGCGCCCGCGATGATCAAAGCCCCCGTGTCTGCCAGCAGCGTCTCAGCGTCGGCCACGCTCTGGTTCTGAACAAAGCGGGGTATCATGCCCCGGATGATCTCTAACTCAGCCGCCGTCCGGTTATAGACGCCGCTGTGAATAATGCGCTCTAGCACGGCCGAGCTCGCCATCCACAGCTTGAAATGGCGCTGCTCTACCTCCGGATGGAGGCGCAGGAGATTGTTGATATCCTCACGACCCAGGATGTCGACCTCTGCCAGCGGCACCTCCGGCATCGCCGCCACGATCTTGGTCTTCAGTACCGGCGTCATCGAGACGGATGTCGCCAGCAGGTATCGGCTCGGCACGAGGGCGATCGCCTTGGGGCATTCAAGACGCATCGCCCGCACCAGAGCCGCTGGGCCACTGCGGGCGTAGTGCTTCGCCTGCACGACGATCTGGTGCGGTCCGGACATGTATCTGACGTCGACGCCCTGATCCCTGCCGGGCCCGAAGCTCTCCAGCCTCTGCGACCAATGGGCCTGCAGCAAGTCGCGGACTAGCTCTTCGAAATCGAGAGGGGAGAGATCGTGGAAGTCATTCATGTCGAGGGCAGAATTTTACTAGTTTTTCCGCTAAAAGGGAAGAAGGAATTGATCAGTGCAGCCAGTTCGCGGCTCGCCTAGCAATGTCGGCTTTCGGGAAGCTCTTCTAACCGCCTGTGTGTCCGCGAAGAGGCGACTGCTGCCTGTCTGGTTTCATATTACTGAGCAAACAGGCAGTTCAGCGGGTGGAGGCAAACAGTAAGGTCGGCTTTGTGTAGGGCGATCGGCCGGATTATCCCGATGAACTGGCGTTTCTTCTGGCTCGAATTACCGCCGCCCGTCGTTTGGCTGTGGGATGAGGCAATGGCCAGTTTACCCAGCAAATGGCGAACACCTGTGATGCGGTGGTCCGCCTCGAGCCCAGTGCTGATCAGGTCACTCATGCTACCCCACATGAACGCACATGTTATCTCGTCGCCATGTTGTTGGCTCGCTTCCACGTGCTAAGCCTCAAATATGAACACGATGCCTTTGACCCATTTCGATTATTGGAAAGTCCATGCCGCCAATCGGACTAATCTTCGCCTACTTGTCCCCGGCAGCGGCTGGGTCGCTTATGCTGATCGCATCGGCCAAGAAAACAAGATCGAAGATCGGGGGAGCAAAGAGGAGATAGAAAGCGCGCTAACCAATGCACTTTCTGCGTCCAATTTCCTTACTTTGACTGGTGCAGGTGCGTCATTCTGTGCACGCAATCCTGACGGCCAGCCTCAGGCGCCATCAATGAGTGATTTGTGGCACGCAGTGGCTGCAGCCGTTGGGGCACCTGAGTTCGCTGCCGTGTGTGCGAGGTTTGAAAAAGCAAAGCTCCATAAAAATATCGAGAAGCTGCTCAGCCTGTGCAAAGTTTACCTTGAACTCAACGAAGCCGCTTTGGAGGATGACACTGACGTAATGGCTGTCCGGACCTTCGTTCCGCTTGCCGAAAAATGCATTCTTGGAAAGGTTGATTACGTTACCGCGGAGACGGAACTACCGGCTCATGAAGCCTATGTTCGAAAAATTGGGCGGCGAGGCTTCCGAAAGACGCGCGCGAAAATTTTCACTACCAATTATGATTTGAGTCTTGAAGAAGCGGCTCGTAGGCTACGTTTCACCATTATAGATGGCTTCTCGCATTCGCTCGATCAGGTCTATGATCGCCAGTATTTCGAATATGATATTGTCAGGCGCGAGCCTTCGAAAGAAGCACCAGACTATATCCCCAACGTCTTTCAGTTATACAAACTGCATGGATCGACCGACTGGCGAAGGGTTGGCGCAGATGTGGTTCGCTCTCGCGACAACGCAGTCGGCGAACCAGTTCTCATCTATCCCCGTTCGAGCAAATACCAAGAAGCGTTCGACCCGCCTTATCTCGACATGATGAGCGCGTTTCAAGCTGCGCTAAGGGAGCCCGATAGCGCTATTGTCGTTGCTGGCTTCGGATTCAATGACGATCATATCAGCCGTCCGATTCTAGCTGCTCTTGAATCCAATCTTTCCTTCCGTCTCATTATTTGTGATCCAGGCTTTATTCGGTGCTACGAGGATCTTACCGACGATCCCATGGGCGAGCCAGTTGTCCATGCTATCCCAGATGTAGAAACGCACCCCAACCCTATGTTGGAGCGGATTCGGCTGCTTGCTCAAAGCGGCGACCCGCGCGTGCATCTGATTAACGGTCGCTTCGAGGATCTTGCGGACGCGATGCCGGACCTCATTGGTCAAACCGACCGCGAGCGCCATGCCGAGCGCGTTCGCTCGATGCGAGAAGTGGGCTAATCCCGTGACACTGAGCCCTGTCGATCCAGACAGATATATCGGTACGGTCACGCTTGTGACCGCGTCTCAGGTGCAGGCTAACCTACCGCATGCGAGTGCCCACCCTGAACGCCGCGCGCTCGCGAAAGGTACCGTTGGAGATTTCGTATTTGTCGATTGCGAACGCACGAAGCTCCTCGGTCGCATTATAGAGGTAAAAATCCCCGATGGCGAACGTCTCTCCGTCGAGCCGCACCTTGGCAGATCGTTAAACCCGAACCCCATCGGACGCATCCAACTTCTTGCTACATTGACGGATGGCGATACACAGCTTGCGCGCGGCATCAATTCCTATCCAAAGATTGGCGATGGCGTTTTTCTCGCCGGTGCCGAAGTTCTTGCGCTCATAATTGGTAAGAGCGCTACGAGGCCAAACGAGATAAGTCTTGAGATCGGCGCTATCGAAGCCGGAGATAGGCGTGTCGGCGTTCAGCTTCCACCCGAAAAGCTCTTTGGACGACATTGCGGTGTGTTCGGGGCAACTGGTGGCGGCAAGAGCTGGACCGTTGCCAGCCTGATTGAGAACATTAAGAAGCACGGTGGCAAGGCCATCGTGTTCGATCCGACCGGCGAGTTCTGCGACATAGAGGGTATCGACACGGTTTTTGCGTTCGAAGGAGGTATCTCGAACACAACCCAGGTTCACTTCCCTTACGAGGAGGTGACAGAGGACGATCTGTTCTCGCTGTTCCGACCTTCAGGTCAAAGCCAAGGGCCGAAACTTCGAGACGCAATCAAGAGTTTAAAGCTGGCCCGAGCAGTGGCTGGTTCTGCTCCGGCCGGTCTCTTCATAACGAACGGCATTGTTGAGAAAGCGGGACGAGCGCGTGCACCGTATTTTGCGGCCGTGACAGCAAATGCCGCGTCGCTGCATTCGCCAAAGTGTTCATTTGATATACAGAACCTCGCAGAGCAAATTAAATCTGAATGCGTTTTCGGTTCGGCATTCAATAACGCTAACAATTTTGGGGACACCGACAAGAATTCTCTCAGCTACTGCGAGACCCTATCGTCACGGATTTCCACGTTAACTAACTCGCGGGAACTGGAATGCCTGTTTCGTGCAGGTGGTGCCTCTCTTGTCAATGAACTAGAAGCGTTTCTTGCAGATGCTGAGCGCGATATTGCCTTGATCTCATTCAAGGAAGTCCGCTTCGAGCACAACACACGCGAATTGCTACTCAACATAATCGGACGATATCTCCTGGGCATTGCACGGGAGGGTCGCTTCCGCGATGCGCCCATCGTCGTTTTCCTTGACGAAGCCCATCAGTTTCTTGGTCGGGCCGCTGGTGATGAATATGGCAGCGTGAAACTTGAGGCCTTTGGTCTTATTGCGAAAGAAGGTCGGAAATATGGCCTGACAACCGTCCTCGCCACGCAGCGCCCCCGAGACATTCCGCAGGATGTACTGAGCCAACTTGGCACCCTTATCGTCCACCGACTGACGAACGAGCAGGACCGCACGACAGTGGAGCACGCCTGTGGCGATCTTGATCGTGCAGCTGCCCAGTTCATTCCTATGCTGGCGCCGGGTGAGGCCATCATTATCGGACCCGATCTACCAACACCGCTTCCGCTTCGAATAGCACGACCAAAATCACCACCCGATTCCAAGGGGCCGCAGTTTCAGAACCACTGGAATGATCGCTTAAAAGCCAAATGCAAGTGCGATGAATAAACGGCAGGCTGGGCTTTTTTGATATCCAAAGGGCCCTTCCGGACTGTGCCCCCCTGAGCGGTCTTTAGAGGGCTGTGGCGTAGAGATAGTTCTCATCTGGTTCCGGTACGGCCCGCCTGATGACATTCGAACCTCGATCGGTTGAATGCGTGCGTAAGGCCGTGATCCGCAGTTGTCGGCAGAGCGTTGGATGCTTCATGTCGGCTTTTGGGAAACTCTCCCAACCGTATGTATGTCCGGCATGGAGGCGTTGACGTTTATAAATGTTAACCGCGAACCATTTCTGGCTTCTTTTGGTCGTGAGGTCAGGTTGGATTGCCGCTGTGCAGAAATCGAATCAGCCTGTTTGAAAAATATCAAAGGTAGTGATGTAAGGAAACTGCAGGACAGCATAGTTGCCGATTACTTGAGATGAAATGAATCATTCCATTACACGGCATTTCTGATCAGTATGGACCTTGGTAGGCAATGGTTCCTGAAATCACAGGAACTACGGTGCGATGTACACTACAAATCGAGTACAGACGCGAGCGTGGCTGCTGTTCTGTTCCACTCTTCTGGCCCTTTCAGGATGTGCTCCCGGCAGGGATGAGCGTCCTGAAGGTAAAATCACGGATGTCAGCATCCTGAAAAGCGGTCATGATATTGAACAGGCGCAACAGCAGTCTGCTCACACATCTCCCGCCAAGGCATGGTGGCTGGTCTATCATGATCCTCAGCTTGAGCGGCTCGTAGGAGACGCGCAGGAAAGTGCTCCCTCGATCCAGATTGCACAGGCACGGTTGCGTGAGGCTGCTGCCGTAGAAGGCGCCGCGCGAGCTAATCAGTTGCCCCATGTCGATGGGTTCGGCTGGATAGCGGGGGAGCAATTCCCTGATCACTCTTATTATCCCGCGCCATACAAAGGAAATTTCGGGAGTGAGGGCAAGCTCCAGCTTGATGTTCAGTATCATGTCGATTTCTGGGGACGTTGGCGAAAACTGACACGTTCGGCACGCTACTGGCAGAAGGTTTCCTCTCTTGAGGTCGCTGATGCGCGCCTTCTGATTCAGACGGCAATGGTCAGTGCTTATGTAAGACTGGATGCAGCGTATCGGATGCGCGATGTGGCTCAGCAAGGGCTTTCACGGCGTGAAGGCATCGTGGAAATGCTGGCGTTACGGGAAAAGGCCGGGCTTTCGACCGACATCAATGCTGTGGCGGCCCGTGAGGCCCTGACCGACACCCGCAGCCAGATTGATCTGCTGGACGGAGAGATCAGTGCCCGCAGACATGAAATCGCGGCCCTTCTCGGTAAATCGCCTGACTTTGGGGACGCGATCGTACGGCCGCATCTGCCGGTTATTGCTGATCCGGCGCCGTTGTCGAATGTTCCGGCTGTTCTTCTGGGCTATCGGCCTGATGTTGAGGCCAAACGTGCGGCAGTGGAAGCCACATCCAACGCCGTTGGTGCGGCCCGCGCGGCATTCTATCCCGATGTCGATCTTGTTGCCTTTGCTGGTTTCCGGTCTCTCGATATCGGTCACATGATGCGACCGGGCAGTGTCGCGACACAGTTTGGGCCAGCCGTCACCCTTCCTATTTTCGAGGGAGGTCAGCTCCGTGCCGCCCTGAAAAACCGGCTCGGTGAGTACGATGCTGCTGTCAATGACTACAACGCGACAGTGTCAAAGGCGCTGCAGCAGGCCGCTGACGGAATCTCCGACCTGAAGGCAAGGCAGGCCGCCAGGCAGGAAGCCGAGGCCGCTGTCAGGCACTGGCAGCATGTCGTCGATCTTGAACGCATCCGTCAGAAAAATGGTCTTTCGGACACCAATGATCGTCTGGCGGCCGAAACGGCATTGCTGCTCTCTGAGCGCCGCTCAGTCGAGGCAGCCGCACGCGTCGCTGAAGCCCAGATCACCCTCATTCGCGCACTCGGTGGTGCCTGGTCGCCTTCTTTCACTTCCTCTGCAGGGCAGAAATACCATGGCTGATACTCCTGTTCCGGCGGCTGCGGATCCTGCCGCTACCCGTCGCAAGCGTCTGCTCTGGCTCGGTGGTGGTCTCGCAATCATCGCGGTTGGCTGGGGCGCCTATACTTTTCTCTCCAATGGTGCACTCGTTTCTACAGACGACGCATACGTCAATGGGCATGTTGTGGCGATTACACCACAGGTCGCGGGTACTGTCCGGGCCATCGGGGCGGACGACACTGATCGTGTGTTGACAGGTGCATCTCTCGTGGAACTGGACACGAGTGACATGCGTATCAGGCTGGAGGCTGCTGAAGCCGGCCTGGGTCAGGCCATCCGTCATGTCCGGAGACTTTTCGCGGCTTTGGACGAAGCCCGTGCGCTCGTTGCTGTCCGTCAGACAGAACTGGATCGGGCATCGGCCGATCTCCGGGCACGCCGTATGGTGGTTGGGCAGGGAGCTGTGACGGCGGAAGAGGCCCGTCATGCCTCGGATGCCACCAATACGGCGAAGGCCGCCCTTCAGGTTGCGCAGGCGGCGTATACCGTTGCGCTGTCCCAGACACAGGGTACGACGCTTCCTACCCATCCAGATGTTATTGCAGCAAAGGCCAGGCTCCGGGCGGCAACGCTGGACATGGAGCGTACCACGGTGCGGACGCCGGTCGGAGGCATGGTCGCAAAACGTGATGTCCAGCTTGGACGCCGCGTCGCTGTTGGTGATCGTATGATGGCCGTCGTGCCTTTCGACCAGTTCTGGATCGACGCCAATTTCAAGGAAAGGCAACTTCGGCACATCTGCGCCGGTCAACCCGCCACCATGACTGCGGATGTTTATGGCAGCAGCGTGATCTATCACGGTCATGTCATGGATGTGAACGCTGGCAGTGGCGCGGCTTTCGCCTTACTGCCGGCCCAGAACGCAACAGGGAACTGGATCAAGGTTGTGCAGCGTGTGCCTGTACGTATCGCATTCGATCCGGTGGAACTGGCCCGTAAGCCTCTCCGGATCGGAATGTCGACCGAGGTGGAGATTGATACCGGACGGTGCGATCCACAGGCGGCCAGTCGTCCAGCAGCCGCTGTTGGTACAGACCTTTATACAGAGCAGCAGCAGGCTGCGGACCGTCATGTTGCGGAGATCATGAAGAAAACCCTGGGAGAGGCGGAATGAGCAGGCCGGCTCCCCAGCCAATCCAGCCGCTGTCCGGGCCGCTCCTGGCGTTCGCGGCGATGACAATCGGTCTTGCCTCCTTTATGGCCGTGACGGATATCACGATCGCGAACGTCTCGGTCCCGACCATTTCCGGCAACCTTGGTGTCAGCACCGAAATCGGCGAATGGACCATTACCTCTTTCGGAATTGCGAACGCCATTTTCATACCCCTGACGGGTTGGCTGTCCCGTCGGTTCGGGCAGGTCAGGCTGTTTGTCTGCGCGGTGGCAGCCTTCACGGTTGCCTCGGTGCTTTGTGGCATGGCGCGTTCCTTTCCGCTGTTGCTTGGTTTTCGTGTCCTTCAGGGCATGGTGTCAGGTCCGATCGTGCCACTGAGCCAGGCATTGCTCGTTGCTATATTTCCGCCGGAAAAACGGACACTGGCGGTTGCCATGTGGGCCATGACGAACATGGCGGGGCCGGTGGCAGGGCCTGTGCTCGGCGGTTGGATTACGGACGAATACACCTGGCCGTGGATCTTTCTTGTCAACGCACCGGTTGGCATTTTCGTGGTGGTCTCCACATCGGCGCTGCTGCGGGGACGCGATACACCGACTGTCAGACTTCCGGTTGACGTAATCGGCCTGATCCTGCTTGCCATTGCCATGGGGTGTCTGCAGGTGGCGCTTGACCGTGGACGGATACTCGACTGGTTTGCTTCGCCTTTCATCTGCACAACAGCGATCCTGTCTGTGCTGGGACTTGTATTCCTCGTTGTATGGGAACTGGGCGCCAAATATCCCATCGTTGATCTGCATTTCTTCGCATACAGGAATTTTGCAGTTGGAACGGTCGCGGTGGCCATCGGGTTCGGGTTGTATTTCGCAGCCCTCGTGCTGGTGCCACTCTGGCTACAGACCGATATGGAATACAATGCGACATGGGCAGGGCTCGTGACCGCCCCCATGGGTGTATTTGGTATCCTGCTTGCGCCCTTTCTTGGGGCATGGGTCAGAAAGGGGGATGCGCGCCTCTTCGCGTCGCTGGCCTTCTTCTGCTGGGCCGCTGTGGCGTTCTGGCGGGCAAATTTCACGACGGATATCGATGCCGGTACGATTGCTCTCACCTGTCTGGCCCAGGGGATAGGGATCGGCTTTTTCCTGACACCTCTGACGGCTCTTTCCCTGTTTGGCATTCCGCCGGAACGCCTCGCTGCCGCGTCCGGGCTCCAGACAGCCATTCGCATGATGTCTGGAAATCTTATCGCCTCTCTCGCCCAGACGTTCTGGGATCGGCGCTCCCGTTATCATCAGGCGCATCTGGTCGAGACACTTACACCCTATCACGATCGTGCGGCGGATGCCGTGACGACCCTGAAAGGTGCGGGGCTGACGGGGGATCAGGCCTGGGGAGCTATCTACCATCAGGTGCTGGTTCAGGCAGACATGGTTTCCATGAATGAATTCTACATGATCTCCACATTTGCCTTTACGGCATCCGTGGGAATCATCTGGATTGCCCGACTGCCTCGAAAGAAAAGCTGAGTCCGATCAGGACGTCTTATCGTCCTGACGCCTCACCGGTGCACAGACTTCGCGCACGCATTGTCTGAGAAAGCGGTGCGCTGCATCGCGATCGAAACGGGGATGCCATGCCTGTGCAATGACAAGTGTATCGAGGGGTACAGGAATATCGAACGTTCTCAATTGTATCCCTAAAGCTTCGACAGCACGCAGGACAAAGCGCGGTACGAGGGCGATCAGTTCCGTACCGGGAAGAGCAGCGATCGCCAGCATGAAGGAAGGAACGATGAGAGAAACCTGTCGCTGAAGCCCGTAATGCGCCATCAGCGCCTGATCAACAGGCCCTTCCGCACGTCCCCGGCGTGAGACACTGATTTGCGGAAACGATACAAAGCGTTCCGGAGAAATTTCAGTTTTGAAGATAGGGTGGTCCGGAAGTGCCAGTCCGATATGATGATCGCGAAAAATGGTCTGAACCCGTACTTCCGGTCCCATGGCCCGGAGCGCCCCGATATCGAGATCAATGCGTCCTTCGCGCAGCGCATCGTCGTCGGACTCATGTTCCTGGGCAAACCGGAGTTCCGCTTTCGGGGCATCATGAGCGATCCGGGCTGCGAGGCTTGAGGCGAACGCCGCTGTAAATCCTTCATTTGCCCGGATTGTAAACCGTCTTTCCAGTCGGTCGAGATGCAGTTCCGTGTTCGGCAGGAGAACGTCCTGAGCTTCGGCAATGATGTTGCGGATCCGGGCGTGCTGGGTGCGGGCATACTCCGTGGCGACAAGTTCCCGTCCTGCCCGTACCAGAATGGGATCGCCCATGATTTCACGGGCACGGGCGAGCAGACGGCTCACGGAAGGTGGGCTTAGCCCAAGGCGTTCCGCTGTACGGCCCACGCTCTGTTCCTCAATAAGGATGTCCAGTGCATGGAGAAGATTGAGGTCCGTCGGTTTCACGTTTTCAAATCACTCCACGTCTTACGTCACGACCTTGTTCAGGATGCCAGTAATCTTCAGATGCAACCATTTCATATAATGGAATGATACTTTCCATTTCACGGTATTTTTTGAAGGTTGGATCAGACCGTAAAGTGTTCTCAGACAAGAGGGCCAGAGCCTTTTCATTTGCGGTCCCCGGATTTCTGAAAGTCATCGTGATGAAAATGATGTCACAAAACAGGACGTTACGTCCGGCAGTCGTCAAGGCGGTGCATGATGTGACGCCGCACATGCGGCGCGTCACGCTCGTCGGAGACGATATCAAGAGACTACCGGTCGAGCATCCCGCGCAATGGATGAAGGTGTTCCTTCCTGCACCGCCCGGCCGCAAGCCGGAAGGACGGGCCTATACGATCCGCCGCTATGAGGCGACTGCCGGGTTGATGGAAATGGATTTTGTCCTGCATGGCGACAACGGTCCGGCGTCTGCCTGGGCCGAAAAGGCAAAGGTTGGGGATGTGCTTCAACTGGCCGGTCCGCGCGCAGGATACCGCGTTGATCCCGCAGCAAGTCGCCATCTTATGGTAGGGGATGCGACGTCGCTTCCAGCGATAGCGGCTATTCTTGAGGCGTTACCACCTGGCGTTACTGCCGATGCCTTTATTGAAGTGAATGGCACAGATGAAGAACAGAAACTGGAAACTGCTGCATCCTTGAATGTTACCTGGCTGCATTCGGGTAGTGAGCCTCCCGGCACGACGGGGCAGCTCGAACTCGCTGTACAGGGGGCAGTTCTTGACCTGTCCGATTGTCAGGTGTGGGTCGCGGGTGAGTCTTTCATGGTCAGAGCCGTGCGGACTTATCTGACCGTCGATCGTCTGCTTCCTTCTGGTCGCCTGCATGCGGCCGGTTACTGGAAAATGGGCGATGCGGACCATCGTGACCGTGACTGACAGAGCCCGCTTCACGACAATCATGCAAAACAGGAAAGGCTGACGCCCTATGAACCTCGTACATGGTCACTCTATCCGCTCCATAATTCCCACTGTTGCCCGTGCGATCGAGGCTATGCGTGCAGGGCGAATGGTTATCATGGTGGACGATGACAACAGGGAGAACGAAGGCGACCTGGTCATGGCTGCTGAATTTGTGACTCCTGACGCAATCAATTTCATGATTACACATGGACGAGGGCTGGTCTGCCTGCCACTTGCCGAGGAATACGTTGAACGTCTTTCATTGCCGATGATGGCTGATGAGAATACCTGTCCGTTTGGTACCGCCTTTACGGTGTCGATTGATGCGAAGGAAGGAACCACGACAGGGATTTCTGCCTATGATCGCGCCAGGACGATCCGCGCGGCGATTGAACCGGGTGCTTCGAAGCAGGATTTCATGGTGCCAGGTCATATCTTTCCGCTGAAGGCTGCAAAAGGAGGAACGCTCTCACGGCGCGGTCATACGGAGGGATCGGTGGATTTGGCTCTGCTTTCTGGCCTCAAACCTGCTGGAGTGCTCTGTGAAATCCTGAACGAGGACGGCACCATGGCCCGTCGGACGCAACTGGATGTGTTTTCTCAACGGTTTGATCTGCCCATAATCAGTATTGCAGACATTCTGCGGGCGGTTGTGGTGTCACAATCTAATGCAGATATCTTTTGATATGCGCAAAAATTAAAGCAATGAACGATATGCTATCTTTTTTATCAAATATGTATTCATGATGACCAAAGTAATCTCATCTTTACTGATGACAAATATTTTGATTAATCCGGCATTAGCCGCGACATCATGAGCAAAACATTGACCAAGAGCCTCGATCGTGATCGACGCCATACGACATCCGACAGAATATCCGGAAACCGTTAATTTCGAATCTTACACATGCTTTCAGACATTTCCATTGATCGCCACTGATGTCTTCCTGATGCGTCCGATCAGCGCCCCCCATGCACGCGTCAGTTTCTGATAGGGGCCAGCAGGATCCGGCAAGTCCCGCAGCATTTCCTCGAACGTCAGGGCCAGAACTTCAGATATCAGTGCTTCTTATAAGGCATAAGCGCGTATAGAGGCTCTGCGACCGCAACCCCACACGACGGGCAAGATTTCGCATCGACGTGCCTTCATAACCGTATTCACGAAACAGTTTGCGCACTTCGATGATGATGCCGCGCAGGGGGATCGGCTCTTGCATTTATTCTTTGACTCACGAACACGCGTTCGCCACCGTTGGTCCAACGTCCCCGGAAGAGGCAATTCACAAATCGGTTGTGCTGAATAACAACAATGACAATACCCAGTTCCCACGCACAGATTACCGTCCACAAACGACATGAACACCTTGTCGGGCGGAATCAGCCATGAATCGTTCAGACACAATTACGATGGAAAATGAAGCGACAGCGAACACAGCAGTCCCACTTCGTCAGACGGCGGCGCTCTTCGCTCTGGGTAGTTGCGCTCTTCTGAACGTCTATACCACCCAGCCCATCCTGCCTGACATCGCCCACCGGTTTGGCGTCAGCCTTGGCGCAAGCGCCTGGACAATCAGCACCTCCACGCTGGGCGTAGCAGTCGCAGCCCCTCTGGCCGGTGCCGTCTCTGACCGCTTCGGACGCAAGCGTGTAATGGTCGCAGCCCTCATCGCGCTGATTATCATAACCGCCTCCTGCGCTCTGGCATGGAATTTTACGGCTCTCCTCTCCCTGCGGTTTGCACAAGGGTTGCTGGTGCCCTTCATCTTCACTGCCGCCCTCGCCTATATCGCTGAAGAATGGTCCGGACGGACCGCGACTACCATGAACGGAGTATATGTCGCAGGCACTGCATTCGGTGGGTTCTGTGGACGCTTCCTTGCCGGTGCCGCTGCGTCCTTTACAGGATGGCTCTCCACCTTTCTCGTTTTCGCAGTTCTTCTGATTCTTGTTCTTGCGCTCGCCGTATTCTGTCTGCCTGCAGAGCGCCAGTTCAGAGCCAGCGCATCCCTTGGTAAAAGTTTATGGAGTGTCGCAAAAGGTGTGCGCGACTGGCGGCTGCTGGTCACCTGTTTTGTCGGCGCCAGCCTGCTGTTTCAGCAGGTCACGTCCTTTACCTATCTGAGCCTACGTCTGAGCGCACCTCCATTCACCCTGACTTCGATTGAAGTCGGCGCTCTGTTCGTGGTCTTTCTTCTACCTGTTACAGTCACACCTTTCTTCGGTCGCCTTCTCGGCACGATCGGGCGCACGCGGGCCTTTCTGCTGTCGCAGGTCGCCGGGATTGCCGGAATTGCCCTGACACTTTCCGTCCATCTCCCTCCTATCGTGATTGGACTGGCTCTGTCCTGCATGGCTGTCTTTGCCGGGCAGTCCTGCGCCACCGGCTATACAGCACGACATGCCAAGGAAGGACGGTCTGCGGCAACCGGTCTCTATCTCACCTGCTATTATCTGGGCGGAAGCATCGGCGCTGTCGCCCCTGCTCCTCTCTACGCGCATCACGGCTGGCTCGGCTGTGCTGTCCTGATCGGTCTGGTGGCCTTGGCCAGCACGGCTCTCGCACGCGTGGCATGGAGGGAAACAGTCGTTGACGCATAAAAGAAGAAAAAGCTGATCTGAGGTCGGACGGGATCAACGTAGTTGCCAAAAACGCTTCCTGCATTCGGCGGGAGTCACGCCAAGATGATGCTTAAACACCCTTTGTACGCAGACACCACAGCCGACATAGACTCAGGCAGTGAACGTCTCGTCGTCAGATCGCGCAATTTCCACTAAGCAATGAGGCTTGGAACGGCCATCACGCTATCGTGATAATGCCCCATTTTAGCCCAAACTACGCTGCGCTTTCAGTCCCATTTGCATCCTATATGCATCCTGCGCGTATGTCCCAAACGCAAAAAGCCGCCCGTAAGGGCGGCTTAACATGCTGTTTATATTGGATAATTCATGGTTGCGGGGGAAGGCAGCCAACGATACTTGCGATTGGTGGATCGCGAGATACCCCGTCTTGCCGCGTGAGACAGAGATTATGCCAAAGTGTAAGCACAGAAGTAACCTCCGGCGAGGCCGTCCATCCCCGCTCGACGCAGGAACGGCCCTTCAACGCTCGACGAGGGCCTCCATTGCGGCGGGGTAACGCTCGCCCCGGAGGGTAATGGAGGAGAGACGCTTCTCGATCGTCCGAAGATCTTGCCCGGAGAGCCGGACATTCACTGCGCCTAGATCGTCTTCGAGATGAGCCAGCTTCCGTGCGCCGGGGATCGGCACAATCCAGGGCCTGCGCGCCAGCAGCCAGGCGAGCGCGATCTGCGCCGGTGTCGTGCCCTTGTTCCACGCGATCTCTCTGACCAGATCGACGATCGCCTGATTGGCCCTCCGGTTCTCCGTATCGAAGCGCGACGTCGCGTTGCGGAAATCGCCTGTCGGGAAGGTGGTCTTTTCGTTGATCGTGCCAGTCAGGAAGCCCTTGCCGAGCGGGCTGAAGGGCACGAAGCCGATGCCCAGTTCCTCCAGCAGCGGAATGATTTCCGTCTCGGGTTCGCGCCAGAACAGCGAATACTCGCTTTGCAGTGCCGCCAGAGGCTGCACCGCATGCGCCTTGCGGATCGACTCGCCCCCCGCTTCGGACATGCCGAAATGCCGCACCTTGCCAGCCGCGATCAGGTCCTTCACCGTCCCCGCCACGTCCTCCACGGGCACATCGGGATCGACGCGATGCTGATAAAGCAGGTCGATGGTGTCGGTGCGAAGGCGCTTCAGCGACCCTTCCACCGCGCGGCGGATGGTCTCGGGGCGGCTGTCTGGCCCGTCCGCGATCACGCCGTTGCGGAAGCCGAATTTTGTGGCGATCACGACCTGATCGCGGATCGGCTGCAACGCCTCGCCGACGACGTCCTCGTTTGTGAAGGGACCATAGACCTCCGCCGTGTCGAAGAACGTGACGCCGCGATCATGCGCCGCACGGATGAGCCTGATCGCCTCGCCGCGATCTGTCACCGTTCCGTAGCTGTGGCTGAGGCCCATGCAGCCGAAACCGATTGCGGAAACCTCAAGGCCACTCTTGCCAAGTACACGCTTTTCCATCGCTTATTCTCGCTTCCGGGATGTCGCCTACAAATTCCTCCCCCACTCTAACCGCTGCCCTTTATGGCGACTATGGCGTAAGATCGGCATGAACCTGTGAGCATGACGCATCAATGTTGCGAGAGAACACGAACGACCTTCTGGCCTTCATGGCGGTCGCCCGCGAACGGAGCTTCACGCGCGCGGCCGCGAAACTGGGCGTTTCGCGATCGGCTCTGAGCCACACGATCCGTAACCTCGAAGAGCGTCTGGGCCTGCGGCTGCTGGCGCGCACAACCCGCAGCGTCGGCCTAACCGAAGCCGGTGCGCGTCTGCTGGACACCATCGCGCCACGCTTCGACGAGATCGAGGCGGAACTGGTTGCCATGAGCAGCCTCAGAACCAGACCGGCCGGCACCATCCGCATCACGGCGACCGAGCACCCTACCTACACCGTCCTCTGGCCTCGGGTGTCGGAACTGCTGCGGCAATACCCGGACATAAAGATCGAGATCGTCGTGGATTACGGCTTGCGGGATATCGTCGCCGAGCGCTTCGACGCCGGCGTGCGCGTGGGCGAGAGCATCGCCAGGGACATGATCGTCGTGCCGATCAGCCCCGCTCTGCGCTCCGCCGTCGTGTGCAGCCCGGCCTATGTCGCGCGGCACGGCGTGCCCGCGACGCCGCAGGACTTGACGACACACGCCTGCATCAACATGCGCCTGCCCACCCACGACACGATTTTCGAGTGGGAGTTCGAGAAGCAGGGCCGGTCCCTGAACATGCGTGTCGATGGCCCGGCGGTGGTCAACACGCTCGCACTGCGCCTCAACGCCGCACTCGACGGCGTGGGCCTTGCCTACATGCCGGAGGATTACGCCATGCCCCATATCGAGGCGGGCCGACTCGTCCGCATTCTGGAGGACTGGTGCGATCCTTACCCCGGCTATCACCTGTTTTACCCGAGCCGCCGGCAGATGACACCGGCTTTCGCCCTGCTGGTCGAGGCGCTGCGGTATCGGGCGTAAGTCGCCAGCATCCGGCAACCACGCCCTACGTAATCCTGCAGTCCCAACTCTGATCGCTGATGTCAGGCAGACAGCATAGGTCGTGAGCGATCACGGTCGGTGCCCACGTGGCGGCCACGGACGTGGCCGGGGAACCGAAGACCTGGAAAGCATAGGGATGACACTCCCGCCGCGACAATACTGTCGCGAAGTGAAGACCGATTATCGGGAGAACGAAAGAAAGCGAGCATCTTGATCTTCTTCTTCCAGAACATATCTTCGGCTAGAAAAAGGTATCTGTTCAGAGAAACTCGCCAATGCTCCTCAACAATTCTTCCGGCGCTTCTTCCTGGGGGCTGTGACCACAGTCAATAGCGTGTCCCCGCACATCCGTGGCTTTTTCGCGCCACGTTTCCACGACGTCATAAAGTGCGCCGATGGTCCCTCGTGCGCCCCACAGCGCAAGGAGTGGCGCTTCGACCCGACGGTCGGCATCTTCCGCGTCGTGAACGAGATCGATGCCTGCCGCTGCACGATAGTCCTCACACGCGGCATGCCGCATCCGGGCATTGGCATAGCAGCGACGGTATTCCGCCATCACCCGAGGATCGACGGCGCCTGCAATTTTGACCTGTCCCGCTATATGCGTTTCCAGAAAGAAATCCGGATCGGCACTGATCAGCCTTTCCGGCAACGGATAGGGCTGGATCAGAAAGAACCACCAGAAATAGCGCCGCGCAAACTCCATGTCGGTCCGGGCGTACATTGTCGCTGTCGGCGCAATGTCGATCAGCACCAGCTTTTCCACCGCCTGCGGCGCATCGAGCGCCAGGCGATGAGCCACGCGTCCACCGCGGTCATGCCCGACAAGCCGGAAGCGCTCAAAACCAAGCGCTTTCATGACGCCAATCTGATCCGCAGCCATGGCGCGCTTGGAATAATTGATGTGTTCAGGGCCGCCGTCGGGCTTTGCGCTGTCACCATAGCCTCGGAGATCAGTCGCCACGACGGTAAAACGCTCCGCCAGTACCGGCGCGACCTTATGCCAGGTCAGATGCATCTGCGGATGGCCGTGAAGAAGGAGAAGCGGAGGTCCTTCCCCGCCTATGGCGGTACGGATACGAACTCCGTTCACATCGGTATCCTGCCACGTAAAGCCGGGCAGCAATTCCGGAAATGCCCTGACGACCATGACCCCACCTGATTTTTTTTCGACGACCGCACCAACAAGTGTGACACTACAGGACTATCTCTTCGTCTTCGGGTCAAAACCTGTTTATTTACTATCTTTCGCCACTCTCGATATTCCCGCTCCTGTCACGCGGTATTCCCGTCTCCAAATTTCCGGGATGGATTATTGCAGGCGCGCTTCTGCTCAACCGGCGCCATCCGCGGCGTCTCGCCCACCGACGCCAACAGCCGCCTGCATCACCAGCCCGGACGCGCAATACCGTCCCAGAGCCGCCACAAGATGCCCAAACACCGCATCAATCCGGCGGCTGTGACGCAGATCTTCATGCGCGACAACCCAGGCCTCGAGTTCGGCGACAACCAAGCCCGGCAGCACGCGCACCAGATCCCGTTCGCCAATTGGCAATTGCGTGACACCGATCCCCAATCCCGCGCGTACCATGGCAAGCTGGGCCGGATGACTGTCGGTGCGGAGCGCGAAATACAGCTTCTCTCCCAGCGTCTTTTGCAATTCCCGTGTAAAATCTTGATCCATCCGGGATCGGTCCGAGCCGATCAGCGTGTGCCGGGCCAGATCCGTCGCACCTTCCGGCACCCCATGCCGCTCCAGATAAGAGGCGGTCGCGAAAAACCCGAGCGGGATACATCCTGCCCGTTTCGCCACCAGCGCCCCATGGCGCGGACGACGCATCCGGATCGCGATATCCGCTTCCTGCCCCGGCAGATCTGCGTTCTCGTTGCTCAGGACCAGTTCGACGGCGAGGCCCGGATGGCGCTCCCGCAGCGGGGCCAACAGACGCGGCATGACCTCGATGCCGACGAATTCGGCGACGCTGATACGCACCGTACCCGCGATCTCACCCCCGGACGCGGACGCAGCGCGATAGAAAGCCTCTGACGCGAAGGCCATACGCCGGACATGGACCGCCAGTTCCCGGGCGTCATCCGTCGGAACCAGCCCATTCACCGTGCGCGAGAAGAGTGGCTGACCGATCGCGCGCTCCAGCGCCTCGATCCGGTGACGCACGGTCGGCTGGGTCAGGCCGAGGCTGCGCGCCGCCGCCGACAGGCTTCCCGTATCGAGAACCGCGAGGAAGGCCCGTTGTCCGTCCCAGTCCGGAGAAAGAATGCTCATCGTTTTTCAATGAGCAGCATGCCGATCTTTGTCAATTTCCTTCGCGACCGCCTCCGTTCACTCTTCCGGTGGAAACGCAGGGAGATCGCAGCGTGACGAAAGCAATCCTCGTTCTGGGGGCAACCGGCGGCATTGGCGGCGCGGTCACACGGGTCATGCTGCGTCGCGGCTGGCAGGTGCGGGCAATGGTGCGTGACCCGGCCCGGGCTCAAGGGGGCTGGGGTGACGATGTGATGCCCCACTGGGTGCAGGGCGATGCCATGCTCCGGGACGATGTGGTGAGGGCCGCGACCGGGGTCGACGTAATCCTGCACGGCGTCAATCCGGCAGGCTACCGCAATTGGGAAACAACAGTGCTGCCGATGATCGACAACACGATCGCCGCCGCCAGGGCTACCAGCGGAGCGCGCATTGTGCTTCCGGGAACGATCTACAATTATGACGCCGCCACAGCGCCGGTGATCGGCGAAACGACACCGCAAAATCCGCCAGGCCGCAAAGGCAAGATCCGCAAGGCCCTCGAATGTCGCCTCACCGACGCCGCCCCGGAGGTTCCGAGCCTGATCGTGCGGGCGGGCGACTATTTCGGCCCTGACGCACAGCAGAGCTGGTTCGCTCAGGCGTTGGCGAAGGCGCCGCTGAAGCAGATCACCTATCCCGGCCGCACTGGTATCGGTCACGCTTGGGCTTACCTGCCTGATCTGGCCGAAGCAATTGCGCAACTGCTCGAACTACGACCCGGTGCCATGGCAACCGTCGAACGCATGCAGTTCAGCGGGTTCTGGGACGCAGACGGCACACACATGATCGCTGCGCTCCGCCGCATGACGGGCACGCCGGATCTCTCAGTCCGGCACTTCCCATGGTGGTTGATGCGCCTTCTTTCTCCATTCGGTGGTTTTCCGCACGAAGTGATCGAGGTTAAGCCCTACTGGCATTATCCGGTCCGGCTCGACAACAGTCGCCTCGTCCAGTTGCTGGGATCAGAACCTCATACCGACATCAATCAGGCTGTCAGAAACGCCGCGAACTGTCCCGGAGTCTCAACGTCCTAATATTTGGCATATGCATTTTGGCTCGCGGGAGCAGAGCTGTCTGCAACTTTAGTTAACCTGCATCATGACTGCCCCCCCTGCTTGAGTCGGTGGCCAGATCGAAATCCATGCGATCGCGCTGTCCATGCGATCAGGAAACCGACGGCGACGAGCACCATCACGGCCCATGGGAACGACGCCGCGCCCCATGTATCGAACAACACACCACCCAGAAGGCCACCTCCGGCTATGGCACTGTTCCACGCCACGACATTCATCGACAGCGCGACGTCCGCGCCAGCGCCGGCCGCATCGGCCAGCGCGGTCTGGAGCAAGGTTGCGGCCCCGCCGAATGTCAGCCCCCATATCGTGACACCAATCACGATCACAGTCGGCGACGCTGATTCAATGGCGAAAGCCACTGACACGACTGCGAATAGGGCCAGACTGAGCAGAACGGACAAGCGTAAAGCATGATCGACCGTGCGGCTGGTCAGCAAGATGCCCGCCAGCGCGGCAATCCCGAACAGCAGCAGAATGCGATCCGCCTGCCCTACTAGTCCGGCGGGTGCGATGAACGGCACAATGTAGGTGTAGAGCACGTTGTGCGCGAGCATCCACGCCATCACGACCCCCAGAACGGGCTTCACACCCGGCATGCCCAGAACATGCCGGAATGGCAGACGCTCGTGATGTGCAGCGCCCGGAAAATCAGGAACCTTTGCCAAAACCCACGCAATCAAAAGCACTGTCAGACCCGACATGATCCAGAACGTCAGGCGCCAGCCGACAACAGCCCCCAGCCATGTGCCTGAGGGAACCCCCAGAGAAAGCGCGATTGGTGTGCCTACCATAGCAATCGCAAGAGCTTGCCCCTGCTGAGCGCGCGTTACCATCCTGCGCGCGTAGCCGGCCAGCAACGCCCAGGCGAGACCCGCCGCCGCACCCGCTCCGTAGCGGGCCATGAGAGTCGCGCCATAATGCGTCGAAAACGCGGTGATGGAATTGAACACCACGAAGCCGATGATCGCCAGCAGGAGAACCCTCCTGCGCCGCCATCGCTGCGTGGCGAGCGTCAGCGGGATCGCCGCACTCAGAGAACCGACGGCATAGGCCGTCACCATCTGCCCAGCGAATGCCGGGGAAACATGCAGACCAGCACCGATCTCGGGCAAAAGACCCGCCGGCAAAGTTTCTGTCATAATGCAGATGAAGCCGGTCATGGCCAGCGCGAGCAGACCGGAAACAGGCAAGCACTCGTCGGTTTTTTTCGCGGACGGTACGATGGTCGGTGTCATGAGCCACTCAATATATGGAACGAATGATACACATATATGCGGACCGTAAAATCTTGGCAATAATTTCTGGATCGATTAATATGAAAGTCTTTTCAAAGGAGCACTAGCATGGCGCGGACTGGCCGTCCCCGTGAGTTTGACCGCGACAAGGCGATCGACGCCGCCACGGCGCTTTTCTGGGCGCAGGGTTATGAACCGACGTCCCTGACCCAGCTCAAGGCCAGCATGGGCCATATCTCGCCCGCGAGTTTCTATGCCGCGTTCGGTTCCAAGGAAGCCCTGTTCCGGGAAGTCGTGCAGCATTATCTGGCAACGTATGGTCAGGTCATGGCCCCCTTATGGGATGAAAGCCTGCCGCCACGTGAGGCCATCGAACGGACGTTACGCGGCTCAGCGCGCATGCAGGCGGCCCGTACGCATCCGACCGGCTGTCTGGTCGTGTCCGGCGCCAGCAACTGCTCACCCGAGAACGAACCTGTCCAAGCCCTTCTCGCCGCAGAACGACAGCGTACGCGGGCAGGTATTAAGGCCTGCGTGGAGCGCGCCATAGCCAGAAATGAATTGAAGGCCTCCCCGTCAACAGATGTCCTGCCCGATATTCTCGCTACTTTTTTTCATGGCATGACATGCGAAGCGCGGGATGGAATGACTGTTGACACTCTGGATGCTGCCATCACATCCCTCCTTACGTTGTGGGATATCAACACTGTCAAACCTCTCAAAAATCGACAAAAAAACACCGAAAACACGGGGGTCAGACTGTAGCCTTCCACAAAAACCCCCAACTTTCATATCGTCCGGTCCACAATTCCTTGACGTCGCTTCATGTCCATATTATGGATCGGGTGATACGGAAGTTGGGTTTCCGAATAGGACGCCATCTTTCCGCGAGGAGTCCGTTTATGAACACACCCAAAATCGCCCTTATCACGGGTGCCAATCGCGGCATCGGCTACAGTATCGCGAAGCATCTGACGGATGCTGGCATTAATGTCGTCGGCACTTATCATGCCAATGAAGATGAGGCGAAAGCTGCCGAAATCGCCCTCAGCCATGAAAAAGTGAAGTTGCGTATGCTGCAACTGGACATCGCGAACCATACGTCGTTCACGGATTTTGCTCAGCGGGTGAAAGCCCTTCTCGCAAACGAGTTCGGGCTGCAGGGACTAAATTATGTTGTCCAGAACGCCGGCAACATCATTCACACACGCTTCGATGCCGCTACCTCCGAACAACTCGATAATCAGTACAACATCCACTTCAAGGGCCCTTACCTGCTGACAGTGGCGCTCCTGCCACTGCTTCGCGATGGCGGCCGCATTCTCAACATCACCTCTGCCGCGACCCGCTTTTATCTGACGGATCATGGCCCCTATTCGGCCATGAAGGCCGCAACCGAGGTCATTTCGCTCTACATGGCGAAAGAGCTGGGGGAGCGCGGGATTACCGTCAATGCCGTCGCCCCTGGGGCGGTCGCATCGGATTTCGGCGGGGGGCTGGTCCGTGACGATGCCACGGTAAATAAAAGCCTTGCAGACATCACTCCGCTGGGACGTGTCGGGCAACCCGATGATATCGGAGCCGCTGTCCGTGCCCTTCTGTCTGATGATATGCGCTGGGTGAATGGTCAGCGTATCGAAGTGACGGGAGGGCAGTCGCTATGATGGCCGGACAGACACGAACAGGAGCCGCATTATGATCCATGTGATGGCCAGCAGCGTTCTTCCTGCCTCCGTTTCGTCCGTCTGGGGGCTAATCCGTGATTTCGGCGCCCTAGGCAAGTGGTTGCCGGGGGTGAAAACCTGCGTGATCGAGGGCGATGAGCCCGGTGACCGTGTCGGCGCGGTCCGCCGCCTTGAAATGGGCGATGTCGGCGTGATCCGTGAACAGCTTCTCGCATTATCCGACGTAGATCATACTGTGATGTTCTCGATTATCGAGTCCGCCCTGCCGATCAGTAACTATCGGTCAACGATCAGCCTTCTTCCCATAACGGATGGTGACCGAACGTTCATTCAGTGGCGGGGACAGTTCGAAGCGCCCCTCGAACATGCCGCCAGTATGGAGGCCAGAATGCCGACAGGTATCTATCAGCCAGCATTCGACAGGCTGGCAGAAATCTTGGCGTAGCAGGAAATGCCGTCATGAACAATTTTGAGGGAAAATCCGTCCTCGTGCTTGGCGGCAGCCGCGGGATTGGGGCCGCCATCGTGCGCCGTTTCGCTTCGAAGGGAGCGAAGGTTCTTTTCACATATTGGTCTTCCCCGGACGATGCCGAAGTTTTGGCGGCTGAGACCGGAAGCAAGGCCCTCCGCGCCGACAGTGGCGACCGGGACACTCTCATCGCGCTGATCGCTTCGCTCAGTCCTCTCGACGTGCTGGTCGTCAACTCTGGAATTCTTGGCGCGGGCGATCCGCTGGAGATCCCCCCGGATGACATCGACCGGCTGTTTCGTATCAACATCCATGCGCCTTACCATGCCGCCATTGCTGCTGCCCGGACCATGCCCGCCGGGGGCCGCATCATCTTGATCGGGTCCGCCAATGCAGACCGTATGCCGATGACTGGCCTTGCAGCCTACAGCGCCAGCAAGGCCGCACTGAAAGGCATGGTCAAAGGACTGGCTCGTGATTTCGGAGCGCGCGGCATCACCGTCAATGTCGTCCAGCCCGGCCCCACTGATACAGACATGAACCCTGCCGATGGACCGCTGAAAGACGTGATGCACGACTTCATGGCGATCAAACGCCATGCCACGGGCGCGGAGATTGCGGGGCTGGTCGCGTATCTTGCCGGACCAGAGGCCGGCATCATCACGGGCGCCGCATACAACATCGATGGTGGCTTCGCGGCCTGACGAAATGACTGATCCCTTAACCACTCGCTGGAAATAAGGACCGAGGACCATGACCGATACAGCTTCCAACGCTGCCAGCTCCGGCACCTTCACGATCGGCGGCGATCTCGCCGTTCATCGGCTCGGTTTCGGTGCCATGCGCATCACGGGCAAAGGCATATGGGGACCGCCCACCGATCACGACGAGGCCATCCGCACGCTGAAGCGCCTTCCCGAACTCGGCGTCAACTTCATCGACACGTCGGACGCCTACGGGCCGGATGTTTCAGAATGGCTGATTAAAGAGGCGCTTCACCCATATCCCAAAGGTCTCGTGATCGCCACGAAGGGCGGGCTTACCCGGTCGGGGCCAGATATCTGGAAGCCGGTCGGACGACCGGAATATCTTCTCCAGCAGGTGCATAAAAGTCTGCGGAATCTCGGCGTCGAGCAGATCGATCTGTGGCAGTTGCACCGGATCGATCCCAAAGTCCCGGCGGATGAGCAGTTCGAGGCGGTCCGGTCCTTCATCGATCAGGGACTGATCCGCCACGCGGGACTGAGCGAGGTCTCCGTAGAAGAGATCAAAGCGGCATCGAAGTTCTTTGACGTGGCGACCGTCCAGAACCGCTATAATCTCGTGGATCGCAGCAGCGAAGACGTGCTCGACTACTGCACGCCGCAAAACATCGGATTCATCCCGTGGTTCCCGCTCGCGGCCGGCGACCTCGCCAAGCCGGGATCGATTTTAGACACCATGGCAGGCAAATACGGCGCTCACCCGAGCCAGATCGCTCTGGCCTGGGTCCTAAAGCGCAGTCCAGTGATGCTGCCAATCCCCGGGACCTCGAAGGTCGCGCATCTTGAGCAGAATATCGCCACTGCAGACATCACCCTGTCTGAGGAAGATTTCGCGGTGTTGGACGCGGAGGGACGCAAGGCGCTTCAAGCGGCATCTTGACCTCAATGTCGCACATCACCCGACGTATCAATTCATAAGAGAAGCCTTAAATCCATGGCCGGACGATATCTACACAATCCACGTGGAACACATGTCGGACAAGCACGGATGGAACAAATAGGAACCGAGGCAGAAAGGGACCATAACGACCATGCGCACTGCGGAACTCCGCTATTTTCTGGCTTCTGTTGAAGCTGGAAGTTTCGGGAAGGCCGCATCATCCCTTCAACTGCGAGTATCGACGGTCAGCCGAGCAATTGCTCGACTTGAGGATCAACTGGGTGTTGCGCTCTTTGAACGAACCTCCTCTGGCATTAAACTTACGACTGCGGGACGCATAGCATTACGCTGTGTCCGTCGCGTCCTGCGCGAGACAAATGCACTCACGGAAACACTCGACCGAAGTTCCTTCGGAGAAATCGGAGAGGTGCATCTCGGTTTTCATCTTCCACCTCTAAACGCCGTCCTGACAAGTTTGCTCGTCGAATGGCGGACAACCTATCCCGGCATAAGTGTCACACCACACGAACCGGGTGAAAGAACACTCCATTCCGCACTGATCGAACGTCATATCGACGTTGCCTTGCTTCCTGAATTAGCCCTTTCTCAACACCACCCGCATACTCCAATTTACTTCGAGCCCTTGATGGCGGCCGTGCCAAATACTCACCGCCTCGCCGAAAAAACAACAATTCAATGGACTGACCTCAAAAACGAAAATCTGCTTCTATGGTCGTGGGGAAAAGATAGGATCGGTCGTGATTTCTTTGCTACGCGGCTACCCGGCATTAATGTGCGCATTTTTGAAACGGGCAACATGACCCTGCTCGCTTTCGTGCGGGCAGGATACGGCGTCACTGTCGCAGCGCAAACTTATTCGACTCTCAACCTCCCCGGCCTGAAATTCATCCCAATCGACGAGGAAGATGCCGGGTTCAAGATCAATCTGGTCTGGCGTGCCGAAAGCGAAGATCCCGTAGTAGGAAAATTTGTCGCCTTCATGCGTGACCGGGCAAAGCCCTATTGGCGAGTTACCTCTCCCCGCGCAGCTTCCGAAAGCCCCTATCCGCCCCCATGAAACGAGCGAGCATTGGTGAGATCAGCTTCGCTACTGCGATCTCGGCCTGACCGCTCTCACGCGCCAGCAACCGCCCGTATTCAACCAGATCGCGATGTACGGTGGCCGGTAGCTCAATGGTCAGCCGCACCGGTTTGTCATTCTCAATCGGCCCAAGCCTGAGCTTTGTCATCGGGGAGCCTCCTGTCTGTAGGGGGAAAGAACCAGATCGCGATGCACCATGACCCGGACGGGAAAACCGCGCCGGATCGTATTGGTGGGCTGGATATTGAGCGAGCGTCCGACCATCTGCTCACCGATCTGGTTAAATCCTTGCGATCCGCCGGTGCGCAGCGCCTGGGCGATGCCATTGCTACCGCCAATATCGGCTTCTGAACCCACGCTCAGCATCGTCGAAACCAGAGCGGCCTTGAACACCTCCCCCCAGTGATTGTCGGTCTGGTCCTGCAACCCGGCGTAGCCCGCCGCATCGGCGGCAGGTTCGTTTTCTAATACGATCGAATCCCCGACCCCGCGTATCAGCCGGGTCCAGACCAGCAGCACGCGGGTCTGGCCGTAGGCGATCTGGGAGTCATAGCGGCCGATCAGTTTCGCGCCCTGCGGGATCAGCAGGATATGGCCGGTCGGACTGTCATAGACATTCTCCGTCACCTGCGCCGTGACCTCACCGGGCAGGTCGGAGCGGATGCCAGTAATCAGCGCGCCGGAAATGATCGATCCCGCCTGGATTACATACGGACTGGGAGCGAGCGTCAGACGCACGGCGCTGACGGTACGCTGGTCGACCGGGCCATCGAGAAACGCCTGGTTGCGATCGGTGGCAGCACCGGCGGCCAGAAGCGGGGTGGCACCGGCCGTCACCGGGGCGGCGCTGTTTCGCCCGACCTGCGTCTGGGTAAAGAGATGACTGACCCGGGCTGCTTCCTGCTCCTGGGCCATGCGCTGCTTCTCGGGATCGGCCGGTGCGGCGGGTGTCGCCATGCCGGGGGCACCCACGCCTGCCTTGAGGAACGGCCTGCCGAGATCGCCGGGCAGCGGAGGCCCGAGGCGCGGCGGGTGGGTATAGTCTCCCGGCAGGGTCGCCAGCCCGTCCGGCGTGGTGCGATTGCCGGTATTATAGAGTTCGGCCTTGCCCGTTCGAGGTGCCGGCTTCAGCGCCACATAGAGCGCACCCCCGACGCCGATGATCGCCATCAGCGTCAGCCCCATGATCACCTTGCGCGACAGTCGCGTGACCGGCGGTCGCGTCACGCGCATCCGCATCTCGCCGGGCGGCCTGACCGGAGGTACCGGTTTGCTCGCCTCCTCTGCTCCGGTGCTCCCGCTCACGACCGGCGCGCTCCATCGGTACGGACGATGCGCACTACCTGCTGGTGCTTCGCCCCAAGCCGCAATTCGGCTGCCGCGAACAGGCGATCGACGATCATCCGGTTGCCGCGCACCCGGTAATTCACCAACTGGCCGTCCCCTTGCGGGCCGATGACCCACAGCGGCGGCATCTCGCCCTGGGCGATGCCGGTCGGAAACTCGATGAACACCTGCCGCCCGTCATCGAAGGCCCGCAACGGCCGCCACGGCGCCTCGTCGCCCTCGATCCGATAGCGGAAATTCAGCGCATCGAGATCGACGCCCGTCGCGACCGGAGTGCCAAGATCAGAATCCCGATCCTGCCCGCGCAGGGCGACGATCTGGTCCTGCGGATAGTCCCATGAGACCGAAGCCATATAGGTCCGCTCGTCGGAGCGCAGTTCCAGATGATAGGTCCGCCGGTCGGTATTGATGACTAGGTTGGTGGTCAGGTCCGGCCGCGTCGGTTTGAGCAGGATATGAATCCGTTTCGACGCCCCTGCCCCGCTCTCTGTATCACCGATGATCCAGCGGACGGTATCGCCGGCGGCGACCGGACCGGAGCCAACCAGCTTCTCGCCCGGCTGCAGTGCGATGTCGGTGATCTCGCCGGGTGCGGCGTAGAGCTGATAGAGCGCGCCCTCGGAGAAGGGATAGACCTGGATCGCATTGAGATAACCGGCACGCGTCGGCTGGACCCGCGCCGCACTATTGGCATGCTCGACCCGCTGATGGGGATCGGCGGCTTCCGGCGTCGTACGCCGATACGGGATCGGCTTGAGCTGCCCCGGCAGCGGCAGGGGCTCGGGCAGAGCCACCACCTGCACCGGTTTCGGTAACTCCGGGGTAAGAACCGCCTGCCGGGGCGTATCGTCGTACCGGATGGCAGGCGGCTTCCATGAGGAGCAGGCCGCGAGCGGCGCCAGCAGGATCATGAGCGGCGCGACGGTATTGAGGGTGCGCATCAGCCGAGTTCCCTGGACCAGTTAAGGGCGTGAATGTAGATGCCGAGCGGATTCTTGCGCAGCCGCTCGGCATCGGTGGGGGTGGTGACGACAAGGGTCAGGAGCGCGCTCCAGCGTTCGGTCGAGGCCAGCGCGCCATCGACATAGCGGCGCTCAATCCACTCCACCCGGAAACTGTCGTCGGAGGCACGGATCACGCTGGCAATCTCGACCGCCACCTGCATCCTGCCGAGCTTGCCGAACGGATCGTTGGTGCGGGCATAATCGTTCAGGGCCAGCGCGCCGCGATCGGTGACGTAATTATAGGCGTCGAGCCAGTTCTGCCGCAGGACCACCGGATCGGCCGGGATGCCGCGCACCTCGGAGATGAAGCGCGCCAGATACCAGGCGATCTGCGGATCGGTCGGCCGATAGGCGGCGGTTGCCGGACCGACGGCCTGCGCCTGGCCCAACCGGTCGATCTGTACCACCCATGGCGTAATGGTGCCCCGCGCCGACTGCCAGACCAGCCCGGCGGAAAGCCCTCCGCTCAATGCCAGGCAACCGAAGAACGCCAGTCGCCAGTTACGGGCCTGGACACGAGCCGAGCCGATGCGGTCGTCCCAGACCTGGGCTGCCTTGTGATAGGGCGTTTCCGGTTCCGGCGTTCTGCCGAACCGTATAGTGGGGCGGCGGAACATGGCTATTCTCCTTCCGAGAGATCGACGTCATGGCCGCCGCTGGGCCGGTCGCCGCCTTTGATCGCCTGCGCAGCGGCATCAGCCCCGCCTTTGATCCGGTTGTTGCGCTGCATCCGGCTGGCCCAGGGCGGCGGCTTGCCGGCAGAAGCTCCGCCAGCGCCAGAAGCGGTCGCACCGCCCGTGGCGGCGGCTCCGCCGGCCTGATAACTGGTGCGGACACTGGCCATGGCGCGGCGCAACGGGCTGGCGGCAGCGGACAATCCGGCCTTCGCGACACCTGCCGCACCTCCGGCCTGATAGGCGGCGGTCGTGCCGCCCGC
>NZ_BANE01000081.1 GCF_000964405.1 Novacetimonas hansenii JCM 7643
TAGAGCGCACTGCGAATAGCTTGAATCATAGGATTCCCAAAGTGCGTCTGATGTGATTCAAGATGAAGACTGGTGAAGGAGGCCAGCCTTCATGCCGAAAGCCTACTCGCAGGATTTACGAGACCGTGTAATTGATGCGGTGGAGAAAGGCGGCATGAGTTGCCGGGCAGCGGCGCGACGCTTTGGGGTGAGTGATGCTTCAGCGATCAAGTGGGTCCAGCGCGCAAGACGCGTCGGGGATCGCTGCTGCGCTGGCACGGGCGGCCATCGTCCCTCGAAAACCAAGCCTGAACGAGCCTGGCTGCTGGCCATCATTGATGCCGAACCTGATATCACCCTTGCGGCGCTGTCGGTCCGACTGCGCGACGAGCGTGGCGTTCAGGCCGACACTGGGATGCTGTCACGCTTTTTTCAATCCGAAGGGATCAGCTTCAAAAAAAAGCGTGCTGCCCTGCGAGCAGGATCGACCTGACGTCGCGCGTAAACGTAAGTTCTGGAAGCGATATCAGGCCGATATAGATCCTACCCGTCTGGTGTTCATTGACGAAACCTGGGCCAAAACCAACATGGCGCGCACGCATGGCCGCTGCCCCAAAGGCGAAAGGTTGAGAGCCAGGGTTCCCCACGGTCACTGGAAAACACTGACTTTTCTGGCAGCTTTGCGTCATGACCGGATCACCGCACCCTGCGTTCTCGACGGACCGATCAACGCGCGCAGTTTTTTGGCCTATGTCGAGCAGTTTCTGGTTCCAACACTCAAGCCGGGCGATATCGTCGTGCTCGACAATCTCGGCAGCCACAAGGGCGACGCAGCTCGCAAGGCCATTCGTGCCGTCGGCGCCAGGATAATCTTCCTGCCGCCCTACAGTCCCGACCTCAATCCAATCGAACAGGTCTTCGCCAAGCTCAAGACTTTGCTGAGAAAAGCCGCAGAGCGATCCGTTGAGGCAACATGGAAACGCATCGGCTCACTCCTCACCTGCTTCTCCGCACAGGAATGCGCCAATTACCTCAAAAACTCAGGATATGCATCAATCTAATCACAGAACGCTCTA
>NZ_BANE01000080.1 GCF_000964405.1 Novacetimonas hansenii JCM 7643
GAAGACGCCGCCTTTTTCGATCAAAAGGCAGCACCCAAAAACTTGTCCTGTTTTTTATCAATGACTTGTTTTCAAACAATCTCTAAGACAGCCCGCCGGATTACCGGGACATGGGACGCCGGGTGATGGGGTGATCAGACCCGGCCAACCCCGCGCAGGCGGTGGAGGACCATAATCGCGGTGGTCAGCAGCAGTGCCGCACAGGTCTGGTGGATGGTCGCCGCCCAGACCGGCACCACCAGCAACAGCGTGGTCACGCCCAGTGCGTATTGCACCAGCACCATCCATCCCATCAGCATCAGTGCGTTATGTGCCCCCTGTCCCAATGCCGGGGTACGCAGGCCAAGGAAGATCATCCCGCCGATCATTGCCGCCGTGCAGGTTGCCAGCAGGCGGTGGTCGAACTGGATGGCGGGAATATTTTCGAACCAGTTGAGCCAGAAGGGATGCAGTCGCGCATATCCCGCCGGGATCAGGTGCCCATCCATCAGCGGGAATGTGTTGTAAGAGAAGCCCGCATGTGTCCCGGCGGTAAACCCGCCCGCGATGATGGTGATCCCGATAAAACAGCAGATGGCCCACGCCATGCGGTGGATGCGCACGACCTGTGTTGTGGCGGGGATGAATTGCGCTTCGGGTGCGCGGGCCGAAAGCGCGGTCCACAGGATGGCGATATATAACGCGAACGCGCAGCACAGATGCAGCACAAGACGCACCGGCGCCACGGCGGTACTGTCGGGATTGAACCCCGACGCCACCATGAACCATCCGATCGCCCCCTGAAGCCCGCCCAGCACGAAGAACAGCAGCAACCGTGCGATCAGGCGGCGCGACAGGACACCGGTAATGGCGAACCAGATCAGCGGCAGCAGGAGCACCATCCCCATCAGCCGCCCCCAGAAGCGGTGAATCCATTCCGCCCAGAAAATCTTCTGGAACCCGGCGAGACCGAAGCCGTCATGCAGGATTTTGTATTGCGGGATGGTTTTGTACAGTTCGAACTGGCGTTCCCATTCCGCATGTGACAGCGGTGGGATCATGCCGGTAATCGGCCGCCAGTCCATGATGGACAGGCCCGATCCCGTCAGGCGGGTATACCCACCCAGCGCGATCATGCCGAGCAGCATGAAGCAGATGGCGAACAGCCAGTTCGAGACCCGGCGGCGGTCATGCGCGTTGGCCGGGAAAACGGAGTCGCGGCCCTTGGCGAGGCCAGAGGAAGGATGTGCGGACATATGGCGGATTTAGACTGGCCTTGCACGCCGCCGCAAGGCAATGCTAGGGCGCGGGTAAGGTTTTCGTGTCTGCCGCACGTCTATGGCATGACTGACCGGTCGGGCCATGCCCGGCCCAGGCCACCGGGTCCGCATATGCCGGTCCGTGCGATCCCGCCCGCATGATATCGTAACAGAGGATGTTTTTCCCCGCGTGACGCGATCCTGCCCCCCCCCGACACCCACGCTGCCTGGCACCCCCGATGCCCCATCCCCCACAACGGTTGCGCCGCGCGTGGGCGCGCGGGTGCTGCTGCGTCCTGCATTGATGCTTGCCATGGCGGTGGCATTGGTGGTGGCGGTGCGTTTCATGCCGGTGTTGCATGTGGGGGCGGGTACGGGGCTGGGTAAGGGGCCGGGTGCCGGAATGGGCGATATCGGCATGCTGCGCGACGGGGTGTGGGGCCGGATATGGTTCGTGCTGGCGGGGGCTGCCTTCTGTGCGCTGGGCCTGCCACGACAGGCGGTCTGCCTTGCGGCGGGCATGGCCTATGGCACGGTGCAGGGGATGACGCTTGCCACCTGCGCCACGGTTGCGGGGGGGATGGTGGATTTCCTTGTCGCGCGGGTGATGGGGCGTATGGGGGGGACCGCGCGCCTGCCGTCGCGTGTGCGTGACATGTGCGCCCGCCTTGGCCGCCCCTTGCGTGAACGGACATTCACCTGCGTGCTGGTGCTGCGCCTGCTGCCGGTGGGATCGGCCATGATGCTCAGTATCGCGGCCGGCCTTGTGGGCGCGCGGGTGGCGGGGTTTATTGCGGCCACGGCGCTGGGCAGCCTACCGCAGACGGCGGTGTTCGTCCTGATGGGGGGCGGGACAGAGGTGAACCATCAGTGGCAGGTTGCGTTGGCTGTCGGGCTGTTCGTGATTTCGGGCCTTGGCGGGGTCTGGCTGTTGCGTGGGAGCCAGATCGCGCGTGCGGATCGTACCACATGAACAGTTTGAAAAAATGTTTTAGGTATCGTCGTGTTTTTCTGTCTTTACGGATGGTTGACGCGACGCGCATGCACGCGCGATACCTTCAGTGAGCGAAATGCTGGAATGCCGGAATAGATGGTGAAAATTCCCGGTGTCGTCGGCTAGATACTTTCGCAATCCTTGCTTCCCTTGATTTCTGGAGTGCCGTCATGGGCTCTTCCGCACTCGCGGCGCAGTCATCCGATGCATCCGTTGGCAAGACAGCCGGCAGGTCCATGGGGTGGATTGCCATCCTGCTGGGGGTCCTGACCGCGGTCGGGCCCGTTTCGACGGACATTTACCTGCCGGCCTTCCCCGAACTGGAAAAGTCGCTGCATGCGCGCGTGGGTTCCGCGCAGATGACGCTGGCGATCTGGTTCGTGGGTCTGGCCATCGGGCAGATCACGATGGGCCCCGTTTCCGACCGGTTCGGCCGGCGCATTCCGATGCTGCTGGGAACGTTCGTCTATACCCTGGCCTCTGTCGGGTGTGCGGTGGCGACGGATATCTATACTTTCTCCGCATTCCGCCTTATCGCGTCGCTTGGCGCTTCGGCCAGCCTTATTATCCCGAGTGCGTGCGTGCGCGATATGTCGCATGGCAATGAATCCGCGCGCATGATGTCGCGCCTGGTGCTGGTGATGGGGGTCGTGCCGATCCTTGCCCCCACATTGGGGGGGATGGTGCTGTCATTCACGACATGGCGGTCGATCTTCTGGGCGGCGGCGGTATATGGCGTGGTGTGCATGCTGCTGATCTGGCGTGTCCTGCCTGAAACGCTGAAGCCGGAAAATCGCAGCGAACTGTCCCCCGTGACGCTGTGCAGCCGCTATCTGCTGCTGGTGCGTGACCGTGGGTTTTTCACCAATGCGATGATTGCCGGTTTTTCGTGCTTCATGTCCTTTACCTATCTTTCGGCCGCGCCGTCGGTGTTCATTCACCAGTTCGGCCTGTCCCCCGCGCATTTCGGCATGATGTTCGGCGTGTTCGCCGTGTGTATGATCGGTGCGTCGCAGCTTAACGGCATGCTGGTGGGGCGGATCGATGCGACGCGCATCCTTGGCATTTCGGTGATTGTCGCCCTTGTCGGCACGATCGGCATGACGCTGGTTGCCAGCCTGATTGCGGAAACGACAAAGGCGGGTGGCCATCCGTCCATCGGTCTGATGGTTGCATTGGTGGGGGCGATGATGTTCTCGCTGGGGACGACAGGTATCATCGGACCGAACGCCACGGTGGGTGCGCTGGCGGATCATCCCCGCCTTGCGGGAAGTGCGTCGGCCTTTGTCGGGACGCTGCAATATGTGCTGGGTGCGCTGGCGGGGGCGATCGTTGGCATGCTGCCGTCGAATACGCCCGTCCCGATGGCGGCGGTCATGATGGCGGGTGCGGTGGTCATGCTGTTGATGGTGGTGTTGCGCCCGCGCCGCCCGGCGGAAGGCGCCCTGGCGGATGTCCCCCCCGCGGACGGCGCGGCGACGGGCCGTCCCACGCCATGACATCTGGCGCACACAGGTGCGCCGCGCGACAAAAGAGGTCATGGCGGGGTTGCCGTCCGGCGGCGCGGCGGCTACAGGCGACGTGCATCGCGCGCCCGTTACAACGGGCGTAATTTACGGGACCGGGATGTCCGCAGGACGCCCCGGCCCGGAAACAGGTTTGCGGGAATATAGACAGGCCATGACCACGTCCTCCATCGATCTGAAGCAGTACATCCGGGGCATTCCCGATTTTCCAAAGCCGGGTATCCTGTTCTACGATATCTCGACCCTGATGCGGAATGCGGATGCGTGGCAGATTGCGATGGGACGCCTGACGGCGGCGGTCGCGCCATGGTCGGTCGATATGCTGGCCGCCATTGAATCGCGTGGCTTCCTTACCGCGGCCCCTTTGGCCAGCCGTCTGGGCTGTGGCCTGGTGATGCTGCGTAAGCCGGGCAAGCTGCCGGGGCAGACGATTTCCTATGATTATGACCTCGAATACGGCACGGATTCACTGCATATCCAGGCCGACGCGATCGTGCCGGGGCAGCGCGTCGTCGTAATGGACGACCTGCTTGCGACGGGTGGGACGCTGGCCGCCTCCATCGCGCTGCTGCGCAAGGTCGGGGCAGAGGTCGTCGGAGCCGCCACCCTGATCGAGCTCCGTTCGCTGGGCGGGCGTGACCGCCTTGACGTGCCGGTCAAGACGCTGGTGGCCTACGACGACTGACCGGTATCGCAGCTTTGCTGGCGTGGCCGTCTTGCAATATACAGTTTCATGAACGCTGATATACCGGACATCACATGTCGGTGTTGCGGCAACACGTGTAAAGTGTACCTGAAACTGCATAGTCGTTTTTCATATCTCAGGGAGCGCGGATGCCGGGATGAATAGTCTTGAGCTCTCCCTGATACAGTTCCAGACCCGGATCGTCGCCTTTCTGCGGCGTCTGTGGCCCCCCGGTGCCGCGATCCGTCAGGATCATCTGCGCTGGCTGTTCGCACCGGGCCTGTTCACCTTCGGCTATGCCCTGCGTACGACCATCACCTCGCTGATTGCGCTGGGTATTGCGCTGTGGTGGGAACTCGGCAGCCCGCAATGGGCTGCGCTGACGGTGTGGATGGTGGCGCAGGGCACACGCGGCAAGAGCGTGGCCAAGGCGCGATGGCACCTGTTTGGCATGGTGGTGGGCACGATCTGTGCCGTGCTGCTGGTGGCGGCATTTCCGCAGGCGCCGCTGATGTTCATCCTGCTGCTTGCGGGCGGGATCGGGATGTTCTGCTTTATCGGCACGCTGCTGCCCGGCCCTGCGACGATGACGAATTATCGCATCCATGGCATGCGGGCGAGCGGGTTTACCTATGCCATCATCTCGCTCGACGGGATTGCCGACCCACAGCATATCTTCATGACCGCGATGTCGCGCGCGACCTATATCGTGCTGGGCATCGTGTTGGAAAGCACGGTTTCCTCCCTGTTCCAGTACCGGCTGGGCGCACGGGCGCAGGACCGTCTGACCGCCAATTTCCTTACGGCCATCAACGGGGCGGGCCAGACACTGGCCTCGCTTTTGTCGGGGGACCGTGACGTACTGCAAAAATCACGTCAGGTCTTTGCCAATATCACCACGCTAAGTGACCAGATCGAGTTCGCCGAGGTGGAGATGGGCGCGCAGCGCGGGCATGAGGGCGACCATGCGCGCGCCGCCCTGGCCCGTGTGGCGATGCTGCTGTCACGTGGGCTGGACCTTGCGGCGCTGTTGCGGATTCCGGGCAACATGCCCGGCGCCGCCTTTAACGCCACATCCGCCAAGGTGCAGGCGTTCTTGCGTGACATGGCGGGGCAACTGGAAACGACGGATGACATCCATCCCGTCCTGGCCGAACTTTCGGCGTTGCAGGCCGAATGCCGGCAGAGTGTCGCCGATTCCCTCGAAGATGAAATGGGAAGTGCGACGCGCGATCCGGCCCCGCCCGCCGTGGCGCATATCCTTGCGCAGCAGCGCATGCTGCATTACGGGCTGGGGGAGATGCTGGACGAACTTGAACAGGCCATCATCCAGTTCGACGCCAGCCGCCATCCGCTGCGTCATGACCATTTCCATTACCGGATCAAGACCTTCCGCGACTGGCAGCAGGCCTTTACCAACAGCCTGCGTGCCTCGGTTACGATATTCGGGGCGGGCCTGATCTGGATTGCGACGGCATGGTCGGCGGGCCTGACCTTCATGATGTTCGTCGCCATCGTATGCAGTCTGTTCGCGACGCTGGAAAAGCCTGCCCTGGCGACCAAGGCGTTCCTTGGCGGTGCGATCTGGGCCAGTGTCATGGCCGGGGTATTGGTGCTGTGGGTACTGCCAACGCCATCGACGTATGAAGTCATGGCCATGTGCCTGATGATTCCCATGTTGATGGGGGGGCTGGCCTTTGCCTATCCCGCGCTGATCCTGGGGGCGGTGTCGTATAACCTGTTCATGCCGATCCTGCTGGGGCCGGGGAATCAGTCGCGTCTGGACGAAGTTTCATTCTTCAACACGGCGATGCCCCTGATCTTTGGCCTGTGGTATGCGATGTGGGTCTTCCGCCTTGTGCTGCCGTTCGATACCAACGACATGCGCTGGCAGATGCGCACCAGTATCCTCAGCGGCCTGCGCCACGTCGCGCGGGCGCGCACGTTGCCCACCACGTTGTATGTGGTGGAACGTAATGTGGACCGTTTCGTGCGGTTGCTGACGAATGCGGAAAACACGCCTGATGTGATTATTGATTCCTACCTGCAGGGTATCCTGTCGGCCATGACGATCGGCCTGAACATCATACGCCTGCGTGGTATCCTTGAACGCAACCTGTTACCGCCGGGCGCGCAGCAGGTGTTGGGCGAGATGATGGCCCGCATGGCGCAGTTCAGCGGGCGGTATGGGGGGCATTACGGTCGCACGGCGCGTGCCACGAAGTTGGCCATCGCCCATATCCAGAACATGACACAGCAGGAAGAAAACCTTGGCATCCGGCTGGAGATGAACGGGGCGCTGGTGTGCCTGTATGTGATTTCGTACGAACTCGACAACAACCAGAAATTCTTTGATGCCTCGAGCCCGTATCTGGACCCGGTCCTGAGCTGAACTGGAATGCTCAGCATCCGATCAGGACCGTTTGGAAACAGATCATTGATAAAAAATCAGAAAAGTTTTTGGGTGCCGCCTTTTTTCAAAAAGGCGGCGTCTTCTTGAAGTTCTTTGAGGAGAGATTCAGAAAAACCTTTGAAATGTCAGGATATTATTGATCCTGACGTTTCAAACAGTCTCTAAAAATTTTGTGGAATATTCCCCAAGATGCGTTCAGGCACGCAGCCTTTGATGGCAGGGTAACATCCAAAAAATCTGGTGGTTTTTATCAGGTGGGATGTTCCTGGTTCAGCCTGGTGACGTGCGGATGTAAAAAGGGCCAGGGGGATTTTACCCCGCTGGCCCTTTGGTCCGGCTTTTGGCTCGGCTGCGTCGGTCTGGGGCGGGGTTACTCCGCCTTCTGGGCCGCGACGAATTTTTCCAGCCAGTGGATGGTATAATCACCCGAGCGGAACTGCGGATCGTCAAGGATCTTCAGGTGCAGCGGGATGACCGTCTTCACCCCTTCGATCACGAACTCATCAAGCGCGCGGCGCATGCGCTGGATCGCTTCAAGACGCGTGGGCGCACGCACGATCAGCTTGGCGATCATGCTGTCGTAATAGGGCGGGACGCGGTATCCGGCATACAGCGCACTGTCCACGCGCACGCCAAGGCCACCGGGCGGGTGAAAGACACTGATGGTGCCAGGCGTCGGCATGAAGGTCAGCGGGTCTTCGGCATTGATGCGGCATTCGATCGCATGGCCGGAGAAATGGATGTCCTTCTGGCCATATCCCAGGGGTTCACCTGCGGCGATGCGGATCTGTTCGCGCACAAGGTCAACGTCACAGACCATTTCCGTCACCGGATGTTCCACCTGAAGGCGGGTATTCATCTCGATAAAGCAGAACTGCCCGTCCTGATACAGGAACTCCAGCGTGCCGGCATTGCGGTAGCCCAGCTTTTTAAGCGCGGAGGTCGCGATTTCGCCGATTTCGTCACGCTGCTGCGCGTTGAGTGCGGGCGAGCCTGCTTCTTCCAGCAGCTTCTGGTGGCGGCGCTGCAAGGAGCAGTCGCGTTCCCCGAAATGCACGACATCGCCATGGGTGTCCGCCATGACCTGAAGTTCGATGTGGCGCGGCCGGTCGAGATATTTTTCGAGGTAGACCTCGTCATTGCCAAACGCGGCGCGGGCCTCTGTGCGGGCGACGCTCCATGCTTCTTCCAGGTCGTCAGCGGTGGCGGCAACCTTCATGCCGCGCCCGCCGCCGCCCGCCGCCGCCTTGATCAGCACGGGATAGCCGACCTTGTCCGCCACGATACGTGCCTGTTCAAGGTTTTCCAGCGCCCCGTCGGACCCCGGCACCAACGGCACACCCAGCGCGCGCATGGTCGTCTTGGCGGTGATCTTGTCACCCATCATGCGGATATGGTCGGCGGTCGGACCGATGAAGGTCAGGCCGTGGGCCTCCACCGTTTCAGCAAAATCCGCATTTTCCGACAGGAAGCCATAGCCGGGATGGATGGCATCCGCCCCCGTGATGGTGGCTGCCGACAGGATGGCCGCGACATTGAGGTACGACTCACGGCTTGCAGGTGGGCCGATGCACACGGCCTCATCCGCGAGGCGGACATGCATGGCGTCCGAATCGGCGGTGGAATGCACGGCAACGGTGGGGATACCCAGTTCGCGGCAGGCCCGCAGGATGCGCAGGGCGATCTCGCCGCGATTGGCGATCAGGATCTTGGAAAACATTACTCTATGATGGCCAGGACTTCGCCGTATTCAACCGGCTCGCCCGAGGGGACGAGGATCTTGGTCAGGGTGCCCGCGCGCGGCGCCTTGATCTGATTGAAGGTCTTCATCGCCTCAATCAGCATAAGGGTCTGGCCGGCAGTGACCTGCTGGCCTTCGGTCACGAACGGCGGTGCGGACGGGTCCGGTGTCAGATAGGCCACGCCGACCATCGGGCTGGTGACAGCGCCGGGATGTTTCGACAGGTCGGCGGGGGGGGCTGCAACCGGTGCCGGTGCCGCGACCGGGGCGGGGGCCGCCACCGGCAGCGCCGCAGGGGCGACGGCATGCGTTGCGACAGGGGCCGCGCGCACGACGCGAACGCGGCTGTCCTTTTCCGCGATCTCGATTTCGGTCAGGCCAGTTTCGGTCAGAATTTCGGCCAATGCCCGAATGGCATCCGCATCCACGAGCAGTCGGCTCATTGATCGTCCTCGTCCAGAATCATGTCGGTCATCGCATGCAGCGCCAGCGCATATCCCCGCACGCCAAGCCCGCAGATGACGCCGATGGCGGCGCGGGAGACATAGGAGGTATGGCGAAACGCCTCACGGCGATGAATGTTGGAAATATGGACCTCGATCACCGGCAGATCGACCGCCAGCAGGGCGTCAAGGACCGCGATGGAGGTATGGGAATAGGCCGCCGGGTTGATGATGATGCCGCGTGCGCGGCCCCGGCATTCCTGAATCCATGAAACGAGTTCCCCTTCGCCGTTGGTCTGGCGAAAATCAATCGCCACGTCGAGCTGCTCCGCAGCCTGAACGCAGACCTGTTCGACATCATCAAGGGTTGCGACGCCGTACACTTCGGGCTGCCGCAGGCCAAGCATGTTGAGGTTGGGGCCGTTGAGAACGGCAATCAGGGGACGCTCCATAATGACAGGCGCCGTAGCATGCCCTTCGCCGCGATCCAAGCCTGTTCTGCATTCGGGGGCGAATCGAATGTGATCCATCCCTGAACGCATGCCCCGTGGGTGGGGCCGCGCCATGGGGGATGAACGGTTTTTCCGTGTTAAGGAACCGGGTTAAGGATCTGGGGGATAGGCAATAATTCCTCAATAGATATAAAGAGGACTTTTGCATTCATAATATCATGTGCCCACGCATACCTGAATCAGGCTGGTCGCGTTCATGTATATTATGTAATGGTTCCCGCCATGATTGTCGGACCCCCTCCTATACAGCCGCGAATGCGGTGGCGAATGCCGGATTTTCTGGCATGGGGCCTGTCATGTCTGCTGGTGATCTGCCTTGGTCTGTCATGTGGTGTTTCCGATGCCCATGGCGCGTCACGACATATGTCGCGCCATGTCAGGCATGGCGTTCATCATGTCGTGATCCGGCATGGTGTTTCGACCACCCATCGGCACCATCATCCCCTGCGTCGCCTGCCGGGCCTGCCTGCGATGAAAACGGTTTCGTCCACATGGTCGCAGCATGGCCTGGCAAGCTGGTATGGCACGCGTCGCGAAATCGGCCACCGCACCGCGTCGGGGGACATGTTCGATCCGGGCGCGATGACAGCGGCGCACCGGCAGTTGCCGCTGGGGACGCGGGTGCGGATTCGGGCACCTTCCACCGGTCGGTCGGTCGTTGTCACGATCAATGACCGCGGGCCTTATCGTGGCCGGCGGGTCATCGACCTGTCACCGGCGGCCGCGCGTGAACTCGGCCTTCTGGACCGGGGGACGACGATGGTGGATATTACGACCCTTCCCCCTGGGGAGGGGTAGCACGCGCGTCCGCGTCGTGCGGGGCATGGCGTGCAGATCTGCGCGCGATGGACCATCCTTCCATCTGTGGGCCATTGTCACGCAGGCACATCTGGATTTCCAGCCCGGCGTTAAGTTCCGCACCAAGCAGCACGACATAGGCCGAGACATAGAACCACATCATGGTGGCCACGAATGCGCCCAGGGGCCCATAGGTCGCGCCGTAACCCGCGATATGGCTGACATAATAGGAAAATCCGAACGAGGTCAGCAGCCATAGCAGGGTTGCGGCCACCGATCCGGGCAGGATGCAGCGCCATGACGGACTTCGCCGGTTGGGGCCGAATCGGTAAAGCAGCGAACATCCCGACAGTACGAACAGCAGCATCAGCGCCGGTCCCCCCATGCGCACCAGCAGTTCGAGCGAACCCGGCGGCGGCGCGAGGGAGAGTTTTTGCGGCAGGTAATCCAGCAGGATCGGCAGCGCCACCATCAGTGCAAGTGTCAGGATACCGCCACAGATCGCACACAGCGTCATGATCATGCCCATGGCCTGAAACCGCAGGAAACTGCGGGTTTCGGGTGTATTATAGGCCACGTTCATCGCCAGCAGGAGCGAACGCGTCGCCGCCGAGGCCGACCACATGGCGATGGTGGTCGAAACGATCAGGTTAAGTGTCAGCGACGAATGCGATTGCGCCACAAGGACATGGATACGATCGCAGATCAGGTCATACGCGGCGGGCGGCAACAGATTGCGCAGCACCACAAGCTGCGGCTCCACCGTCTGTGGATCAAACAATAGCCCATAGATGGAAATCATCGTGCTCATGGCCGGGAACAGCGACAGCGTGGCGTAGAACGCGCACCCCGCGGCCGCCAGCGTGATCTGGTCGGACGCAATGTTGGTCGCCACCTGTTTCATGACGGGCAGGATGTGACGGTGCAGGGCGTCATTCATGTCCGGGGCATTCTTTGTGGCGCGTCCGGCGACGGGGGGCGCGGGGGTGACGGATGGTGTCACCTCGATCTGGTCTGGGGAAGAAGAGATCAATGCGTTGTCCAGGTTCTGGTCACTTGGGTCCCGGCTGTCGGCACCGGGCGACGCCATTCCCGCGCCCCGGTCCTGCGTCCCTGCCGGGGACGGAAAATGAATCACGACAATATTTTGGTCGGTTTTGCCCACCTTAAACGAAAAAGGTGATGATGAGGCGAATTTTTCTATTGCGTTATGGGCGTATTGTCCTCATATGCGCTCCCTACGCAACAACGCACGTGCCACTGGCCCTCTGAGGTTACGCAACGACGTCAAGCGTTCTGGCAATCGGGGCCTGCTGCTTGGGCCCCTCACTGGTCGCTGGTCCGTTAGACCGTTTCGCAACATCTGTCCGTTTGTTCAGTACTCCATACTTGCATCCGGACAGCAGAACAGAAGGGATTTGGGTGCGATGACTCCCAAAATCGCCCGTTATCTGGCTGAGCAGTCCCCTGCGACGCCTTGCCTTGTCGTCGACGTCGATCGTGTCGAGGAACGTTACAGCGCCCTGCATGCGGCGCTTCCGCTTGCGCGTATCTATTACGCGGTCAAGGCGAATCCGGCTGCGGCCATCCTCGACCGTCTGGTGGGCCTTGGGTCTGCCTTTGACGCCGCGTCGTGGGAAGAAATCCAGATGTGCCTGCGCGCCGGTGCCGCGCCGCAGGACATCTCGTTCGGCAACACCGTCAAGAAGGTGTCGGCCATTGCGCAGGCGTATGAGGCAGGCATCGACATGTTCGCCTTTGATTGCGCCGAAGAGCTGGAGAAGCTGGCGCGTCATGCACCCGGCGCGCGTGTTTACTGCCGCCTGATCGTGGAAAACGAGGGCGCGGACTGGCCGCTGTCGCGCAAGTTCGGCACGACGCTGGACAATGCGCGTGACCTGATGCTGCGTGCGCGCGATATGGGGATGGACCCGTATGGCCTGTCCTTCCATGTCGGTAGCCAGCAGACCGAGACCGGGGCCTATGAAGCTGCGATCGCACGTGTCGGCATGCTGTTCACGGACCTGAAGGCCGCCGGGCTGGAACTGCGCATGGTTAATCTGGGTGGTGGCTTCCCGATCCGCTATCGTGATGACGTGCCGGGTATCGACCGTTTCGCGCTGGCGATCAGCCACGCAATGACAGAGCATTTCGGCAATGACCTGCCTGAAATGATCGTGGAGCCAGGGCGTTTCATCGTGGGTGATGCGGGTGTGGTTTCGTCCGAGGTCGTATTGGTCAGCCGTCGCGGCATCAATGATGGTGTGCGGTGGGTCTATCTCGATATCGGCCGTTTCGGTGGTCTGGCTGAAACCGAAGGCGAGGCGATCCGTTATGGTATCCGCACCCCGCATGACGGGATGGCGACAGGCCCGGTGGCCATTGCCGGACCGACCTGCGACGGGGCGGACATCATGTATGAAAAGACGCCGTACAACCTGCCATTGGGGCTGGAGTCGGGCGACCGGGTCGAATTGCTCTCTACCGGGGCGTACGTCTCGACCTATTGCTCGACCGGGTTCAACGGGCTTGCACCGCTGAGTGAGCATTACATCTGACGGGCCTTAATTGTTCTGAAGATCGTGAAAACTGTTTAAAAGCAGTATTTTGCGAGAATTAACGAAATTTTTTGGATGCCGCCTTACTGTAATAAGGCGGCATCTTTTTTTGAAAAAAGTCCACCACGAACTCTGATGCGGCTGCGGGACTGTTTGACGAAACAGGACTGTTAACCTGTTGGGGATAAAAGAATTTCAGGTGAGGCTTTCGCCAGGCAGCCTCACAAAGACAAAGCCTTTCCTGAAGATAAGGCGATATCTGGAAATTGTTGCCCTTTGCTTAAAGATTGTTTGAAAATAAGCCCTTGATAAAAAACAAGAAAAGTTTCTGGGCGCTGCCTTTCGATCGAAAAAGGCGGCGTCTTCTGAAGCTTTTTA
>NZ_BANE01000079.1 GCF_000964405.1 Novacetimonas hansenii JCM 7643
AACCAGAACGGCGGCTGGGGCGGTCGCGGTGGCCACGGCAATGGCGAGAACCAGAATGGTGGCAGCCAGAATAGCGGCAACCAGAACGGCGGCTGGGGCGGTCGTGGCGGTCACGGCAATGGCGAGAACCAGAATGGTGGCGGCCAGAATAACGGCAACCAGAACGGTGGCTGGGGCGGTCATGGCGGCGGTGATCGTAACGGTGGTGACTGGAACCGGAATAGCAACTCAGATTCAAACTCAAACTCCAGTTCCAACTGATCCTGCCTGTCATCCCGAAAGGCCTGACTTGATCAGATCAATAAAACCCCAAGGAAGGCTCCGGTTTAACCGGGGCCTTTTTTGATATTCAGGTTTTTCAATTTCAGATTGATTGCGCTCTTATGTGTCCGTCCAAGAACATGCTGAATGATTGGAATCGTTTATGATTTTCTGTCAGCGCGCCTGATTTGAAGGAGTTGCTGATGTGGAGCGCTGAGAACCGTGCCCGATAGTGCATCCTGCCGACATCCAGGACCGCGACGGCGCGCCGCGGGTCGCGGCCCGAATCAGGTTCTTATTTCCCTGGCTTCGCTATCTGATCGATGATGGGGGATATGCTGGCAAGAAATTGTGTGGTGCGTGGGTTGCACTCGGCCGATGGACGATCGAGGTCGTCAAATGTAGCGATCGGGCCGAAGGCTTCGTCGTCCTGCCCAAACGCTGGATTGTGGAGCGTAGCTTTGCATGGCTTGGACGCTGCCGGCGCCTTACGAAGGATATCGAGGCAACAATATCATTATCCCACGCGTGGTTGATGATCGCCCATATCCGTAGAGTCCTGCGAAAAATCAATCAGATTACTTTCTGATTTATAATTTCAGAGATTATTTCAAAAGTTTGAATAAATAATATCAAGAAAATATCAAGGTTTTTTTGTGAATGTTTCCTGGAAATTTTTGGAAGACGTTGCCTTTTTCAAAAAAACGGCAATCGCAAAATTTTCTTATTTTTATCAAGGGTTTATTTTAAAACAATCTCCAAGAAATATATTCGTTCTCGCACACAATATAAAAAGTATTAATAAAATTATTTACTGATAATATGATTAAAAAAATAAATATATTTTTTAAGTTTTGTAAAATATTATATTAATATTTTGTATAAGCGCATAGATTCATATCAATATAAATTCATAAAAATATTACACAAGGTCCCCTGACGATTTTACATAATGTAAGGGAGGATCTTCAATGATCGGGTCAAGGCATTCTGGATCTGGGAGCAAAGGCAGACAGAGCAGAAATCTGTATTTTATATTCAGATCCAGAAAGGGATTTTCATGGTATTTCTAAAACGCAGGCAGGTTTTGGCAGGCTTAGGCACAGGATTGCTGCTTTCTACGCGGATCAGGGCCTTGAAGGCTGCTACTCCGGTTAACCTCGATAAAAATCCGAAATTTGATATATCACCTTTTCAACTTGGCGTTGCATCAGGCGATCCTTCATCAGATGGTTTTGTAATCTGGACACGTCTTGCCCCTGCGCCACTTTCGCTTGACGCGGGTATGGATAATAACCGCCCGATGCTGGTAATATGGGAAGTAGGTGAAAATGAGGCCCTTTCGCATATCGTGCGTCGGGGGCAGACTCTTGCCCATCCTGAACTGGGGCATTCGGTGCATGTGGAAGTGACAGGTCTGAAATCTGACCGACCATACTGGTATCGCTTCCGCATTGCCGGTTACGACAGCACGATCGGACGCAGCCATACATTCCCACAACCCGATGAATCCCCCGCGCGCGTAAGGTTCGCCGCAGCAGGATGTCAACATTATGAAAAGGGATATTATACTGCCTGGCGTAATATTGCGAACGAACCAATAGATTTCGTGTTCCATTATGGTGACTATATTTATGAAAGTGGCGGCAGCAAGGTCGGCATAACGCCGAACAGCACATCGTTTCAGGTATTGCGCCGTCATGTCGGACCTGAATGTTACTCACTTGATGAATATCGTCGCCGTTATGCACAGTATAAGGCGGACGCAGACCTGCAGGCGGCCCATGCCGCAGTACCTTGGATCGTCACGTCTGATGACCATGAAGTCGATAATAACTGGGCCGGGGACAGTGATCAGGACGGCACACCACCGGATATATTCCAACTGCGCCGGGCATCGGCCATGCAGGCCTATTATGAACATATGCCACTGCGCCTGACTTCGCTGCCCGATGGTAATCATATGCAGATATACCGCAGCCTGCGTTATGGCGACCTGATGAATATATTCGTGCTTGATACACGACAGTATCGCAGTGACCAGGCATATGGGGATCAGTTCGCCGCACAAGGGAAGGATGTCTGGTCATCAGATCGGACAATGATGGGACGGGAGCAGGAACAATGGCTGTTCAATGGCCTTGCCCATTCAGATGCGAGGTGGAACCTGCTGGCCCATCAGGTCATGATGATGAATCTTGCCTTTCGCAAATCCGATCATGGCGCGTTGCTGTACAGCATGGATCAATGGTCTGGATATATGTACAGCCGCAATCGCCTGTTGCAGTTCATCAGGCAGAACTGCCCCGGGAATGTAGTAAACGTGACGGGAGATGCACATCGTCACTTTGCCGGGAACCTTCTTCTTGATGGGAATGATTCCAGCCCGGTATCGGTGGAATTTCTTGCGACATCCATATCGTCGGGTTCGGATGGGGGCGGGGATAACGACAGTTTCAGCCGTTCGGTCCGGCGTGAGAACCCGCAGCTTATGGCAACGACGGACCAACGTGGCTATGTGCTGTGCGATGTCGGACGTGATGTCTGGCATGCCGACCTTAAGGTGCTCGACAAGGTCACGCAACGTGATGGCAAATTATCAACTTATGCCAGCTTCGCTGTGGAGCGTGGATACCCAAGAATACAGAAGGCCTGATATCTATAGGAAAAGCAGGAGGTTACAGGTCAATATTGCCCATACGCCATGCACGCGATACCATTTCATGCGGCTTTAGGCGTTACCGGATCAGGGCGGGGCGAACGATATGGGGTGGGGTTGGGTTGGTGCGACGACCCTTGGGTGTCAGTTACTGTTTATTGGAAGGGTGCTGTTAAGACCCCATCGTCAGCCAGCATCACGTGTGGCGTGGGTTGCGATTATCGGATCGCTGCCTGTTCTGGGGATGGTTACGTACCTGCTGCTGGGTGAAACGCACCTCAACTGGCGGATTGTCCAGCGTATCCACAAAGCAATCCGGGATCTGCCGGTTCCGGGAAAAAAGAATGATGCCCTCATTGACGCCGAACATGATTTCGGCCTTCCGCCCCGCCTTGCACCCCTGTTCCGGGTGGGGCAGTCGATCAGTGGCTATCCTCCCGCCGGTGGTAACCGGGCCAGGCTGATGTCGGATTCCGATGCTGCGATCACGGCTATGGTTGCCGATATCGATGCCGCAGGCGCACATGTCCATATCAGCTTTTATATCTGGTTGTCTGATAATAATGGTATGAAGGTTGTCGAGGCCCTTAAACGTGCGGCCATTCGTGGGGTTGTCTGCCGTGTGATGGCCGATGATCTTGGATCACGGCGATTGATACACAGCCACCACTGGGGGGATATGCGTGCGGCCGGGGTGCGGGTTGTGCGCGCATTGCCGATCGGAAATCTTTTGCAGCGTCCTTTCCGGGGACGTTTCGACATGCGAAACCATCGCAAGATTGTCGTGATTGACAACCGGATCACCTATTGCGGAAGCCAGAATTGCGCCGATCCAGAATTCCGGGTCAAGGCCCGCTTTGCACCGTGGGTAGATCTTGTCGCACGTTTCGAAGGTCCCGTCGTGCTTCAGAACCAGCATCTTTTCGCGACGGACTGGATCGCCCATACGGACGAGGATCTGACACCTCTCCTTGCTCCGCCTCCCATGGCGGTGGAAGAAGGATTCGTCGCGCAGGTCATTGGCACAAGTGCCGCAGTCCGTTATGCGGCAATGCCTGAGGTATTCGTCTCGCTCATGAATGCAGCGGCGCGGGAACTGACGATCACCACGCCGTATTATGTTCCGGATGAACCGATACAGGCCGCCCTATGCGCGGCGGCGCGGCGGGGTGTAAAAACGGTCCTGACCCTACCGCGTCGTAATGATTCATGGATCGTCGCGGGTGCCAGCCGCAGTTATTATCGTGAACTGCTGGAAGCCGGCGTCATGATCCATGAATATCCCTACGGCCTGTTGCATACCAAGGCACTTACGGTAGATGGCCATATGACCATGATCGGATCGGCAAATCTGGATCGGCGTAGCTTCGACCTTAATTTTGAAAATAATATCCTGCTGGTGGATCGGGATTTTACGGCGGCCATATACGAAAGGCAGCAAAGCTACACCGCTGCGGCCGCACGCGTGACGCTTGATGATGTGATACATTGGCCGATCCATCGGGTGCTATGGAACAATATCCTCGCGATGGTCGGACCAGTGCTTTGACCCGCTTCCCCATCAAGCATATGGCCGGTGGGAGCAGGGCTGCATTCGGGAATGGGAAATAGCTGTTCACCAGAACATATGCATGTGCCCACGATAAATGTGATGTGGTCTGTCGGGCTGTTTACGCATAATCACTGCGCGGTGGGCGTGCAGTGTGGCGTTACGGGTTTTCCTGCCATGACCGCCTGCGTAAACGCGGCTGAATCCGGCAGGGAGGCATTGACCGTTTGGCTGTGGTCCAGTCCCTTGTAAAGATGTGCCTGCACGATTGTTCCTGCTGCACACGCAGCCTTGACAAGGCCGAACTGCAACGGTGGCGGAACATCGCGGTCCAGTTCACCTGTGCCTATGAACAAGGGTTGATTCAGTTTCATGGTAGGGTATGCCATCGCAGCGAGTGCCGGGGCCAGGACCTTTGCAAAATTCGGTGTAAGCGAGTTACCGAACGTCAGGCCCTCAGCCTTCACCTGGTCGGTCAGTTCATGCACGCACAGGTCACTCGCGGCCTGATAGGCGGGCAGGGCCTTTGCGGTGAAGGCATCTTGTGGTCGGAAGGCGGGGTCATAACCAGCCAGTCCCTGTGCGAGATAAAGGGTATAGACCATAAGAGGGTCAAACGTCGCGCCCTGCTGCCGTGTGGCGGAAGTCGTCATGAGCTGTTTCAACAGTTCCGGCGTAAGATACGGCACGCCGGTCGCCACCGTACCACGAATATCGATGTCGGGGGCATAAGTGGGGGCAAATGCCGCAGATGCAAATGCGGCGCCACCGCCTTGCGACTGTCCGACAATCATGACCCTGTTACGTAGTTCCGGGGTGGAGGACAGGGCAGCGCGAACCCCATCAAGCAGGCTGTACGCCTCAACCCGCGTATCCAGATAAGCATGCGTGCCTGGTGTCCCCAGCCCCTGATAATCGGTACCTACGACAGCAAATCCGCGCTTCATCCAGGTCGACAGGTACTGCTTGTTACGATCCGTCCATGGATTGGAGGATGGGGCGCAATGATCCGCCACCCCCACAGTGCCATGTGCCCATGCAACGATAGGCCACCCTCCCTTTGGGGGCTTACCGGGGGGAAGGATCACTTCGGCCGTAACAGGTACCAGCCCATTGCCAGTAATGCCGTTTGTGGAAAGGTAGGTAATGCGCATGGCACGTCCCGCATCCGGCAGGCCGAATGCTTCAGGCAGCGAGGCCGTGGCAGTAAGTTGTCCCGGCCTGCTTTCATGCATGATGGGCGCTGCGTGAACGATGGATGGCAGGGCGACAAGGCATAGGCCTGCGGCAAAACAGGTCAGGGTGCGGACAGGGCTGGGAAAACGCACGCGGAATCCTTTCCATAAGGCAGCCTGCTTTTTGCTTGACCGCCATGCGGGCTTAAACTTAACACTGTAAAGAATGACCATCAGGGCAAGCAGGTGTCAAGTTCCCACGATCATATGATATTGGCTTTGCCGTGCCCTGCGCCAAGGCGGAAAGGCGGAAGCAGGAAAGCCTATCATCATGGCAACTTGCGTGCGGCTTTGCTGAATTCTGCACGTCATCTGCTGGAGGAACAGGGCATTGCTGCTCTTGGGCTACGCGCCATCACGCGGCATGCGGGTGTGTCTTCAGCAGCGGCAACACCGCATTTTGGTAACCTGACCGGCCTTCTAAGTGCGCTTGCAGGTATGGGATATGAAGAACTGGCCGCAACGCTTTCCCCGGTGTTGGAAAAAGGGGTGCATGCAACGGGAATGGCATATGTGCGCTTTGCCATTCTCAACCCTGGTCTGTTTACCCTTATGTTTCGCAGTGACGCCATTGATCGCAGCACACCTGCACTAGCCCTGGCGTCAAGCCGGACATCAGCCATGCTGACACAGGTGATTGAAGGGATGCAGGAACGGCAGGCATCACACACATGCGCGGGAACACGTGCCGCCCTGTGGGGACGTGTACATGGCTTGGCCGTGCTGGCGATCGATGGGTTCCTTGATAGGCTGCTTGCCAGCGAAGGGGTGGGAATGTCGTTGGAGGAACTGGTGGAAGATGCCTTGCGCTGACAGTAGGAAATCTTTTATCAGCATATTTGAAGGATATTGCCTTTGAGATAAAGGCAACGCCAGAGTGTTCTGTCATTACTTTTCAAATATCTGCTCCCAAACAGCTTTGATACAATCGTGGCATCGTCACCACCAATATAATAAGTGTGAGCAACCTCGGCAACGACACCTGTCCATTACGGTCCACGGTCGGATTGGCGCTGACACAGTTCAGCAACTGATGGAAAATGAATCGGGTGATTTTTGCACGGTATGATCCATGGGTTTGCGATAACCTGATGAGATCATGATGGCTTCGACTGAAACCATCTGCGCGCAGTATCGTCGGGGCAATCAGGAAATATGTAAGTGAACTGTGTGATGCACTGTGGGCCCTGATTGCGCCCTGATGCTGCGAAGGAGGGGCGGTTGGACTGCTCCCCGTGCACAAACCTGCAGCAGATCGTTGAGGCCATTTGATATTGTCACGACTGGGTGCCAGTGGCAGTAACTGCCAGATCATTTTCCCCTTCACGATCATGCAGGTACAGAGAATTTCTACCGGTGGATCCGTGAAGGTCGGGATTGGAGGTCTTGAATCATATCCTCGTCTGGTTGATGACCGCCTTCAATACGGAAGATGGAAAAGGGCTTGGTCTACGTGTGACGACAGGTGGGGAACTGACCAATGCAATTGCGTAGGCATTGAAGAACCATGAAGGGCCGCCCTTGATCGAGTGCCAGATTGAACATGACGATTGTACCAGCGAACTGATCTCCTGGGGGGAGCTGCGACCAATGTAAGGCCACCCCGTAAAGATGTATAGGTGAGTATTTAAAATTTTCTGCATGAAGAAGTCATCGTTTTTATATTATTTAAATAATATTTTATAATATATATTGTTGGAAAACAAAATAATAAAATTTATGAATAACTTATAGTTTTTTATAAATATTTTAGTTTTAAACTATCTATATGTGAATTAATGTCGGGTTTTATATTGTGTATTTATGGTGCCGCTGTGCGTTTCACAACAGGGGGGATGTCCTCGAAACGGAGATTCTGTATCGGATAATCCCGCCAATCCTTGTAATCAAAATGCCACCATTCTTCTGGAAGCTGTGTGAAACCTTCTCGTGCCATGGCCTGACGCAGGATTTCCCGGCTTTTCCGCTCTTGTTGTGTGCCACCGGTATAATCGGCATAGGCACGCGGGGTCATTTCATCAAACCCGCTGGGCATGGACACCGGAAGGCCGGATTTCAGTTCATAAAGCGTCAGGTCAACCGCGCATCCCCGGTTGTGCATAGACCCCACCGCAGGATCGGCCACAAACTGGTGTTTGTCGGGAGGCGTTGCATCCCAAAAGAGTTTCGTGACGTACCACGGTCGATATGCATCATAAATCAGCAAACCGTAACCTTGTGAATGCAGGGCGCGCTGTACCCGTACCAGTGCTTGTGCCGCGGGACGTTCCAAATACGCATGGGATGAGGAATAAACGGGATAGCTAAGGAAATTCCGTGTTGTGGCATAACGTACGTCAAAATGGAAAAGCGGCGACAGGCTGGAAAGATCGACAAGGTCGGGTTTCTTTTCCTGCGCTGAGGGTGCAGGGGGAGTGGCTTTCAGGGCATAATCCATCAGTTCCGGCACGGGGCGGCCTGGGGTAATGTGGAATACGGCGCCAGCAGGTTCCTGCGCCGCATGAGCCACCTGCAGAAGTGACCAGAACGATATCGTAACGAGACAGGTCGATCGAAACATCTGTCGGGATTTCCTATGCCGCATTCAGGATAAAGACAGGATTGGAATGTAGGAAAAAATATCTGTCAAGCCTTCCTTTGCAGGGCAGCAGAGACGTCGGACATCATGTAACAGAAGGAACCAGGCATAAAAGACAGCATGTCTGGGGTTATACGTGGCCTGCATTGGGGGAGGCGTATGTATCTTACATCCTTGAAGGGACCAATGTTCTTTCGATACGCAATTTCCAATATGCATACACAATATGTCCAGACAGGCGTTACACGCAGGTGCAATGCAATCACCGCCCGCTTTCAATGATTTCGGGGATGGTTGCGCCATATGGAATCCCTTGCCACACTTGTTTCCGATGCGCCGCACCGGCGTCCCCGGCAGTCATGTGCTGCTTCAAGCGATGGATTTTAGGATGAAACGAAGAGAACTTGGCCGTACAGGCATTATGGTCAGTGAAATCTGCCTGGGCACAATGACATTCGGACAGCAAAATACAGAAGCGCAAGGTCATGCACAGCTTGACCTTGCGCTGGAACATGGCATCAATTTCATTGATACTGCCGAACTTTATTCCATTCCGCCCCGTGCGGAAACCTATGGCGCCACGGAGACGATTGTCGGAAGCTGGCTCAGGGCCCGTGGTGGCCGCGACCGGGTCATCCTCGCAACCAAGGTGGTGGGGCGCAGTACGATGCCATGGTTCCGACCCGGCGGAGAAGAAACCCGGTTGAGCCCACAACAGATCCGTTACGCGATAGAAGGCTCCCTGCGTCGCCTTGGAACAGATTACATCGACCTTTACCAGCTACATTGGCCGGATCGTCGCATTGGCCTGTTCGGCGAAGGGGGAACGACTTTTACGGCCACCCCCGATCCGGACGAAGTTCCCATTGCCGACACGCTTGGCGTATTGGGCGATTTGGTCAATGAAGGGAAAATCCGACATGTCGGTGTGTCCAATGAAACGGCATGGGGGGTGTCGCAATATCTGGCATGCGCGAAAACCGGTGCGCCACGTGTCGCATCAATCCAGAATGCATATAACCTGATTAATCGTACTTTTGAGACGGGCCTTGCTGAAATCGCCATGCGGGAGAAGGTGGGCCTGCTGGCCTATTCCCCTCTGGCGCAGGGCTATTTGACGGGAAAATACCTCGATGGCGCCCGGCCTGAGGGGGCACGCACCACCTTGTTCAATCGTGGGCAACGTTATGAAAAACCTGGTGTGGATGCTGCAATCCGCGCTTACATCGACCTCGCCCATGAACTGGGGCTGGACCCGGTACAACTGGCTGTTGCTTTTGTAACGTCGCGCCCATTTGTGACATCCAACATTATTGGCGCCACGAGTATTGAACAGCTTAAGACAATTCTGGGATCGACGGAAATAAGCATGTCCCCGGAGCTGGAAGGAAAGATCAACGCCATTCACCAGATTCATTCCAATCCGGCCCCGTAACCTGCCGACAGATTGGGGCACGAAACCCGGCTTTATTGATTGACCGGGTTTCGTGTTCCCATGTTCCCTGTCATTCAAGAAAAATCAATGCCGTTGACAGGGCAAAAGCGACGGCAAGCAGGGTGGGACCAACGATATCCCAACGGTTCGGCCCACGCAGTCGTGGGATGTTATTATATGCGGTTTGGCGCAGGTACATGGACATCCAACCCTCCCGAGTGTGGGAAGACATATTGCACAAACAATATTAAAGGACTTCGCGGTGCCTACAGCACCATCAGCGCGCCCCACAGCGCCAGTGTAAGCACAACAATGCCAATTCCAAGCCAGTCCATGGTATTGCGACCGGGATGCATTTCCGGCTCTGGCGTGGGGCGGTATTGTGTTCCCATTGTCATGGCAACCTCCATGCCGGAACGAACATTGCCCGGCACATCCGATATGGGACATGCGACATCGGGAAAAAGGGATGATGACGCATGATCCATATCACAAAACAGCTACTGGCTACCGTTGGCCCATATCCCTGCGGAACAGCGCCCATTCCTCCATTTTCGTGCCATCAGGCAAATGGCAGATACCGACTGCACCATCCGCATCGTTACGGATTTCCAACCGCCCGCCGATTTTGATGCAATGTGCGGATGCGGGATTGGGCATGCCGATCGACTGGACATGTGATGGGTCCTGATGTGTCATGAGGGCAGGTGTCCTGTGGTGGTGGCATGCACCGAGAAGCAAGGGGAGAAACACGGCCATTGCCGCTGTGCGTGTTATCGTCACGTCATATCCTTGTCTGTCATGATGAGGGCCCAGGTGCATGCAGGATGTTTCCGATACCAATGATAGTACATCATGCATGTGCGGGCACAGTCCGGCATGCCATGGCATGCGCATGTAATGTCTGGCACGCCCGCAATGCATCGTCGGCGGCGAACCCGACGAAACGGGCACGATAAAGCGTGCCACCAGCAACCGGAACCGGCATGACCATGGTGGCCAGAGGCACACGTCCGGCCCCGATGATCTGGCGTGTCGTATCAAGGGCCTGACGTGCCTCCACATCCGTGGAAAATGCGCCGATCTGCACCGCCCACTGCCCCGGCGGGGTGGGTATATAGCTTGCGGCATGAAGTATGGGGGATGGTGCAGATGACGTCTGTGTACCGGGCAGGGGGGCGCTGTCGGCAATCGCGATGGCGCCAGCCGTCATCGAGGGCGCATTCCCCCCATCATCATGCGGTGTATCCTGATCCATCAGGCAGGGCGCCGCCGGGTCATAGGCCGCATCGGCATTACGCAGGCAGCCATCCGCCGTCCGTGACAGGGATGCCGCCATCCTGATAGGCTCGGAAGTAGTGGAAGACGCCGTGTCAGTAGAAGCCTTGACCGGAGAAGCATTGACTGGGGGCACATAGGCGGCATCCGGGTTCACCCCATCCGCCCGTGCCAGCAGGGTGGGGGCGCGAAGGGGCGATGCATCGATTCCCAGACTGGGCGTGATGGCCGCCACATATTGCACGGTTTCATCAGGCAATGGCGCACCATTGCGGCGCCATTCCTCCACCCGATCCGGACCAGCATTATAGGCAGCCAGAAAGTCAGGGGCGCCAAAACGGTCATACATCTGCCGGATATAGGCTGTGCCTGCCATGATGTTATCATGCGGGTCATATGGATCACCACCAAGCCCGTATTGCGCCTGCATGTCGGCATAGGTCTCGGGCATCAGTTGCATCAGGCCCATTGCACCCGCGCCTGATGTGGTCAACTGCCCATCCAGATACTGTTTTCCACCGGATTCCTGCTGCATGACAGCACGTATCCACGCCTGTGGAACGGAAAACTGGCTGGCGGCCTGCTGGATATATGGCCCCCATGGGTCATCCACCGTTCCCGGTGCGCGATAGATACGTTGCCCGGCGGTCATCTGCGCCTGGATCGCGGGCTGGGTGGTGGTGCACGCGGCCACCCCCATTACAAGACCCATCATCACCAGTCCCATGCGGCGCTTCTGCATTGGCGCATCTTTCGTCATCATGTGGTTTGGAACATTTCGATCAGGTGCTGCCCATCCTATTCCTAATATCCACGTCCTGCATCATAGAGAAGGGCAGGGGGCACACCATGCTCGATTTCGTGAATGACTTCCGCCAGATAGGCAGCCTGCTCCGTCCGGGATGCTTCAGAGGCGGCGTGGGGTGTAACCGTCACCATCGGATGTTCCCACAGGCGGGAGGCCATCGGCAGGGGTTCCTCCCGAAAAACGTCAAGTACCGCCCCCGCAAGGTGGCCATTATCAAGTGCCGCAAGCAGGGAGACCTCGCACACCTGTTCCCCACGCCCGGCATTCACCAGCATGGCCCCGCGCGGCAGCCGCGACAGCAGGGCTGCGTCGATCATGTCACGTGTCTGTGCCGTGTTGGGCAGGAGGGAGACAAGGATATCGACCTGCGACAGGAATTCCCCCAGCTCGCCTGCCCCTGCAAATGATCTGATGCCCGGAACCTCGCGTCGTGTCCGTGACCAGCCGCGCACCTTAAACCCGAAGTGATGCAGCCGCCGTGCCACATGCCCGCCCAGATGCCCCATCCCCATGATCCCGACGGTCGTGGTGGCAGCCGTGCGCGTCACCAACCTACGATGGAAGATCCTGCGTTCCTGCTGCCGTGCCCATGTGCGGGTTTCGCGCAGAAGGGACAGGCACGCCCATGTCACATATTCCTCCATCAGGGCAGCCGTTTCCCTGCCCCCCATGCGCACAAGCGGTACGTCATGGGGCCAGTGCGGGTCTGCCAGCAGATGATCCACCCCCGCGCCCGCACACAATATCGCCTTGAGGTTCCTGAAGCGCGCAACAGCACCATGCGCAGGCTTCCATACAAGCAGGTAATCCACACGGTCAGGGATACACTGGGCATCTTCCCACCAGATGATGTCCAGATCCGGGGCAATGGCGGAAAATTCATCTTTCCAGCTCTGGAATGCCGGATATTCGCCTTCCGCGACTGCTAATGTCACCATGTTGAACAAGTCTCTCCCGCCATATGTGATGTTATCGTCGGGCCGGGCAACGTGGGCGGCAGCATCGCGAATACCCGATTGTAACCCTCATACCCTTATGGAGAAGCAGCATGACCACGACCAGCCCCCTGCATTTTGTTACCCTTCTGGGCAGCCTGCGCAAGGCGTCATTCAATGCAGCAGTGGCACGTGCCCTGCCGGAGATCGCACCGGAAGGGATTGCCATCACTCCGCTTGGCTCCATCGGCACCTTTCCGCATTACAGTCAGGATGTGCAGGAAGAGGGATTTCCTGCCCCGGTGCTGACGATGGCGCAACAGATCGCCACAGCGGATGCCGTGGTGATCGTGACACCTGAATATAACTACTCCGTCCCCGGTGTTCTGAAAAATGCGATCGACTGGCTGTCGCGTGTGTCGCCGCAACCGCTGGCTGGCAAGCCCGTGGCACTTGTAACCGCCTCCCCGGGAATGATCGGGGGCGCACGGGCGCAATATCATCTGCGCCAGAGTCTCGTATTCCTCGACGCCTATGTGCTTAACCGGCCCGAAGCAATGATCGGGCAGGTGACAGGCAAGGTGGATGCACAGACGCTGGAACTGAGCGATGTCGCAACGCGGGAGTTTCTGGCCCGTCAGCTTGATGCGCTAGCAGCACTTGCACGCACGCTGTCTCCGCGTGCAATCACCTGAAACCGGGGGCGGGTGTGGGGCAGGAACATGGCCTGCCCCACGCGACAGGCCACATAACAGGGCTACAGGATCGGTTCGCGGACCTCGGCAATACCGCTTTTCTTCAGGATTGCCACCGCCAGAAGATAGACAAGCAGCCCCCCAAGCGAAAGGACTGCCCCCCCCATGCCAAGTGCACCATACCCATAATGCCACGCAAGAAGCTGACTGCCGAGCGAGGCCCCCAGCGCGTTGGCGATATTGAAGGCCGAGTGATTGAGCGAGGCGGCAAGCGTCTGTGCATCCCCTGCGAAATCCATCAGGCGCGTCTGTAGCGCGGGACCAAGTGCATTGACAAACGCGGGAATAAGAAAGACGTCAAGCATCAAGCCATAGATGTTATGCAGCAGTACCGGGAAGACCACCATGGCCAGGATACTGCCCGCCAGTGCCAAAATTGCAGCAAGATCCAGGTTACGGTCCACGATCCATGCACCGATATTCGCACCGGCCAGCATGCCCAGCCCCCAGACGACCATGAACACCATGACCAGCCATTCAGGCACATGCGTCACATCCTGCAACACGCTGGTCAGATAGGTATAGATGGCGAACATGCCCCCGAACCCGATGGCCGCCGTCAGCAGTGTCAGCAGCACCTGCGTGTTACCCAGTGCCGTGACCTCCCGCAGGGGGGAATTGGCGCGGTTGGGTGTGTCAGCCGGAATATAGCGCAGGACCCCAAGGAAGACGACGAAGCCAAGGACGGCGATTATCAGGTACGCCACGCGCCAGCCCATATGATCGGCGGCGAATGTTGAAAATGGTGCGCCAAGCAACGTGGCAATCGCGATGCCGGACAGGATACGCCCGACCGCCCAGCCACGTCGGGACCGTTCAACCATGGATGCCGCCACCAGTGCGGAAATCCCGAATAGTGCGCCATGGGGAAGGCCGGTGATGAACCGCGCGACCTCCACCAGTCCAGGCGTCGGCATGAGGATGCTCAGGACATTGCCAGCACAGAACAGCAGCAATAACAGCAACAGCAGTTCACGTCGCGACAGGCGCGCACCCAGAACGGTGATGAGCGGCGCGCCAATCACCACGCCAAGCGCGTAGGCAGTGATGGCATATCCGGCATCAGCGGGTGAAAGGCCAAGCGACGATGCGAATTCGGGCAGCATTCCCATAATGGAAAACTCCCCGGTGCCAACGACGAACGTGCCGAATGTCAGCGTAAGCAGCGCCGCTGTCCTGCCACGGGGAGGGACAACAATCCCATTGATGGGCTTGGGCGGTGCGGTTTCAATCGTCATGAGAGTTCCCGGACAAAGGCCATTCAGGCCGTTAGGATATTTGCCGCGGCGCGGGCGATGGCGATGTCATCTTCGGTGGAGGCGCCAGAAACGCCGATTGCCCCCACAAGCACACCGTCAGCCGCCCTGAGCACCAGACCGCCACCAAAGCTGGTCAGGCCACCGTTGGTGTTTTCCAGCGTATATGCACCAGCGTCGGGGTGGGCAATTTTTGCGAAATCTGCACTGTCCATCTGAAAAAGCACTGCCGTGCGTGCCTTTTTGTTGCTGACATCTATGACCCCCAGCGGGGCATCATCCATACGCATGAAGGCCATAGGCCATGCTGCGGCATCCACGATGGAAATGCACACGCTGACGCCAAGCCGCTGCGCCTCGGTCAGGGCAGCGTTCAGCATGAGTGTTGCAGAAGATAATTTCATCGCACCTGTCCTATTAACCGCTGTCCCGAATGGAAAACGCACAATAACCATCATCCCCGGCATGGGAACATGCTGTGGCCGGGAAAACAGGTTTATTCAGCATTGTTGAACCGCGCACATCCGGCATGCCGCATCATCATCCATGCCATGCGTGCAAGCCGGTGCCGGGGAAATTGCGCCGCTGATCCCGTCAGGCAGATACTGGCCCGTACTTCCCCGTTTTCACGCCACGGGATGGCCACACCATGCAGTCCGGCCTGATAGGCCTGTAAATCCAGTGCGTATCCACTTATCCGTACCGCCTCGATCTGTGTGCGGATATTTTGGCCCAACGCATTGGCACGGGTTGCCAGTACCCTCTTTCCCAATCCGGGGACAAAGGCCAGGAAAACCAGACCCACAGCCGACCCTTCAAGCCTTTCACGACGGCCTATGCCCGATGTCGCCATCGCGGGATTGGCGATATCCACGATGTCGAGATAGGTGGCTTCATCGCCACTGGGTACAGCCAGCCAGGCGGTGGCGCCACTTTCACGCGCGATGGCCTCCAGCATCGGACGCAGGTGGGTGCGCAGCCTCGTGTCGTCCCCTGCGATACGCGCAAGATTCAGGATACGTCCCCCAAGATGATATCGCATATCGCCCGGCCTGCGTTGCACATAACCAAGCTGGCCCAACGTCTGGAGGATATTGTGTGCTGTCGTCTTGCCGATACCTGAAACGGATGCGATCCGCTGCAATCGCGCGGCGCCGCCTTCCTGTGCAATGATTTCCAATATGGCTGCGGACCGTTCGATGGACTGGATCAGTTTCGGCGTGTTTTCCACGATGCATGTTCCCGTCATCCGGCGCGGATCAAGATGTTTGAACAACCGGAACATACGCGGATTTCGCGGTCAATTCCGCTAGGTAGCCATCCCCACAAAGTTATGACGGGCGGCAGGAGGGCGATTACCCTAGGATAGGGAACGAGACCAGACTGAAAACAGGAGTTTTTCTGCCTATGTTGCTGAATATGATTGAACAGGGACCGCAAAACGGCGACCTGTCACGTCCTCCTGTCGTTTTCCTTCATGGCCTGTTCGGGCGAGGACGTAATTTCGGGTTTTTCCAGCGGCGCATCGCAACCACACGACGTACACTGGCGCTTGACCTGCGCAACCATGGGCAAAGCCCTCATGGGGCGATGGACTATCCTACCCTCGCCGCTGACGTGCGCGAGACACTGGCGGCGCACGATGCATTACCTGCCACGGTTGTCGGCCATTCAATGGGGGGAAAGGTCGCGATGATGCTTGCCCTGTCTTTCTGCACGGATGTGCATTCCCTGCTGGTTGCCGATATCGCCCCGGCGACAGGGGGATTTGCACAGTCATACCAGCTTGCGCACAAGATGGCGGCGTTACGTCTGCCCGCCATGCTGGACCGGGTAGGGGCAGATGCTCTCCTGCAACAGTTTATTGAGGAAAAGCCGATACGTGATCTGATGATGACGAACCTTACCCTTGGGGAACATCCGCATTGGAATATCGGCATTCAGGATATTGTGGCGTCGATGCCTGCCATTATCGGATGGCCGCAACCGGGCGCGCAAATACATTATGATGGCCCGACGCTGTTTATTGCCGGGGGGCGATCACCCTATATCCAGCCTGCAAATTATCCTGTGATGCGACAGCTTTTCCCGCATTACCAACTGGAGGTCATACCAGATGCAGGCCATTGGGTACATGCACAGGCCCCGGCAGAATTTCTGAACCTGCTGAATCTGTTTTTGGATGCACCCTGAATTTCAGGGAATGCAGAAGGGTAAAACATGGCAGGACAGCAGCCTTCACCTTGAATCTGCATGAAAATAATCACGACAGGCGGGTATAGCTTTGGGATGTTCACAAGATATTATCACACATGATTATTATTTTCAGGGAGAATTCATTCCTTCGAACAGGATTGACGGATCTTTGAGTGAGAGAAATACCGCCCTGCCCAGCACCATCTTCCCTGTGTGACAGTTCTGGGCAGTGCGTGGAAATCCATCTGACAGACAGCCTGCCTGACCCCTGTAAATGGCCGCCCCCATCACGGTGTTACACACAGCCCTGTTGATTGGGCACCATATAAGAACATGGATGTCCGATCATGTCGGTGGTCATGTCTCAATAATGAATAGCAGACACATGGGGGACGATGCAGCCTAAGCGTTCCTTTGGGGAATAGCAACCATCCGCAAATAATGGGCAAAAACAGTAATGGAAAATAACAATCCTGACCATGCATCAAATGCAGGGAAATATTTCAAAATATAAATTACAAATCATGTCTGGATTTTTTGGTTATTAATGTAACAAAATTTTTCTATCATGTAGTTTTTATGAAAAATAAAGTAACAGAGCATCATCCATGGCTCGATTTCCGTGGTGGGTATGATAGGCATTGCCTGTATTCCAGAGTGTTTTCCTGGATTTCATTACCAGCCAGAGATCGCAATATCATGAGAGCCAATATTACTACCCCCGAATGTTCTGTGAATACGCGATACACGGCCTCACATTCCACCTTGTCCCAAGGTTTATTTCATTCTTTGACGCGTGGGATGGGATTCGAACTTCCTTCAGATTTTCATGAATGGGCGGCGGATCGCGGGTTATATGTCCCACATGGACGCAAACGTCGGCAGCGCATGGATCTGATCGCACGACGGGGGGTATTGTTCATTCATGTGCCGAAAAATGCCGGGACATCCATTGCCACGGCACTGTACGGTCGTCCCATGTTACATGAGACAATGCATTTCTTTACCCGGACCGCCCCGGCAACCCTGCGTCAAATACCCAGCGTTGCCATCCTGCGCGATCCCGTTGCCCGGTTTGTCTCCTCTTACTGTTATGCAAGGGCAGGGGGTGGCCGCCATCGACAGGTTGTGGATACGTTTCGTGATCGTTACATGAAGTTCCGTTCGGTGGATGATGCTCTCGACCATGTCGAAAACGCCCGTTCGATTTATGGAATGGATCATATTTTTCGTCCCCAGTCATGGTACGTCAATGACCGTTCCGAACAGGTGCTGGTGGATCATCTGGTTCCGCTGTCGGCTGTTGCGAACCTGCACAGGGTCCTGCCCGCATTCCGTGGCGTGCGTATCCAGCACCTTAATGAAAGCCTTGATCACGATATCGTCCTGACCGGACGGCAGACCGCGCGCATTCATGCGATCTATCATCAGGACGTCCTTTTATATGATCGCAGCATCAAGAACGCAGACAGGTTTCGATGAGGGGGCTTTGCACATACCCATCGGATGGGATAAGGGTTCGCGAATATCGAATTCTTCCACAAATCCCATGTTTTCCGCGGATTTCCCAAGAAATCCCCGGCAGGTAATCCCTTGATGCCTGTAGCAAGGCGCCCAGCATAACGCTTTGTGCCACGTGCGATGTATGGCCATCGCCCTCTTTCCCGTTCTCCTTATTGGCGTATATCGTTGACCCTGCGGTATCAACCACAGGGGGAGACAGAAAAGATGACATGGGTTCCTGATGCACGCCGTTATGAACGGGCCGACTTTCGGCGTTGTGGTCGCTCGGGACTGGATCTGCCCCCGATATCCCTTGGGTTATGGCAGAATTTTGGCGGAAGCGACGTGTTTGAAACAGGACGTGCGGTTATCCGTCGGGCATTCGACCGTGGCGTCACGCATTTCGACCTCGCAAACAATTACGGTCCGCCCTATGGCTCCGCCGAAGAAAATTTTGGCCAGATCCTGAAAAAAGACTTTTCCGCCCACCGTGACGAAATGGTCATTTCGTCCAAGGCGGGATGGGACATGTGGCCTGGTCCGTATGGGATGGGGGGATCACGCAAATATCTGCTTGCTTCCCTGGATCAGAGCCTGCGTCGCATGGGTCTTGATTATGTGGATATTTTCTATTCCCATCGCCCGTCCCCTGATACTCCCCTTGAGGAGACGATGGGCGCGCTGACGCAGATGGTGCGCCAGGGCAAGGCGCTTTATGTCGGCATATCGTCCTATGGACCGGAACGCACGCGTGAGGCGGTGGCAATCCTGAAGGCGGAAGGCGTGCCCCTGCTGATCCACCAGCCCTCCTATTCCCTGCTGAACCGATGGGTGGAGGTGTCATTGCTTGATACGCTGGCGGAACTCGGGGTGGGGTGTATCGCCTTCTCTCCACTCGCGCAGGGATTGTTGACGGACAAATACCTTCATGGAATCCCGGATCAGTCCCGGGCGGCACGGGGGGAGTCCTTCAGTCGTGACATGCTGGGGGCGGAAAACCTGGCGCATGTGCGTGCCCTGAACGAATTGGCGGCGCAACGGGGGCAAAGTCTGGCCCAGATGGCCATCGCATGGATATTGCGCGACCCGCGGGTGACATCCGCGCTGATCGGCGCACGTAATGTTGCGCAGTTGGATAATTCACTTGATGCCTTGAACAACCTTCATTTCAGCAGGGACGAACTGACGCGGATCGACACATACGCCCGCGATGGCAAGATCGACCTGTGGCGCGGGATCAGCGCCCTGTGAACGGTCATGAACAAGACCGTGGTCATATCCCCGTTCCATAATCCGCCACCCCTGTAAAATATTATGGGGGTGCCAGAACTTTACTGACCTGACCCTGCATATCATGGGAAACACGACTGCATGCTTTCAAACATACTTGCCGCGATGCTACCGCTTGTGGTGGTGTTTTCCCTTGGTTATCGCGCGGGATGGCATAAGGATTTCAACGGGGAACAGGTTTCCACCCTGAACCGGATGGTCATGCTGTATGCCTTTCCGCTGAACCTGTTCGTCGGGATCACCAATACCCCCCGCGCAATCCTGGCGGAGCAGGTGCCACTTGCGGTGTCCGTATTTTCATTGATGTGCGCGAGCTTTGTCATGGCGTACTTCATGTCACGTCACGTTTTCAGGCGTGATGCCTCCACCTCGACATTACAGGGGTTGGCAATTGGCGCACCATCCGTACCTTTTATCGGTTCGGCCATGCTACCTCCCCTGATCGGGCACAGCAGCGCCACCGTCGCCATTTCCGCTGCCGTATTCGCCATGGTGCTGGTGCAGACGCCGCTATGTTTCATGTTGCTGGCCAAGAATGCGGATGCAGGCAGCGTGACCACGCCAGTCAGTGTCCACAGGCAGATCCTGTCCTCGCTGGAGGAACCGATCGTCTGGGCTCCCATCGCTGCCACGATGCTTGTGGTCATGGACCTGCATCTTCCCAAGGTACTGCTCGATTCACTTGGTCTCCTGGGGAATGCTGCGGCTGGGGTTGCACTTTTTGCATCGGGGATCGTGCTGTTTGCGCAACGTGTATCCATAACTCTGCCCGTGGTCATGACGGTGCTTGCACGCAATCTTATCGTGCCGGCGGTATCGTGGGGCGTACTGGTGCTGGTTGGGATGCCGCATGATACCATCCGCGCAGCAGTTCTTGCGCTGTCGATCCCGGTGGGGACCGTGATGGTGATCCTTGCCGTACGCTTCAGGGTTGATGAACGTGAGGCCGCATCCACCCTGTTTCTCAGCGCCATCCTGTCGGTTCTGACGATGACGCTGTTTATCGCCTGCACGGGTTAGCACGCGACGCTTGCGGCCATATTGTTCCTTGGGAACTGTCTGAAAACAAACCGTTGATAAAAAATAAGAAAAGTTTTTGGGTGCCGCCTTTTTTTCAAACAGGCGGCGTCTTCTGAAGCTTTTTGGGAAAATCTTCACAAAAAAACCTTTATAATTTCAGGATGTTATTGAACCTGACTTTTCAAACAGTCTCTTACTGGTATCCTGCCGCCTGAAGGGCAAACAGCTCGGCATAACGTCCATTGCGGGCCAGCAGGTCATCATGTGTGCCAGATTCCAGTATCTGGCCATGTTCCAGGACAATGATACGATCAGCAGTGCGCACGGTGGAAAAACGATGCGAGATCACCAGCGCCGATTTGCCTTGGCGCAGCGCACGCATACGGTCAAACACATCCGCTTCCGCACGCGCATCCAGCGCCGAAGTCGGTTCATCAAGGATCAGCAGGTCTGCATCACGCATATAGGCACGTGAAATGGCAATTTTCTGCCATTCCCCACCGGACAGGTCCCGTCCTTTTGCGACCCTCTTGCCAAGGGGCTGATCATACCCAAGCGGCAGTTTTTCTACGACGCCATCGGCCAGCCCTTCGCGGGCTGCCGCCATGATCCGCGCGCTATCCTCCAACGCACCGATACGCCCGACGGCGATGTTTTCTGCCGCCGTCAGGCTATAGCGCACAAAATCCTGAAAAATGACCCCGATATGGGCACGCAGGTCATCAAGGTCCATATCGCGCAACAAGACGCCATCAACCGTGATTTCCCCTTCATCAGGTTCATACAGGCGCGTCAGCAGCTTGACGATGGTGGTCTTGCCCGCGCCATTTTCCCCCACCAGCGCCACGGTCTCCCCGGCGCCGATACTCAGTTCCAGATGGCGCAGCGCCCATCGGTTCGTTCCGGGATAGCGGAAACCGACATTTCGAAAGCGGATGCCATGACGGATGGGGGAGGGAAAAGGCTGCGTCACGACAGGCGTGGTAATGACCGGTCGCAGGTCAAGGAATGCAAAGAAATCATCAAGATACTGCGCCTGTCCCGCCGTCTGGGTGATCCCCAGCAGGAGACTGGATAGCAGGCTATGCAACCGAAGGAATGAACCCGACAAGAATGTCAGATCCCCCACCGAAAACTGTCCCCGCACCGTATCGCGTACGATAATGATATAAACACCGTAATAGGCCAGTGACCCGATCGCGGCGAACAGGCCACTCCATCCGAACCGGCGCAGGGCAAGCCCGCGGTTCTGTTCCAAGACAGTGTTGGCCGCCGTACGGAAGCGCCCGACAAGGAACCCGCCCAATCCAAACAGTTTTATTTCCTTGGCATGTTCGGCACTGGCCCCGACATGGCGCAGATATTCCATCTCCCGCCGCTCCGCCGTTTTGGCCCGCATCAGGCGATAGGCTTCGGCATTGAAACGGGCCTCGCCCGCTGCGGCAGGCAACAGGCCGACAATCAGGACAACAACCATCCACGGCGCAAAAGCAACTACCCCGATCACCAGCGTCACGGCCGTCAGCGCCGTTTGGCCAATGTTGAACAGTTGCACCAGCAGGTTGTTGCGCCCGGATGCCTGCCGCCGGGCACGTTCCAGCAGATCCTGCAATTCACTCGATTCGAACTGCGCCAGGTCAAGTGTGGCCGCATGATCCATCAATGCAATGCTGACGGCGTTGATATAACGTTCATTCAAAAGCGCATCGACAAGGGCCATCGCGCGTGATGTCAGGTCTGACATGATAATCAGCGCGAATTCCACCGCCAGCCACATTTCCAGCCGGGGCGAACCCGCAAGGGAATCCGCATGCCCGTCAAGGCGTATGACGTCATCGACGATCAGTTTCGCGACATAGAGCGCAAGGGGCGGCTGGATCGCCTGCACCAGTCGCAATCCGATACTGCCGAGTGTCAGCGCCGGGCTGCATTGCCATAACTGTCGGAACATACGCGGAAGATGTGCATACACCCCGAAACGCCGTAACAGCCATATACGCCATGATGTAAACATATCAGGCCGTGATGACCGGGAGGAAGACTGTGGGATCAAGGCCGATTTTCCATGAACGTGGTGAACGTGGCGACGCATCGCGCCACCCGGACCGGTGACAGGCATGATACCTGACGGGATGGGGGACTGTTACCCCTGTATCCCATAACCGCCCTGATCGGGATCAGTCACCGGATGGCAGCCATCTGGCGTGTTTTCACGCAGGAATGCCGCGAACTCGCGAAATGCGTCCTCCCGCGGGTCGGATGCGCGCCACACCAGGCCAATGGTGCGCCGCGCATCCGACAGAGGCAGGGTGGTGATCAGGTCTTCCCATTCACCGCGATGCCGCAGGGCAAGATGAGGTATTAGCGAATATCCCTCGCCAGCACCAATCATATGCCACAGCATTTCCAGACTGGTGGCAAGGCGCTGCCGGTCATGATGTGGGGGCATGCCACACAGGGCAAGTGCCTGTTCACGCAGGCAGTGCCCTTCTTCAAGCAGCAGCAGATCCGGCCCGTCCAGTTCCCCCATCGCCAACCCCTGATGCGCCGCCAGAGGGTGCTGCGCAGGAAAGGCAGCGACAAACGGTTCTTCGAAAATCGGTGTGCAATGCAGGGCATCATGGCTGACGGGGAGGGCGGCAAACACCAGATCAAGTTCATCATGGCGCAGCATCTGGAGCATGGGCAGTGTCTGGCTGTCGGTCAGTTGCAGACGCAGTTGCGGATATGCATGTCGCAGCAATGGGAGGAGGCTGGGAACATAATAGGGGCCAAGCGTGGCGATGACCCCGATACGCAGCATGCCTTCAAGCGGGCCAGCCTGCACGCGCGCGGCCTCGATCATGGCACGTGCGGCGGCAAGCACCTCTCGGCCAAGCGCGATCAGGCGCGCACCCTGCGGGGTGGGGGCGACATGGCGGCGGGTACGTTCGAACAGCACCACACCCAGTAGGGTTTCAAGTTTGCGCACCTGTTCCGACAGGCCGCCCTGACTGACGCCGCAGCGTTCTGCCGCACGTGAAAAGTTGCGCAGGTCATCCACCGCAACAACATATTCAATGTCCCGCAGCGAAAGGCCGGAAAGGGGGATATAGCTCATGGGTATAGGTATAACGGATTCCTGCATGGGGATTGAAAGGTTTTGCCGATCAGAGCTATCAGAACAAACAGTTTCCGCGTCATCCGTGTTCGTGGGACAACAGGCCTGTCATCAATGACAAGCGAAAAAGTGAGGAGCATTTTACATGGCACGCATCAATTCGCCCCTGAAGCCTTTCAAGGCTGATGCCTTCCACAATGGCAAGTTCATTACCGTGACCGATGCCGACGTGAAGGGCAAATGGTCTGTCTTCTTCTTCTACCCGGCAGACTTCACGTTTGTCTGCCCGACAGAGCTTGAAGATCTGGCCGACAACTATGCCGCGTTCCAGAAGCTGGGTGTGGAAATCTATTCGGTCTCCACTGACAAGCATTTCACGCACAAGGCATGGCATGATACCTCGCCGGCCATCAGCAAGATCAAATATGTGATGATCGGCGACCCGACCGGGCATATCGCACGTAACTTCGACGTTCTGATCGAGGAAGCGGGCCTTGCCGACCGTGGCACCTTCCTGATCGATCCCGAAGGCAAGATCCAGTATATTGAGATCACGGCAGGCGGCGTTGGTCGCAGCGCCACCGAACTCCTCAGCAAGATCGAGGCCGCGCAGTATGTCGCCTCCCACCCGGGCGAAGTCTGCCCGGCGAAGTGGAAGGAAGGCAGTGCGACCCTGACCCCGTCGCTGGACCTCGTCGGCAAGATCTGATCGCAGGTTCGTGGTCCGGCCCCTTTGCGGGCCGGACCATTCCCCACCTTTTCGGAAAAAGCGGAGTTCTTTCCATGTTGCAGGACACCATCAAGGCACAGCTCAAGGGGTATCTGGCGAATCTGTCCCATCCGGTCGTGCTGGAAGCCTCGCTTGATGACAGCGCACCATCGCATGAGATGCATGAGCTTCTGCATGAAGTCGCCGCCCTTTCCGACAAGGTGCAGGTTTCTGAACAGGGCGTGGCCACGCGACGTCCCTCCTTCGTCATCCGTCGCGCCGATGCGGCGGCAGGAAATACCATTGCGGGTGTGACCTTTGCGGCCATCCCGATGGGGCACGAATTCACATCCTTCGTACTGGCGCTGTTGCAGGTGGCCGGGCGTGCGCCCAAATTTTCTGATGACGTGATCGCGCAGATCCGTGCCCTGCCGGGAAAATACACGTTCGAGACCTATGTCTCGCTGTCATGCCAGAACTGCCCGGACGTGGTGCAGGCGCTTAATGCCATGAGCGTGATAAATCCCAACATCCATAATACCACGATTGATGGTGCATTGTTCCAGGACGAGGTTGCCGCACGCAACATCATGTCCGTGCCACAGGTCTACCTTAATGGCGAAGCGTTCGAGACCGGGCGCGCCGATGTGGAACAGATCCTTGCAAAGCTGGATGCGGACGCCCCGCGTCGCGCGGCGGAAAAGCTCAAGGATATCCCCCCCTTTGACGTGCTGATTATTGGTAGTGGCCCTGCTGGGGCTGCTGCTGCTGTCTATGCCGCGCGCAAGGGATTACGTACCGGCATCGTGGCAGAGCGTTTCGGCGGTCAGGTGATGGATACGGACGGGATCGAGAACTTTATTTCAGTCCAGGAAACGGACGGTCCGAAACTCTCTGCCGCGCTGGAGGCGCATGTCCGGCAGTACGATGTCGATGTGATTTCATCGCAGCGCGCCAGTGAACTGTTTCCTACGGCACAACCAGGGGGGCTGCATGGTGTGGCGTTGGAAAGTGGGGCCATCCTGCATTCCCGCACGGTCATTATCGCCACCGGTGCGCACTGGCGCCATCTGGGCGTGCCGGGCGAGGAGGAATACCGCAACAAAGGCGTGGCCTATTGCCCGCATTGTGACGGCCCGTTCTACAAGGGCAAGCGTGTTGCCGTCGCGGGGGGCGGAAACAGCGGTGTCGAGGCTGCGATCGACCTTGCGGGCATTGTCGCGCATGTCACGCTGCTGCAACGCGGATCGCACCTGAAGGCGGACAAGGTGCTGCAAGACAAACTGCACAGCATGACCAATGTGACGGTTCTGACGGAGGCCCTGACCACCCGGATCGAAGGAAATGGAAAGAACGTCACAGGCCTGACCTATCGCGGGGGCGATGGCACGGACCACCAGATCGACCTTGAGGGCGTATTTGTGCAGATCGGCCTGCTGCCCAATACCGGCTGGCTGAAGGGCACGATACAGTTGACCGATTTTGGGGAAATTGTCGTCAACGATCATGGTGCGACCTCGATCCCCGGCATATTCGCGGCGGGTGATGCCACGACAACCCCCTACAAGCAGATCGTCATTGCGATCGGGGATGGGGCAAAGGCTGCGCTTTCTGCGTTTGACTACCTGATCCGTGTTCCCCCAATCGTGCAAAAACATGCCACGACGCTGGAGGCTGTTTCAAACTGATCCAATAACGATAAGGTCTCTCCTGGCGCTGTCTTGTCCAGACAAGGCAGCGCCAGAACCGTTCAGTTCTGGAGGCGGGTGACAAGCAGCTGGTTAATGCGAAACCCCTCCACATCGACCACTTCAAAGCGGAAGCGTGCAGTATCCACGCGGTCGGCCTTGCGCGCCATGCGACGCAGCCGGTGCATGACAAACCCGCCAATGGTGTCGAACGGCCCGGCTTCGTCAAGGTCCATGACCTCAAGGTCACGTCGCACATCCTCGATCGAGGCCGCACCATCTATCAGCCAGGAATTGGCATCACGTCGGACGATCAACTGTTCCTCGAACGGATTTGCCACTCCCCCCATCAACGCGCCCATGATGTCCTTGAATGTGATAAGGCCGACGACAAGCCCATATTCATTGACAACCAGTGCAAACCCGACCCCATGCGTGTCGAACTGCGCCAGTGTATCCCACAGGTTGATCGTCTCAGGCACCGACAGGACATCACGTCGCACCTCAAAAACCGCCCTGTCACCCGCAGACGTGCCCGGTGACGGCGTGGCGGGGGCAGGGGGGCGATCCACCACAGCCGCCAGCACGTCTTCTGCCCGGATGGACCCCACGACATTATCCAGCCCGCCATCACATAGCGGATAACGCGAATATGGCTTTGCCCGTACCTTGGCTTTCTGCGCCTCGACGCTTTCCTGCAGGTCAAGGAATACAATTTCATCGCGTGGCGTCATGGCTGATGTGATGGAGCGGTCCTGTAACCCCAGCACGTTCTGGATCATCTGGTGTTCCTGCTCCAGCAGGACCCCTGAGGCTGTGCCCGCCGCAAGGATCGCACGCAAATCCTCTGGCGTGACCGGTTCCACCGCCGATGCCGCCGGAATCTTCAGCGCCCGCAGGATCGCATCCGACATCTTGGAAAAGATCCAGACAAGGGGAAAAAACAGTTTCAGCGCCATCGCCGGAAACCATCCGACAGCAAGCGCAACCTTGTCCGGGGCGTTCATTGCGATACGTTTGGGGATCAGGTCGGCAAAAAGCACGAACATGCCTGTCACCATGAAAAACCCCACCGTCGCGGACAGTGTCTGGGCCGTGGCTTCGCCCAGTCCCCATGTCATAAGCCCATGGGTCAGGGATGGGGCGAGCATTTCCGAACTGATGATACCGCCCAGTACCCCCACACCGTTGAGGCATATCTGCAGTACCGTCATGACCTGTCCGCTGTTGCGGCGCAGACGCAGGAAGGCTGCGGCGCGTTCATCGCCCGCATCCGCGCGTGAGCGGAGACGGACATCACGCGCCGCAGCGAATGATATTTCCGATAGTGAAATAAAAATATTGAGTGCGACCAGAAGAACCAGAGAAATCAGGCCAGATAAAAACAGAATCACAAGAGCACCTGTTAAGAGATAGGTGCCTCAAACTAGCATAAAACCCGCACGATATGGATATATTTTACAAAACATACATATGTCGCGTATGTATGTTTTGTATAAATAATAAAAGCTATGACCCTTTCCTGTGCAATCCCACCGTGCGGGTGGGCTACCTTGCGGTAGCCCTATCTTACTGACAGGGCCGACAGCTTGGGGCCGGTCAGGTTATCTTCGGGGTCTTCGCCCTTGGTGCGCGGCACAGGAACATCGCCGACAGGTTGTGCCGGGTGCAGACCGGAATATTGCAACGCTCCGACAGACGACAGCCGGTTCGACGCCGGCAGCAGTGATGCATTCCATCCCCCGCCACAGGCCCGGATCAGCCCGACCTGCGCCTGGAGATAGCGTGTCTGGACCTCCACCTGCTGGATACGCGCCTCCAATGTACTGACCTGCGCGATCAACACGTCGAGATATGCGGCCAACCCGCCCTTGTACAAGTTCATCGTGATATCCTGTGTCTGGCTTGCGGCACCTACCGCCGCGCGCAGGCGTGCATTTTCATCATCCAGCCGTTTTGTGCGTGAAAGTCCGTCCTCCACATCACGAAACGCCGTCAGCACCGTCATGCGATAATGGTCGCGCGTCTCGCGGTAGGCCGACCAGCTCTGTTGCAATTGTGCGCGTCGCAGGCCCCCTTCGAAAATGGGCAACGTAACCGTGGCGCCATAGGTCCACATGCTGTTGGCAAGGTTGGCGAGGTTGAAGCCATTATCGTCAAAACCGCCATCCATCCGGAAAGAGACATGTGGATAGAAGGCCGCACGTGCGATGCCGATGGCCCGGTTGGCCTGTGCCATCTGGCGTTCGGCCATGGCGATATCGGGACGACGTTCCAGCAGCTCCGACGGCACCCCGGGTGAAAGTGCGACGCGGTTCGTGTTCAGGTGGCTGTCGGGGGCAAGATGGAACGAAGACGGCGCGACATTGACCAGCACGGCGATGGCATGTTCCATCACCTCACGCTGCGCCTGTATGTCGAGCAGGTGCGCCTGTGTGGTGTAGAGCTGGTTTTCCGCACGCGCCACGTCAAGCCGCGAGGCGGCCTGATCCTGCAGACGCGTGCGCGTCACACGTAGCGAGTCCTCATAATACCTGATCGACTGGGTATAGATGTTTGCCTGCGCGTCGAGACCGCGCAGGGTGAAATAATCGCTGGCAAGTTCCGCCTGCAAGCTGAGGCGGGCGGACGCATATTCGGCGGCCTGTTCCTGTGCATAATCCTTTTGCAGGCGGACACGGTTGCGGATGGATGACCAGAAATCCGGCTCCCACGAGGCCATGCCGCCATAGAATTCGTCAGAATCCGTGATCGGCCCTTTGTACCGGAACAATCGTTCGGCCGAGCTCTTGTTATTGCTGCCACCAAAGGCAAGCCCGAAATGGGGCAACAGGTCGGAACGCGCCTCGCTGACGACGGAACGCGCCTGCAGGAAACGTTCCGCCGCGGCCTGCAGGTTCCCATTATGGGCTGTGGCCTCGGCCTCCAGCTCATCCAGGCGGGGGTCCGTAAATGCTTTCCACCATTCCGCCCTGACGCTGTCATCCATCGGATGCGCCGGTGCAAAGGGGGCCTGCCCCTGCCATGTGGTGGGGATCACGTAATGTGGCGCGTGATAGGCGGGGGCAAGGTCACATCCCGCCAGCATCAGCATGGATGCAAGACCGACCCCACGCATGGCCGTGCAACGACGAAGACCTGATTTCATCATTCATCGTCCTTTTCAGAGACATCATTGCTGTATCCTGCGGCGGGTGCGGAGACATGGACCTTCTCCCCCTCCAGCAGGTCGGCGGGTGGGTTGTCGATGATCCGGTCCTGCGCCGACAGGCCAGAAAGCACCTGTGTGGCCCCATCCCCCATACGGCCCACCGTGATGTCATGGAAATGCGCGATATCGTGGTCATCCACCACCGCAACCTGCATGCCATGTTCCTGAAACACCAACGCGCCGGTGGGGATGGCAAGGTGGCCGGACTGTTCCGGTGCGCTCAGCGTCACTGCGGCAAAGGTGCCGGGCCACAGGGCATGGTCCTTATTATCAATCACGAATTCACTGACGCTTGTCCTTGTATCGGGATCATATCCCCCCGATACGGTCAGGAATTGCCCTTCGAACACGCGATCGGGAAATTGCGGGACGCGCACGCTTGCATGCAGACCGGGTTGCAGGATGTAGGACATGTTTTCGGGGATGGAGACAAACAGGCGCATCTGGTGGGTGTCCGCCACACTGAACAATTCGCTGGCCCCGCCATTGGCGTTGAGGTTGCCGCCACCTTCGTGCACGTAATCCCCGACATTGATGTCACGTTCCGTCACCACCCCGTCAAAGGGGGCGACAATCACCTTGAAACGTTCAAGCGCGGCATAGCGATCGAGGTTATGGCGCGCGGCCTCAAGGTCGGCCGCGGCCGATTTTTCATTCGCGTCCTGCACGGACACCGACTGTCCCGATACGGCCTGTGATTTCCCCATCAGCCGCCAGCGCTGTGCCGTGACGACGGCAAGGTCGTATTTGGCCTGTGACGATTGCAGGTCAGCCTGGGCCTGTGCGAACTGTGCATCGAGGCCGGGCGTATTGATTTCAGCCAGTACGTCACCGGCGGCGACGCGTGCGCCGTAATCCTTGTACCACATGCGCACATATCCCGACACCTGCGGATAGATCGGGGCCTGGTACCATGCCTCCACCGTTCCAGGCAGTTCGAGGCTGACATGATGTGCCTCGGTATGGGGGGAGATCACCATCACGTTGGGAATGGCGGCCATCTGGGCCTCCCTACGCAGGGAGGCTGCATGGTGGACACGTTCGGCCACAAGGTATCCGCACCATCCCATGACGGCGACAGCCCCCGACACCAGCAGTATTTTTTGCGATTTCCGGATCGACATCACTTTGTTTCCCCCCGGCTGCGGGACGGACGATTGTGCAGGATTGCGTAAACACACGGCACGAACAGCAAGGTGGAAACCGTTGCCACCAGCAGGCCACCGATGACGGCACGGCCCAGTGGTGCGTTCTGCGAATTGCTCATGGCCATGGGGACCATGCCGATCACCATCGCCAATGCGGTCATCAGGACCGGACGGATGCGGCCATATCCCGCCTCCACCGCTGCGCGCAGGGCGTCACCATGTTCCTCGATCCGTTCGCGGGCAAAGGAGACGACAAGGATCGAATTGGCCGTGGCTGTGCCCATGCACATGATGGCCCCCGTCAATGCGGGTACCGACAGGCGCGTATGGGTCAGGAACAGCGCCCATGCGATACCGGCAAGCGCGCCGGGCAGGGCGGTGATGATGATGAACGGGTCAAGCCATGACTGAAAGTTCACGACGATCAGCAGGTAGATCAGGAGGACAGACACCACCAGACCGAAGATCAGTTCGTTATAGGAATTGCGCATCGTTTCGGTCTGTCCCCGGATCACCACGGCAGCGGTGGAGGGAACCATGTGTGCCGTCTGGCGCAGGACGCGTTGCACGCCTGATGTCACCTGCCCCAGGTCGGCGCCTTCGGCCGAGACATAGATATCGACTTCCGGCATGGAGTTGAAATGCGACACCTGTCCCGGCGTGCCGGTGGCGGTGACATTGCTGATCCCGCCCAGAAGCTGCATGTGCCGACCCTGCGGATCGCCATCCCCCTTGTCCACCGGGATGGTCATGAGGTTGCTGAAATGCGTCAACTGGTCCTGAGAGACATAGACATTCAGCGGGAAAGTAATCCCGGTCTTCGGGTCCAGCCAGTATTGCGGGTCCACCGTCTGGCTGCCTGACAGGGTCATCAGTTCATTATTCGCCAGGTCTGCTTCGGTCATGCCGGTCGCCTGACCAAAGGTACGGTTACCCTGCACAAACAATGTCGGTGTTTTCATCGTCTGCTGGATCACCACGTCGGCGGTTCCGGGCACCTTGCGCAATTCATTTACCAGGTGGCGGGCATATTCATAATTATCACGCAGGTCAGGCCCTGAAATCTGCACGTCGATCGGCGCGGGGGAGCCAAAGTTCAGGATGCGTGCCGTAAGGTCCGCAGGCTGGAACGTGAAGACCGTGCCGGGAAAGCGCGCCGACAGGTCGCGCCGCAGGATGGCGCGATAGTCCCACACGGGCGTTTCCTCGTCCTTCAGGGCGATGGTGATGTCACAATCCTGCGTGCCGATGGTCGGTGTGGGGATGAAGGCCTGATTATGCGCACCTTCGGGCAGGCCACAATTTTCGATCATAGTGTCCACACGGTTGGGGAAAAGCTGGTTGATGCGGTCTTCCACCAACGATGCCTCACGCCCTGCAACCTCAATACGGGTGCCAAGCGGCGCACGCATATGCATCTGGATCGTGCCTGATTTCGTCTCGGGAAAAAAATCCCGCCCGGCGGTCAGATACAGCCCCATCGAAACGACGGAAATGCCCAGGAACGTGCCGACAAACATCCGCCTGCGCCCGATCGCCCATTGCAGGAGAAGGGAATACCGCTCCCGGAAGGTGTTGAACCCCCGTTCGAACGCCTGCTGGAAACGTTCGGGCAGGCGGCGGGGATATTGCAGCTTGTGATGCTGGGGTTCGCAATGGTGTGAATCCCCATGTCCCGCGACGCTATGGCCCGCCAGAAGGTATTTCGCCATGGTCGGCACCAGCGTGCGTGACAGGATGAACGACGCGATCATGGCAAAGATGATGGCTTCGGCCATTGGCATGAACAGCCATCCTGCAACGCCACTCAGCGCGAACAGGGGCAGCCATACAATGCAGATGCAGGTGGTGGCGACAAAGGTCGGGATGACGATCTGGTTCGCCGCATCAATGATGGCGGTTTCCAGTTCCTTTCCCATCTCTAGGTGGGCGTCGATATTCTCGATCATGACGGTGGCGTCATCGACAAG
>NZ_BANE01000078.1 GCF_000964405.1 Novacetimonas hansenii JCM 7643
GCCAGTCCGGCCTCGTTCATCTCGGGCATTCAGGCCTCGCGTCGCGCTCTGGTGGCGAAGAACGATGATGATCGTGAAACATTCTTACGTCGTCGCGGGTTCTCAAAACCGGAAACCACAAAGATCATCGAAACGGTCTTGCATGAGGAAGGGCACAAGCCCGAGAGCGTGTTCGATTTCGTGCAGGGGATTACCGCACTGGCCCGCACCAGGGCCAATCAGGATACGCGGCTGGATCTGGAAGAGAAGGCCCGCAGGCTGATGGAACGGGCTTCCTGAAAGCCGACTGCACGCTTTTCCGCCAATACGTTTTTACGAGCCCGGCCACCGCGCCGGGCTTTTTCGTTTCGGGAGTTTTCCGATGGCTGATTTCTTCACGCATTTTTCCTGCGTTCTCGATGTGGGCACAGTGGACAATGCCGCAAAGGCGCTCGACCTCTACAATGAATTCATCGACGAACTGGCGGCGGAAGACCCGCCCTCTGACGGTTTTGTCCTGTCGATCGTGCCTGAATATGGTGGCACGAAACTCTGGATGCACGATGAGACAACCGGCGATCCGCATCAGGTGGTGGATTTCGTGCTACGCTGTGCGCGGGCATTCCGGCTGCGGGGGCGATGGGGGTTCCAGTGGGCCAATAGCTGTTCACGTCCCCGGATCGGCGCCTTCAGCGGAGGCGCGCATCTGCTTGACCTTGGCAGGCGCAAGACGATTTCATGGATGACCACCGATCGCTGGCTGGCGATCGCCCTGGACGGAGGCAATCCCGACACAGGAGGGCAGGGCGATGACCTTGCATGACGCGGGCGATCTGGCCCGCCGTCTGGCGGAGAACGCAGAGGCGGTGTGCCGTCGGTATCTGTCCGCTGGTCGTCGTCACGGCAATTACTGGCTGGTCGGTGACGTACGCAACACGCCCGGCCGGTCGCTGTTTGTCCGGCTGCACAACACCGCCAACGGCAGGGCGGGAAAATGGACGGACGCGCAGTCCGCTGAACATGGCGACCTGCTGGACGTGATCCGCGAAAGCCTCGGCCTGGTGGATTTCCGCGACGTGGCCGACGAGGCGCGCGCCTTTCTCAGCCTGCCGCGTCCCGATCCGGTACCGTCGTCACAGGACCGTCCGGCCCGTGAGCGTGGCTCTGCCAGTTCTTCTGAAGCCGCACATCGGCTCTGGGCCATGTCCGGGCCGATCGTGGGTACATCCGTAGAAGCGTATCTCCGTAGACGCGATATTACGCTTTTGCACGGAGCCGGCGCCCTGCGCTTCCATCCGCGCTGCTTTTACCGCCCGGACGAGGACAGTCCGACCGAGACCTGGCCCGCCATGATCGCCGCCGTCACCGATCTCGACGGCACTCTGACCGGTGTGCATCGCACCTGGCTGGCGGCGGAAGGGCGCGGCAAGGCGCCGGTCGATCATCCGCGTCGCGCCCTGGGCGGGCTGCTCGGCCATGCCGTGCGCTTTGGGGTGGCATCCGATGTGCTCGCCGCCGGGGAAGGCATCGAGACGGTGCTGTCGCTGCGGCAGGTTCTGCCCGATCTGCCATTGGCCGCATGCCTGTCCTCGGCGCATCTCGCCGCCCTGATCTTTCCGCCGCTGCTGCGCCGGCTCTACGTGCTGCGCGACGATGATCCGGCCGGGGATCAGGCGCTGGCGACGCTGCACGCCCGCGCGGATGACGCCGGGATCGAGGTGATCGGGCTGTCGCCACGGCTGGGCGATTTCAACGATGATCTCCGGGCGCTCGGACGCGGCGCACTGCGGGCGATCCTGCATCCGCAACTTGCGCCACCGGACGTGGCACGGTTTCTGGAGACTGCCGGCACATGAGCGGGCCGGAAAGAGGGGCGGGCGGTTTCCGTCTTCTATCGGCGGTCCTGTCGTGCCTCCCGTTCGGCAGGTTCGCGCCCCGGCCTTTCAAGTGGGGAGCGGGCGTCAGCCGGGCCGGGCCTTCAATGGCGTGAGCCAGCTATTTTCCGTCGCGCCCCTTTGGGGGCGCTTTACATCGCGAAGCAAAATAGCCGGCCCCCTGCCATCCTTCGCTGTGCTGCGGCCGCGCGCGAGCGCGCGGTTCCGGCCCGTCCCTGGTCTGCCGCTATCCGCCCCCGGAAAGGCCGCGAAGGGCGCGGCCGGAGACCTGGGAGGACCGCATCATGACCCGCACCGATGATTTTGAACCGCCGCACGCCGCTTCATCCACCGCCCATGTGCTGGCTGAACTTCAGATGTATGGCTACCGTCCCTTCGAGGACGAGCCTGATCCAAGGCCGCTGCCCGAAGCTCCGCGCATCGGGGGTGCTGTGGCCGACATCTTCGACGCCGTCGCCGCGACGCTGACTGACACACGGCTGGAACCGGACCTCGAAGCGCTGCTCTGGTCCACCGTGAACATCTTCCACCGCATGGTCGGCCAGGTCGAGCGTGAGCTTGACCGCAACGAGCAGGCGCAGAAACGCAGCCAGCAGGATCAGGATGGCAGCGAGATCCGCTCGGTGGAACTGGAGCGACTGATCGCCGAAGGGCTGACACTGATCGAACGCCGCAACGCCTACGAGATCTTCCGCGACGAGGCGCAGGAGCAGTTCGAGCGGCTGACCCTGAGCGCGTGGCGGCCGAAGACCGGCTCGCTGGTATCGCGGCGGACCATGACGGCCTCTATGATCGACAGCCGTGACTTTCTCAACGCCCGACGCCGCGCCGAGAGCGAATTGCTGGTCCCGCCCGGCCCCAAGGTCGTCGTGACCGGGGGGCTGGACTTCGACGACCATATCCTGATCTGGGACCGGCTGGACAAGGTCCGTGCCAAGCATCCCGACATGGTGCTGCTGCATGGTGGTTCGCCCAGGGGCGCGGAGTTCGTCGCGTCTCGCTGGGCTGATCACCGCGAGATCGTGCAGATCGCTTTCAAGCCGGACTGGACGAAGCATGCCAAGGCCGCGCCCTTCCGCCGCAACGACGCCATGCTCGATACCTTGCCGATTGGCGTCATCGTCTTTCCCGGAACCGGTATCCAGGAGAATTTGGCCGACAAGGCGAAGCGCCTCGGTATCCCGGTCCTGCGGTTCGGAGGCGGCGCGTGAGCGCCGTCTTCAGTCCGGATTACCCGTGACGGCGATCCGCGCGGAACGGGCATAGAAGGCCAGCTCGGTATCGCCGGGCGCCAGAAGGTCGAGCAGGCCCTTCATGTCCTGCATGTCCGAATAGGACTGAAACGGCCCTGGTTGCTGTTCAATGGCCAGCACTGCAATGGCGAGCGCCTTTTTGACCAGATGCAGTTCGCGTCCCGTGATGTCCGCCATGACGTTGTCTCCCTGAGCAGCCCCACGATGCACGTCCGCTTGGCGGACGTCAGTACGATTCTCGTTCCGTCGATACATCGTTTTCTCTATGATGCGGATTGCGCCGTGGTGGTGGTGGCAGGCGTGACCGTCAGATCATGTCATCTTTACGGGAGCCGCCACCATGGTGATCTTCGCACCGTTCCTGATCGTCGCCGGCATCGGATTTTTCTGCTGGCTCATGTTCACGCTCGCGGTCTTCGCCTTGCCGTTTGCTGGCGGGTTGTATGCCGGGCTCTGGGCGTTTCATACCGGTGCCGGAGTGATTGGCGCCCTGATCGTCGGCGTCGTGGCGGGGATAGCGACTTTCGTCGCCGGTCAGATCGCACTCGCCTGCGCGCCGTGGATCTGGCTGAGAGGGCTGATCGTCCTGCTCTATACCGTGCCCGCCATCATTGCCGGTTATAGCGCCACGCACGGTCTCGCCGAGATGATGATGCCGTCCGTCGTCTGGCAGCTCTTCTTTTCGGTCATCGGCGCCATTGCGGTCGGCATCACCGCGTTCGTCCGCTTTACCGGCATGGCCCCGCCCGAACCGGCCAACGGGAGCGTCGCGCGGGTCTGACCGCCTGCGCGGCAGCCGGCGGGCAGGCATGGATCAGGTACCTGCCTGTCTTTCCACGTCATCGAGAGGCGGGGAGCGATGGGCAGCGAAGCGCGGATGCGACGCGCTGTTCCAGATACGGTCCGCCTGTTGAAGCAAACGAACTGGCGCTCTGATTTCCCGCAGGCCGATCGCAACGGGGAAGCCGGGCATGTCCGGTGAGGCGCAGTCCCGGAACGGGCCGGTTCGGTGGGCTGGTATGGAGGGAGGATGACGCCGTCATTCTGGTTGCCGCCGGATCTCGTGCGCTGTGCCGGTCGCCATAGTCTCCGTGATGTGTGCTCTGTCGGGCCGCGCACGCATGCTGCCTCTCAAGATGGCTGATCTAGCCGAAGGCCGGCTACGCCTCGATCGGCTATGGCGCAACAACGGGCCATAATTTTCTTCCCCTGCCGGCTGCGCCGTCATTCCTCGCGCACCAAGAAAATTCTGTCCCGCCGTCCTCCGCTGCGCTTCGGCCCCAAGGGATGCGCCGCCGCTCGCCTCCGTCTGTCCGATCGCCATCGAGGCCGCAATGGTGCGGGCTCGATAACAGAGATCACGGAGAGTATCATGGCCACCATCGGCACCTTCAAGAAAGTCGGCAACGGGTATAACGGCGAGATCGTCACCCTCTCGCTCCAGACCCCCAACGTCCGTATCGCTCCCGAGACCACGCGCGCGAACGACAACGCCCCCAGCCACCGCGTCTTCGTAGGCAGGGTGGAGATCGGGGCGGCCTGGTCCCGGCGCTCCAACGAGGGGCGCGACTATCTGAGCCTCAAGCTCGACGATCCGAGCTTCAACGCCCCGATCTTCGCCAATCTCTTCGATGACGAGGACGGCGAGGGTTACAGCCTGATCTGGTCCCGCCCCAATGGTCGCCGCAACGGCGACTGAAGTGCCCGCGATCCCCGCCCGGCCGGTCCGGGCGGGGCCTTCGCATGACCGGTTGGAAACCAGCGGGCGTGCGCAGCAGTCGCGCTCCTCTCGATCTGCCGGGGTGCGGGCAAGAAAGGGGAACAGGGCTTCCCTCAGTCTTCCCATTATACCATGCCCGGCGTGAACCGCCTCAAGGACGCGCGGTCCCCCCAATTTTGCCCGGCGCACCCTACGGGCACACCGGACAAAATCGGCTCCCCCGGGCGCCGCTGGCGCGGTCGCCTGCGGCGATCCCTGACCCGGCTCCCGCGTGCATGAGGCGGAGTCCTGTCTTCGAGAAACGAAAGGAGCAGGACGATGACCACGCTACACGACCATATCCAGATGCTGCGCGCCGAACTGACCAGCTTTTACCTGAGCCACGGGGAGCGCCGACGGATCGAACGAGAACTGAAGCTGGCATGCGCGCAATTCGCGGCGGACCGATACGACGAGACCCCCCCCGCATAGAGCGGGGGGCTTTTCGTATGGTCGCCCGTGCCATCGGATATCCAGGCGCCGATTCCACTTTGCCATCCTCCTGAAAGAACGTTGTTGAATCTCTCTAACACGACTATTATAGTCGTATTACTGGTGTGCATGCCCCGCGTGTCGGATGTGATCATGGATGATCACTGGCCGACAGGTAAGGGCGGCACGGGCACTCCTGAACTGGACACAGGAGATGCTCGCTGAAAAAGCCCTCGTAGCACTGACCGCGCTCAAGCGCCTTGAATCCGAACGCGGTCTCGGCGTTCATGAGGGCACGACCGACCAGGTTCGCCGCGCGCTGGAAGCGGCGGGCATCCTGTTCATCGAGTCCGGACAAGGGCGTGGCGTCATGTTTCTTAACGAGACTTCCGGCATCGAAACGCGGCAGGCTAGGGTGCGTCGCGTTCGTTCTCCGACCTGATCGACTCCATCATGCAGAAGCCCCCGCTCGACCCGTCTGTCGCCGACAGCGCTCCGGAAGCGTCCTGTCTCACCGGCTACGACGAACAGCATCTGATTACCTATCTCCGCCTGCTGGATGCCGAGGCCGACGGCGCCGACTGGCGCGAGGTCGCCCGCATCGTGCTCCACCGCGACCCGGTGGTTGACCCCGAGGGCGTCCACCGCTGCTGGCACAGTCATCTGGCGCGGGCGCACTGGATGACCGAGCATGGCTACCAGCATCTGCTGCGCGGCGGCGCGCCCCACTGACACCCTGAATCGTTGCGTGACCTGCAAGACCTGTTGCAGGTGCGGGGCGTAGCGGGCAACGGGACGGTCTGGCATACTCTCGCGAGCAAGTACTTGCCCTGTTCCCACCCGTTACGCATCGGAGACGACGCCATGAGCCGCGCCAACTGGCGGTCGGCGGGCGCGTACGAGGGCCTGCGGTCGCTCGACGCTCCTGCCTTTGCCTTGCAGTTTGTCAGTCGCAATCGGGACTTTATCCGTGATCGTGCCGCCCTTCAGCGCGCCGCGCTCCGGGCCGCGCTGTCCACGTCAGACGCCGAAGCCTTCGCCCGGCGCTGGGGGTTGCGATTTCGAGAGTGTCCGCACGGCCCTCAATCCGCGTACCGCCCGCTGGACTGTTGCGGTATCGCCGGCCGTGATTGCGGTTGTCCGCCTGCCGACAGCACTGGCTGACGCGGCGTATCATCCGGTCTCCCTCGCTCGGGCAGAACTGCCGCCTGATATGGCGGGAGAAGTGCTGGTCGAGCAGGGGGAGATGATCCTGCGGCTGTACGTCTTGCCGCCTGACGGGGCTCAGCTCGGCGTGCTCCTGCCGCTCGACGCGCTGTTCGAGGTGCGTGTCCAGGCCGCCCTGCGGCTCTGGCGCGTGCTGATGGATCGGCGTCCCGGTCGTGATCCGGCCTGCCTGTCATCCGATCGCATCCGCAGGCTGATCCTGGCGCTCCGGACGCTCGATGGCCTGGACGACGGGGTGTCGCAGCGCGAGATCGCCGGCGTCCTGTTCGGTCGGGAGGTTTCCGCAGGGGACTGGCTCTCCCATGATCTGCATTTCCGCATGAAACGGCTGGTGCGTTTTGCGCGGGGACTGACTGACGGAGGATATCGGCGCCTGCTACTGCACCCGTTTCGGGGACGATAGTGGATGATGAATGTCTTGTAGGGCCGGAAGAACAGAACAAGGAGGCTGATAGTATCCATGGCCTCACTGCTGGCCGCTCCGGTGCTTTGTGTCGAGGAAAACCGAAAATGGTCCGCTATTGGAGACGCGTGACGGTTCGTTGAAAAGAAGAAGTGAGGCTTCAGATACATAAGGAGAAAATAGTCCATTCCTGAACATTATACGTCAAAAGATAACGTTGACACGAGCCATCGCATGTTTGCATCGGGAATGTTTCTGCAGGGGCAGTTATTTTGTAATCGAATACCGCAACCCAGATATGGAAAACCTGCCCGGAAAAATTGGCCTGACGGCGAATTTTTCCGGACATTTATTCGAAGTTTATCAGGTGGTCAGGAGCTTTTCACTGGTCAACCGCATGACGATGCCATGCCGGAGCGCATGCAAGCCCTCGATTTCAACTTCAATGTCGCGAGCCTTGAGTTTGGATACGATCTTCTCAATCATAGCCACCGAGGTCACGTCCCAGAAATGGGCGTTGTTCAGCCTGATGACGACCCGGCGCGCATTGGTCCTGAAGTCGATCTGATCGTGAAGAAGGTCAGACGAAGCAAAGAAAACCTGTCCCTCAACCTCGTAGATATCCGTACCCTCTTCTCTGATCTTTTTGACGTGCATCAAATGCGTCATAGACCAGGCAAAGAACACACCACTGAGCAGAACACCGACGAGCACACCTAGAGCCAGATCCGAGGATGCGACAGTCACGGCAACGGTTACGACCATGACGAGGCTTGAGAGCTTTGGAAAACGCGCAAGATCACGCAGGGATGACCACGAGAATGTGCTGATTGAGACCATGCACATAATGGCGACAAGGGCAGCCATTGGAATGCGGGCGACATAAGTATGCAGCATGACCATCAGAAACAGCAGGAAAGCGCCGGCAGTAAAGGTCGACAGACGTCCTTGGCCGCCGTACCGAAGATTGCCGACTGTCTGCCCTACCATACCGCACCCGGCGATGCCGCCGAACAGTCCTACAAACACATTCGAGACACCAAGACCTACGCATTCCATTCTGGGATCACCGTGCGTGTCGGTCTCATCATCCACGACACCTGCTGTCATTAGAGATTCAAGGAGGCCCACAGATGCCATCGCAAGGGCATAGGGAAACACAATTTTCAGTGTGGCCAGATTGAATGGTACGTGGGGGATCGTAAAAGCAGGAAGGCCTGTCGGCAGCGTGCCCAGATCAGAGACAGTGTGCACCGGCATTGGATACCACATCGTGATGCCTGTCAGAACTACGATACAGATCAGGGGCGACGGTATCAGGGTTGATATCCGTGGCATGAGATAGATGATGGCAAGCCCAAGGGCAATCAGTGCATACGTGTGCCACGTCACATGAAGCATTTGTGGTAACTGTGCCGAAAAGATCAGGATCGCGAGAGCATTCACAAAGCCGGTGCGGACCTCAGCCGATACGAAGCGCATAATGACCTGAAAGCCAAGCGCACCGAAAATGATCTGTAGTCCGCCAGCCAGTAATGTCGCGACGAGAAGGTATTGAAGCCCGTAGCTATGCACGAGGGCCGCGGCTACGAGGGCCACGGAACCCGCCGCCCCTGAGATCATTCCCGGGCGGCCACCGGTGATGGAAATGGCGACGCTAATGACAAATGACGCGAAAAGGGAGACGGCGGGAGAGACGCCGGCAACGTAGGAGAAAGCAATGACCTCGGGAATGAGGGCGAAGGTGCCGACCATTCCGGCCAGCACTTCGCGCAGCGGGTTATAAGCCCACTGCGACCGATAAGTCGCAAAGTTCATGGCGTTTTTTCGAAACCTCTCTAGGTAGTAAGCACGCTCAATAAGGTTTCGTCGTATTGTGGCCCGACGCGGCAATGGTGCTTGCAGGGTAGTCAGGTCGTGAGGTCGATGCAACCCGAGAAGACAGACCAGCCAACACAACGTTGACTGCTGCAATGGCGTGATCGTCTTGTGAGGACCGACATCCCAACGTCCCAGAACGTATGGACTGTAGACCGCTGCCCCACTGTTGAACCCGGCTTTCTTTCTCTGTTGGCTGAACCGGACGGCGACACGATGCAGTAAGCGGTCCAGGCCCCATGTCCTTGGCTACTGGGTCATGGGGCCCGGCATGGGCTAAGTTCGCAATTTGCTGAGAGCAGACCATATGGCATGGGTTATGGTTCAGAAACTGGCAGACTGGCTCGTGTCATCGCAGCATGATGTCCGCTTACCGAAACCTTCAGCAGAACTTTGTATGATTGGGACGAGGGCGAAAGCCGAAATCCAGTTGGTTCGGTCGCCCGGTTCGAGGCGGCCGCGTCGCCATCTCCCGCCAGTCAAGGACCGATCTCGCCCCCCGATGAGATCGGTCCTAGTCCCGGAAGACCTCGCTCCGCCACGCTGATCCCTGCTGGCCGCATCTGTCCCGCGGCCCCAGCCAGCGACCACGGAGCCACCTCATGTCCGCCAATTACAGCGATCTGCCGCCGCGCTATCTGCGCACGCCCGACGCCTCGCGCTTCGTCGGACTATCTATTCGCACACTGGAGAAACACCGGATCTACGGCACCGGACCGCGCTACTCGAAGCTCGGTGGCCGCGTGGTCTATCGGGTGGATGAGTTGCAGGCCTGGGTCGAGAGTGGTGCCCGCGCCCATACCTCGGACACCACTGCCGGCGTCGTGCCGGCGGCCGCGCGGCAAAGTCCGCTGATTCCGCCGACATCACGCGGGAGCCGTCGCTGATGCCTCCGCCCGGCAGGGCGCGCTCCGAGCGCGAGCAACTGGAACTCTTCCACGCTATCGCGGGAGATTTCGCTCCTCGTGACGCACAGGATCTGATGGCGTTTCCGTTCTTCAGCCTCGCCAAATCCCCCCGCATGGTCCCGATCGATTACCGGACCCCGGACGTCACCATCCGGGTCGAGGCGTCTGCCGAACATGGCATGGCCACGATCTGGGATGCTGACGTGCTGATCTGGGCCGCCAGCCATCTCGTTGCCGCGCGTGACGCCGGTCGGCGCACGTCGCGGCTGATGGTGGCCAGCCCGCGCGAGATCCTGACCTTCATCGGTCGGGGCGACAGCGCGCGGGACTATGAGCGGCTGGAAGCGGCCTTCGACCGGCTGCAATCCACCACGATCAAGACGTCGCTGCGGCAGACCGGCAAGGGGCAACTGCACCGCTTTTCCTGGATCAACGAATGGAAACGGCATACCGCGCGGGAAGGGCGCACCCGCGTGATCGAACTGATCCTGCCCGACTGGTTCTACCAGGCGGTTCTCGATGACGCGCTCGTGCTGACCATCGACCCGGCCTATTTTGGCCTCACCGGCGGTCTGGAGCGCTGGCTCTATCGCATCGTGCGCAAGCATGGCGGTCGCCAGCGTGCGGGCTGGGCCTTCGGCCTGCGCCATCTCTACGAAAAATCCGCCAGTCTTTCCCCCTATCGGCGCTTTGCCTTCGAACTGCGCGACATGGCGAAGCGGCAGCCCTTTGCCGGCTATCGGCTGTCGGTGCGTCCCGACCGCAACGGCAATGACACGCTGGCCTTTGCACCTGTCAAATTATCCACAGGCGTCTGTGGACAAGCTGTGAGTTCATCCGTGCTATCAGTTGTGGATTTATCCGTGCCATCACTGCCACGGCATCCGTGCTATCGTTTGCGGAAAACGCCGAATCATGACATTGAATCAATTGGTTACGACGCCCTTAACTTAGATTCTAACTTAAAAGAGTCTAACTTTAAGGATGTTGGCCCCCCTGCCGATCCGTGGAAAACCCCCGGAGAGGGGCCATGATCGTGGCTTTCCTCAACCAGAAGGGCGGCGTCGGCAAGACGACTCTGGCGCTGCATCTCGCCGGCCAATGGGCTCGGGAAGGCCAGCGCGTGACGGTCATCGACGCCGATCCGCAGGGTTCGGCGCTGGACTGGTCGGCGCAGCGCGCGCGGGAAGGACTGCCCCGGCTGTTCGGCGTGATCGGGCTGGCACGCGACACACTCCACCACGAGGCGCCCCAACTAGCTCAGGGGGTGGATCACGTCGTCATCGACGGTCCGCCTCGGGTGGCGGCATTATTGCGCTCCGCTCTGCTGGCTGCCGACCTGGTGCTGATTCCCGCGCAGCCTTCGCCGTTCGACGGATGGGCTTCGGCCGAGATGCTGCGGCTGCTGGAGGACGCGCGCTTCTTCCGTCCCGGCCTGCTGGCCCGCTTCGTGCTCAACCGCTGCGCCGCGCGCACGGTCATCGCCCGCGAAACCCGGCTGGCGCTGATGGGGCATGAGCCTGCCGCTCTAGCGGCGCGGATCGGCCAGCGGGTTGCTTTCGCCGACGCCGCGCGCACCGGCCGCCTGGTCTGCGACCTGCGCCCGCACGGGATTGCCGCCCGCGAAATCGCCGCCCTGACGGCCGAGATCGGGGGGCTGGTGCCATGACCCTCCTGACCGGCGACAGCGCGCTCCTGATGCCCTGGCACGGCCCCTACGACATGATCCTGGTCGACCCGCCCTATGGCGATACGTCGCTCGCCTGGGACCGGCGCGTGGCGGACTGGCCCGGCAAGGCACTCGCCGCCCTGAAACCGAGCGGCTCGCTCTGGGTCTTCGGCTCCCTGCGGAGCTTTCTCGCATCCAACGCGGCATTTCGGAATGCGGGCTGGAAATATGCTCAGGAACTGGTCTGGGAGAAGCAGAACGGTTCCAGCTTCCATGCCGATCGCTTCCGCCGCGTGCATGAACTGATCGTCCAGTTCTATCGCGACGATACGCCCTGGCGCGCCGTCTACAATGTTGTTCCCACCACGTCCGATGCGCGGGCGCGCACGGTAAGGCGGAGACACCGGCCGCCCCACATGGGCCGGATCGATGCCGGCCATTACGTGAGCGAGGATGGCGGCCCGCGCCTGATGCGCTCCGTGATTCCGGTCCGCAATGCGCATGGGCGCGCCATCCATCCCACCGAGAAGCCGGTGGCACTGCTGGAGATCCTGATCCGCACGAGCTGCCCACCAGGTGGCCTGGTGGGCGACTGGTTCGCCGGCTCGGGCGCGGCCGGTGTCGCCTGCCGGCTCGCCGGTCGGCGCTATGTCGGCTGCGAGATCGATCCAGTCATGGCGCAAAAGGCGCGCGACCGCATCGCCTCCGTGCTGCCGCTCGGCGAAGGAATTTCGCCATGACGGAACGTCGCACGCCGCCCGGCTTCGCGGCGCGTCCCGCCGATCCCGAACGCTGGGTCAGGGCGCCGGACAAGCCTTCGACCATCAACCGCTTTACCGCCCGGCTGACCATCGACGTCACGCCGGCGCTGCGCGCGCGGCTCAAGGTCGCGGCGTTCCAGCGCGGCATCACGGTCGCCGACATGCTGCGCGCGCTGCTGGCCCGCGAGTTCCCCGATACTGCTGGAGATGTGCCATGACCGACACCCTCGCTCATGTCGAACTGACCTGGATCGAGAAGCGCATCGAGCACTGGATCCGCTTCGGCTCTGTCGCCCATGAGCAGATTCTCGATCGTCGTCGGCGGATACTGAGCTTTCCGCCGGACACCGTATTCGCCTTCCTGCGCTGGGCAGCGAACGATTACGGCACGGTGGTGTCCTGCATCGACATCGTGCGCGTCACCCGTCCCGGCGAGCCGTATCAGACGGTGCCGTTCGTGCGCCCCGGCGGGGAGAGCCTGTTGCGCCAGAGCGGTTGGCCGAAGGTCCGTCTGGTGCTCGAAGCTGTCGATCGTATCGAAGCTATCGGCATCGACCCCGTCGACGTGGCGCCCGAGCATTGGCGGCATCTGCACAATCGGATGCTCTCCGGGCAGGCGGCACGCTCCTACACGCGCGACCGCCATCAGGCCTGGCTGCGCCGGAGGGCGGTGTCATGACGCGCCTTGGTTGGTTCTTCACCACGTATTTCGCAATACTCGGTGTTGGCACGTCAGTGGCGATTCATCCGGCGCCCCGGCTGATCTGGAATGCCACCGCCAGTACACCGGTCGGATTGTATCGCCTGCAATCGGTAAGCACCCTGCATGTCGACGACCTGATCGCGATCCGACCACCGGCCGACATTGCCACGATGCTGGCGCACGGCGGCTATCTGCCCCTCGGTGTGCCGCTGCTCAAGCCGGTTGCCGCACTGCCGGGGCAATTGGTCTGCCGGATCGGTACTGCTGTTTCGGTCGACGGCAAGGCGCTTGGCGAGGCACTCGCCTACGATCATCGCGGTCGTCCGCTGCCGATCTGGCAAGGCTGTCGGCACGTCCTGCCCGGCCAGATTTTCGTCATGAACGCAGCAGTCCCGACCAGTCTTGACGGTCGCTATTTCGGCATCCTGCCGGTCGCTGCGGTGCTCGGCCGCGCGCAGCCGCTGTGGCTCGTGCCGTCACCGATGTCTCCCACCCCCAAGCAGAAACGAGGCTGACATGGCCCAGATCGGAACTTTTACACGCACGGCTGACGGCTTCGCCGGTCGGCTGCGCACGCTCGCCCTCGACGTCGAACTAACGATCGTGCCGGCGACATCGTCGGACGCCGAGCATGCGCCCGATTATCGCGTCCATCTCGGTGACGCCGATGCCGGACCAGAGGTCGGCGCGGCCTGGAAACGCACCGGCGAGAAGGCGGGCACCTATCTCTCGCTGGTTCTCGACGACCCCATGCTGGCGCAGCCGATCCGCGCCAATCTGTTCCAGTCCGATCGTCAGGGGCGTGCCTTCCATCTGGTCTGGAGCCGCCCGGTGAAGCGTGATGACCGGCGGTAAGGCGGCGCTCCGTCTGCTCGGTGTCGTGCTTCCGGCCGTCGTTTCATTGACGGTGCCGACGCATAATGCGGTTGCCGATCCCTACGCCGACATGATCGCGGAAGCCGCCACGCGCGCGCAGATTCCGGCCTCATGGATTGCTGCCGTGCTGCACGCGGAGAGCAGGGGCGATGCGCATGCCGTGTCGTCGGCGGGTGCGATGGGGCTCATGCAGGTGATGCCCGGAACATGGGCCAGCCTGCGTACGTCGCTCGGCCTCGGCGACGATCCGTTCGACCCGCGTGACAACATTCTGGCTGGTGCGACCTATCTGCGCTGGATGCGGGATCGCTATGGCGAAGCCGGATTTCTGGCTGCTTATAATGCCGGTCCCGCGCGCTATGACGAGCATCTCGCAACCGGCCGACCACTGCCTGCCGAGACGCGGGATTACGTTGCATCGGTCAGCGCGCGGCTGGCTCTTCCGCCTGCCGATGACATCGTGATCGGTGCTTCGGAGACACCGTCCTGGCAGAGATCTTCACTCTTTCCGGCGTCATTCCTGCGCACAGGAAATGCCCCTCGGCATGGCGAGAGCGCGCATGATCCGGTGCATGCCGATGACGCTCGCCCGACAGACTGGACGGCACTCGCACCGCAGTCGGTCGGGCTGTTCATCGCCTCAGGGCATGGGGAAGCACGTCGATGACCCCCGTTCCGGTCCATCGGGCGTTGGCGGGCCATGGGTGCCTTTGGGAGGGGGCGCTGGGGGGAGGCTGGCAACGGAGGGAAGGACGGCAAGGTAAAAGCAGTGCTCCTTCGGGACTGCATATGGTTGGTTTGATTGGGGAATTTTCCTTCTCATCACGCACCGCCTGCGGCAGTCCGTGCATTTTTTCTCATCTTTTCAACGATCCGGGCGCCGTCGGGGGCGAAACGGAGCGGAGAGCGGGCTATGGCAACACGCGATGACGGCCTGACTGTCCGGCCCGGACGCATCCAGCATGGCAATCAGGGCGCACGCCCGAAATCCTTCGTTGGCGAGGTCATGCGTGCCGCGAAGAGGGCCGGTCATACCGGCACCCGGTTCGGCGCGAAGGGCAGGGGAGGCGGTGGCGGCTCCCGTTTCGGGCGCGGCCGACGGGCGGCCCTGTCCATGCGGCTGCGCAGCAATGCCCGTCGGGTCGTGGTCAAGGCGCGCGTCGTCCGTCAGCAGGGCACGCGCTTCCGCTCCGCGCCGCTCGCCCGCCACATCGCCTATCTCAGACGCGAGGGCGTGACCCGCGACGGTGCCAAAGCCCATCTGTTCGATGCCGGCTCCGACGAAGCGGACAGCAAGGCCTTCGCGGAACGCTGCGCCGACGACCGCCACCATTTCCGCTTCATCGTCTCGCCCGAGGATGCGGCGCGGATGGAGGATCTGCGGGGCTTCGCACGCGAACTGATGCAGGACATGGAGCGCGACCTCGGCACCAAACTGGACTGGGTCGGGGTGGATCACTGGAATACGGATAATCCGCATGTCCACATCCTGGTGCGCGGGGTGGCCGATGACGGCAAGGATCTGGTGATCAGCCGCGCCTATATCAGCCAGGGCCTGCGCGACCGCGCCGCCGAACGGGTAACGCTGGAACTTGGCCCGCGCAGCGAGCAGGAAATCCGCACCGCCCTGGAGACCGAGATCGGCGCCGACCGCTGGACCAGCCTCGATCGCGCGTTGCAGGACATCAACGACGAGCGCGGCGGCATCGTCGATCTCCGGCCGGGCGCAGGAGGCGAAGACCCGCAACTGCGGCGTCTGCTGATGGGCCGGGCGACCAAGCTGGAAGGGCTTGGTCTTGCCGAACCGGTCGGGGTGGCCCGCTGGACCCTCAAGCCGGGGTTGGAGGCGACCCTGCGCGATCTCTCCATCCGGGGCGACATCATCAAAACCATGCACCGCGCCATGTCTGGCGGCGGGGTGGTGGATCCCGATGTCGCGGGCTTTGCGATCCATGGCGAGAAACTCGCCGATCCGGTCATCGGGCGGCTGGTGGAGCGCGGGCTGGATGACGAGTTGAGGGGCTCGGGCTACGTGGTGATCGCGGGGACCGACGGGCGCACGCATCATGTCCGCTTCCCCGATCTGGACCTAACCGGCGATGCCAGGACCGGTGCGATCGTCGAGACCCGGAGTTGGGAGGATGCCAAGGGCACGCAGCGCCTGTCGCTGGCGACCCGCTCGGACTTCACGCTGGCCGAGCAGGTGACGGCGCCCGGCGCGACCTGGCTTGACCGCCAGTTACTGGCCAAAGACCCGGCACCGGCCAATGCGGGTTTCGGCTCGGAGGTCCGTGAGGCAATGGCGCGGCGGATCGATCATCTGGCGTCCGAGGGGCTGGCCCGACGACAGGGCGAGCGCGTGGTGTTCGCGCCCGACCTGATCGGCACCCTGCGTCAGCGCGATCTGGATCAGGCCGTCGCCAGATTGGCGGCGCAGAGCGGGCTGGAGCACCGGCCCGCGAAGGAAGGCGAGATCGTCTCGGGGGTCTATCGCCAGCGGGTGGCCCTGTCCTCGGGTCGGTTCGCGATGGTCGATGACGGGCTGGGCTTCCAGCTCGTGCCGTGGCGCCCGGCGCTGGAGCAGAAGCTCGGACGGCAGGTTTCCGGTACCCTGTCGCCGGGCGGATCGGTGGACTGGAATTTCGGGCGGAAGCGCGGGCTCGGGATTTGAAACCTTGCCGGTCAGCTCGTCAGTCCCACGCCATAGATCTCCATCAGTTCATAGAACCAGTCCGCATCGAGATTGTCGCTCTGGGAGGCGATCGCAATCGCGCTCTCCGTCCGGTTGAAAAGAGCGAAACAGATCTGATCGTTGTCATGACGGGCGCGGTAGCTGATGCCGTCCGCATCGGACCATGCGTCGTGAACGGCTTTCGACCACGCGTGCGGCAGATCGTACGGCAGGCCGGATGATGTGACCTCCGCCGTGGCGCCGAGTACAGCCAGTCCGGGACCGTGCAGCTCCACCAGCCGCAGTTCTCGATTGGCGCTCAGGATGGCGCAGGCCTTGGCGGCGATGAGATCCATCGGCAGCAGCGTGCGTCCTGGCGCGCGCAGGAACGTCTCCGCGAACGCGCCGGCCTGCTGTTCCGCCGTGTAGAGAACGCCATGAGAGCCGTTCGGCGCGTTGAGACGCCCGGAGCGCGAACGGTCGAAATAGACGGGGTCATGAGCGCGGGAGTGAAAACGATGCAGGGGATGGCCCGCGGGCAGAATGCGCCAGCGGGGTTGCCGGGAAGCGAGGTCTCCCGGCGGCCAGGGCTGGTCCGGCACGCGGTCAGCCGCCCTGGACGCCGATGGACTGCGCGGCTTTCACCACCGCCTCTGTCTTGCCGGCGCCCAGCGCTTCGATCGGTGTCTGCCCGTCGAGTTGTGCGAGCGGCGTGACCAGGAAATTCAGACGGAACCATGCGCTTTCGCTTGGCAGGGCGGCGAGCACCGGCTTCAAACCCGACATGACCCCATCGCCGGTGAACTGCGCGACCGGATAGCGCCGCTCGCCGCTCGGTCCCGGAACCGCCAGGATCGCCTGTTCACGGACCTTCTTCTCGATGGCCTGGCGCGTGACTCTGAGCAGTTCCCTGACCTGATCGAGCGTGTAGGCACCGCCCGCGCGCCGAAGATCGTCGTCCCTGATCTGTTTCCCGCGTAACAGGGCAAGTCCCCGCGGGCCGACCGCATAGGCATCTGTAGCGGTCTCGCGGGAGGGGGAGCGACCGGCTTGCGGACGAACCTCGTATTCCAGCACCTGTGGCTTCGCGCTGACACGTCCGGGGGCTGTCTTGCGTGCCGCCAGTTCCAGCCCGGCAGGCACCATCACGATGCTGCCCACGCCGAGAAGTCGGGTTCTCGTATGGCTTCCCGCAACGCGGGCGCGCGTTTCCGAAACGGGTGTCGTGGGCATCCTGTCGCCTCCTGGCAGAGTCTTCTTCGTGATGGCAATATAGGAAACCATGACAACCAAAGCAACCAATAGAACGCTGCCACGCTCCTGGCTTCGGGCTGGCGTCAGATCGGCGCCGTGCCCGCCGGTTCAGTATTCGGAGCCCCTGCGTCGTCCGCCTTCAGCGAGTCTTCCGGTAGCTGCTCTGGCAGCAAGGCGCGACGCTGCCCGAGCCAGAGTCCGTCGCTGATGTGATCCCGGCGCGGAGAACGCGTATTCGGGTGGATCAGGATGCTCAGGCCCCGGTGATTGAGTATCAGCCAGGGAACGAGCGTCGCGAACAGCCCGGTCTCGAAGGCGATCTGATACATCGGCAACGTGTGTGGGCCGACCGGAACCTCGTGCCAGCGACCCAGCCGGACCACGAAGCGCTCGGCGACCTCGGCGCGAAGCCTTTCCGCCGCCGCGCGTTCCATTGCGCCGTCGAAATAGACATGGGCATGATAGCTGGCGATGGAGTCGATCAGGCGGATGGTGTCGGTCATCGTTCAATCCCTGCGGACTGGCCGTCCGTCCGTTTATTATCCGCTGCTGTCCTGCGGCCCCAGGCGTTGTCATTAGACCTTGAATATCGGAGAATCGAGCTGTCTGGTCGGTTCCTGTCATGAACCAGACCAGGATCCTCTGGGGCTCGGTGTTTGCTGTCGGCACCGTGATCCTCGCCTTCACGTGGGCGGCGACGCAATGGACCGCCTGGCGGCTCGGCTTCCAGACGCAGCTTGGCGCTCCGTGGTTCATGCTGCTCAGTTGGCCAGTCTATTATCCGCCGGAATTCTTCTGGTGGTGGTTCGCCTACGACGCCTATGCTCCGGACATCTTTACCATCGGCGGGTATATCGCGGCGGCGGGCGGCGTGGCCGCCGTCATCGTCGCGATCACGATGTCCGTCTGGCGCGCCCGCGAGAAGAAGCGCGCCACCACTTATGGCTCAGCGCATTGGGCCGACCCGCGCGAGATCCGTCGCGCCGGATTACTCGCCCCCGATGGCGTGGTGCTGGGCCGCTCGGCCGATGCCTATCTTCGCCATGATGGGCCGGAACATGTCCTGTGCTTCGCGCCCACCCGCTCGGGCAAGGGGGTGGGACTGGTGGTGCCGACGCTGCTGACCTGGCCAGGTGCGGCGATCGTCCATGACATCAAGGGCGAGAACTGGACACTGACCGCCGGCTGGCGCGCCCGCTTTGGTCGGGTGCTGCTGTTCGATCCGACCAACCTCGCCAGCGCCGCCTACAATCCACTGCTGGAGGTCCGGCGCGGTGAACGGGAAGTCCGCGACGTGCAGAACATCGCCGATGTGCTGGTCGATCCCGAGGGCGCCCTTGAGAAGCGCAACCATTGGGAAAAGACCAGCCACGCCTTGCTGGTCGGCACCATCCTGCATGTCCTCTACGCCGAGGAAGACAAGACCCTGGCCGGGGTCGCCAATTTCCTCTCCGACCCCAAGCGGGCGATCGAGACCACGCTGCGCGCCATGATGACCACGCCACATCTTGGCGCGAAGGGTGTGCATCCGGTGGTCGCCAGTTCCGCGCGGGAACTGCTGAACAAGAGCGACAATGAACGCTCGGGCGTGCTGTCCACCGCCATGTCGTTTCTCGGTCTATATCGTGATCCGGTGGTGTCGCATGTGACCCGGCGCTGCGACTGGCGGATCCGGGACCTTGTCGCCGGCAGCCATCCGGCGACGCTGTATCTGGTGGTACCCCCATCGGATATCAGCCGCACCAAGCCGCTGGTCCGGCTGGTGCTCAATCAGATCGGCCGTCGTCTGACCGAGGAACTGGAGGCGAAGCGCCGCCATCGCCTGCTGCTGATGCTCGATGAGTTCCCGGCGCTGGGGCGGCTGGACTTCTTCGAGAGCGCGCTGGCCTTTATGGCGGGCTATGGGATCAAGAGCTTCCTGATCGGACAGAGCCTGAACCAGATCGAAAAAGCCTATGGGCAGAACAACTCGATCCTCGACAACTGCCATGTCCGGGTCAGTTTCGCGACCAACGATGAACGGACCGCCAAACGGGTCTCCGACGCGCTCGGCACCGCGACCGAGATTCGTGACGCGAAGAACTATGCCGGCCACCGGCTTTCGCCGTGGCTCGGGCATCTGATGGTGACGCGCCACGAAACCGCGCGGCCGCTGCTGACGTCCGGCGAGATCATGCAGCTTCCCCCTGACGAAGAACTGGTAATGGTCTCGGGCTGCCCGCCGATCCGGGCGCGCAAGGCGCGGTATTTCGAAGACGCCGAACTGGCCGCGCGCGTCCTCCCGCCACCCCGGTTCGAGCCGCCTCTGGCTCCGGATGGAACGCCACCCATCGGACCGCCGCCGGGGGACTGGGCCGACGTGGTGCAGCCGCCTCCTGCCAGCAATGGGGATGATGATCCCGCCAATGCTGGCATCCGCCGTGAGCCGGAACTGCCGGAACAGGAAGAGGTAGTACAGGCACCAAGGAAGCCGGTGCGTGAGTTCGACCCGCCTGAGGATGAATCCGAGGACGATGCTACACGGGCACAGACCCTGCGGCGCGGGGAGCGGGCTCTCGCGCGGCAGGTGTCGCTCGATCCTGGTGATCGGATGGGGCTGTGACCGCCATGCGGATCAGACACACGATCCGGCTACCCGCTGACCTTAGTGTCAGGCTCGCCGATTACGCCGCCCGTAAGAAGGTGCCGCAGGCGCTGATTGTGGAGACGGCGCTGGCATCGTTTCTGTCGCCGGATGGGCCGGAGCGGCTGGAGGCGGCGCTCGCTCGGCGGCTGGACCGGATGACGCGGCAGCTGGAGCGGATGGAACGACGGGTGACGATCTCCAATGAATCGCTCGCCGTGTTCGTGCGGTTCTGGCTCACCAGCACTCCCCCACTGCCCGATGCGGCTTTGGCTGCGGCGCAGAGCAAGGGGCGGGAGCGGTATGACGGCTTTGTCGAGGCTGTCGGACGCAGGTTGGCGCGTGGGACGACGCTGGATGATGAGGTCAGGCTGGACGTGGGATCTGAGGCGGAACGGCACGATACCTGAGTCGGTTAAGGGGGGGAAGCCGAATGTCTGCTTCAGAACTGGCCTGATCATAAACTGCCACCATGGGAGCACGTATAGTCCTTGAATTTTCCATGAGGATTTTTCAGATTCTGACACGTGAGGATGAGGCCGTATAACTATTTCGGGTAATCTTCCGTCAAATGCAGAATCGACTGGCTGCGAAAAAAGTCAGGAGAACTAATTATCAAACGGAGAAAGTGCTTCAATAATTCGGCATTCTGAAATATTACCTCCCCCGCATGATTCTATCATCGTAGAAAGTTCATGGCGCAATGCGATGAGATCCGCAATTTTGCGCTCAATTTCTGCCATATGGTCACGAGCAATTCTATCAACTGTCTTACAATCCTGGGTTCCCTGATCCGTTAGGGATAATAGAGCTCTTACCTGGTCTAATGAAAAACCCAGATCCCGAGATCGACGAATAAAAGACAGTCTCGCGAGTGCCTCATCATCATAAGTGCGATAATTGCCATCGGTCCGCTGTGGCGGAGCCAGAAGACCGATCCGTTCGTAATAGCGGATCGTCTCGACTTTGGTATTCGTCGCCTTCCCCAAGGCACCAATCGATCGCATTCCCTGCCTCTTGACCCTGTAGTTGCTACAGGGAGCATACATTAAAACAGATGATTCGTCAGGGAGGCACTGGATGGCAGGAGGATGCTGTGGTGGATGCACAGATACGCCGCTACCAATCAATAAATCATGGCGGAGAGCGCTCCTGATCGCGCTTTTTCTCAATGCCAGCATGTTTGCCGTTGAAGCTGGGGCTGGCGTGTCGGTTGGATCTGCATCCGTACAGGCGGACGCGATTGATTTCCTTGGCGACAGCGCCAACTACGCAATAAGCCTCAGTGTTGCCGGAATGGCATTGCGATGGCGAGCTGGCGCGGCCTTTCTGAAAGGCCTGACCCTGTTCATGGCTGGGCTATGGGTAATGGCCAATGCTGGGTGGATAGTAATGAACAGCAACCATCCGCCTCACCCAGACGCAATGGGCGGCATTGGTCTGCTTGCCCTCGCGGTCAATCTGGCCTGTGCCCTCATATTATGGACACACCGGAAAGGTGATGCCAACCGCCGTTCTGTATGGATCTGCTCTCGTAATGATGCGATCGGAAATGTTGCCGTTGTGCTGGCAGCTCTGGGCGTGTTTGGCACTCGTTCTGCGTGGCCGGATATTGCGGTAGCTGCCATCCTTGCGATGCTTGGTATTAGTGGAGGTGTGCAGATTATGCGACAATCGAGAGTAGAACTAACAGATAACAAATCAGATATATCACGACATATCAATGTATAAATCATATAATACTCTAGAATATATTAAGCAGGTAAGGAGACGCACACGCTATAATGCGGCATTCATTCTCCTGATTTTTCCCCTGCTCTGTGGCTGTACAAATAGTGATCACTCAAATATTTCGCCGGAATCAGATGTCCAGAAATTTTCCAGCCGTCAATTTACGGATGCCGGATTGCAAGAATTCATTACAAAAGTTCTCGGACCAAACGTATCGAGTCAGGAAAACGCATGGGGCATCACTCGCCTGACGCTTGCTACCTTGTATTTTCATCCCGATATCCTTGTAGCTAAAGCTGAACTGGAAACGGCTCGCGCTGGAATCAAGACAGCCGGTCAACTGCCCAATCCCAGTTTCACGGTGCTGGGTGGCCCATCGGCTCATTACGTCGGCTACGGCGCGTCAATACTGATCGAATTTTTCGGCAGGCGTTATCACCGTATCAAAGAAGCCAGATATCGGGCTGCCGTCGCGCAATGGGAAGTCATCAATACTGCATGGAAACTACGCAGCGACACGCGGTCTGCTCTTCTCGGCGTCTGGGCTGTATCCGGGCGCCTCAAGCTTGTGGAAGAGACTGCGGCAGCTAAACGCGAACTCTTTACCCTGGAACAGGCACGTTTTGATCAGGGGCGAGCATCCGCTCTCGAAATATCGCAGGTACGGACGGAAATGATCCATGCCGAGTTGTCTGTCAGTGATCTGCGGCGCGAGTATGCCGTCCGTAAGGCAGCTCTGGCAGGAGCAATCGGGGTTCCTGCCGAAGCACTTGATTCCATTGCTCTTGATACAAAAGCATTTGATGTCTGTCCCGACCTCATGGAATACCGCGATTCACAGGACATGAGATACCAAGCCGTAATGCAACGCGCGGATCTGCGGGAACTTCTTGCGTCTTATGACGCCGCCCGACAGGCTCTACGGGTCGAAGTTTCCCGACGCTATCCCGATGTCACCATCAGTCCCTCCTATAACTGGGATTTTTCAAATCGCTTTGAGGTAAATCCCTCTCTGCAAATTCCGATTTTCAATCAGAACGAAGGCCCCATAGCTGAAGCTGTTGGGCAGGAGCATGAGGCGGCGGCTCGTCTCCGGCGTGCAGAGAACACGGTGTTTAAGTCCATCTCGCAGGCTACGGCCAATTACCGCGGCACGACATCAATTCTGCTACAGGCGGATGAACTTGCCAAAACCGTACGGGTAAGGCTGAACCAGATGCAGCACCGCCTTCAGTCAGGCGCAATCGACCGACCAACGATGGTTATGACTCATATAGAGCAGATTCAAGCAGAGACCGCTCTTCTTGAAGCAGAAATTCAGCAACGGCAAGCCATAGGTCAGATCGAAGATGGCATGCAGCAGCCCATTTTTGATCACACCAGTGCCGCGCAGGTTTCCGGCCTGCTTGAAAATAACCAAAGGAACTCACCATGAAAGCGAGGGCCTTCTGGCTGCCTCTTGTAGGTCTTTCTGTCTTCCTAGTTCTAAACGTGGCGGACATTGCTATTGCAGATGATGATGATCCACCAGTTTCGGTTCTTGGCGCAGAGGCGACCGTGACGGTCTCCCCGGAAGCAGTTACGAAGAGTGGCATCGCTTCTGCACGACCCAGCATCGTGCCTTGGAGAAAGTTGGTTCCCGCCTATGGTTACGTTCTGAACGCAACACAACTTATCACTCTTGTTAGTGATTATGCTGACATGAAAGCGCGGCTGGAGAGCATGCAGGCACAGCAGACGCTTGCCCGTGCGAAACTCGATCGTGACAAAGGACTGTATCGCGACCGGCAGAATATCTCTCAGGAACAATTCCAGGAGACAACAGCCAGATTTCAGTCCAACTCAGCTATGGTAAAAGCAGAACAGGTCCGGGTGAATAACGCACTTAATATTATCAGACAGCAATTTGGTTCGGTCATATCTGACGCTACCGAAAAAAATACAATTTTCATTACACAGTTACTTCAACAACAAGTGGTCTTGGTCAAGGTGACCCTTCCACCAGATACGGATCTACCAACCCCACCAAGTCAGGCGGATGTGACCGATTATGGAAACACGGGTGGACACGGGACAATGCTCCACTATTTGTCTCCTGTAACCATGACCGATCCTGCTATTCAGGGGCGTAGCTTTTTCTATTTTGCGTCGGCTGAAAGTCAGCTTGTCGCGGGCATGAATGTTTCCGTTCTCCTGCCTACCGAAGAGGAACGTCCCGGTATCCGGATACCTGCATCAGCTATTATCTGGCTGCAAGGTAAGTCGTGGATATACCGTGATAACGGACACGGAAAATTTACACGCCTACCCCTTACGACCGACGTGCCGGACCGAGAAGGTGGCTACCTGATCCAAGATACTCCAGGACAAATCACACACGAAACGCAAATCGTCGTAGGGGGTACGCAATTACTTCTGTCTGAAGAATTCCGAGCTCAGCTTGAATCAGGAGGCGATGACGACTGATGACGGGACGTTCTTTCAGCCTTCAGGCAGCTATTATCGGGTTTTCGATCCGCTTCCGGGGCGTGGTTATCGCAACCGCATGTCTGTTGTTCTTCTATGGCCTGTATGGCTTGAGACATGCCAGCTATGATGTGTTTCCGGAATTCATTCCGCCACGGGTCACGATCCAGACCGAAGCCGCTGGTTTTACGCCGGAACAGGTCGAAACATTGGTTAGTCGCCCAATGGAAATTGCCCTGAGCGGCCTCCCGGGTATTCAGCGCGTGCAATCGACTTCGATTCAGGGACTGTCAGTCGTCAACGTCCTGTTTGCGACATCGACCGATATTTATCGCGCCCGGCAACTGGTCGGGGAACAAATGAATGTTGTTGCACAGCAATTGCCAGCCGGTGTTCATGCTCCGACTATGACGCCACTGACCTCATCCGCCGGTCTGGTACTGGTGATTGGTCTGACGTCGGAACAACAGTCCCTCATGCAGTTGCGCACGCTTACTGACTGGTCATTAAGGCCGCGTCTGCTGGCGTTGCCTGGTGTGGCTGGAGTCAGTGTGTTTGGCGGGGAGCGTCGGTCACTCCAGATACAGGTACATCCAGACCAACTCATCTTGCATCATATCGGACTTGATGACGTCCTTGCGGCTGCCCAGGAAGCAACTGGCATACAGGGGGCCGGCTTTATTGATACCCCGAACCAAAGAGTCGTTCTTCAGTCTGACGGTCAGGCCCTGACGCCAGAAAGTCTGGCCCGCACTGTGATTGTCCGCTCTGATAATGGTGCTGTCACACTGGGCAGTATTGCCACTGTAACTGAAGCCCCTATTCCCGCCTTCGGCGCGGCCAGTATCGAGGGAAAGACAGGCATTGTGGTTAATATATGGGAACAGTACGGTGCCAATACGATGGCTGTGACCCGGGAAATCGAGGCGGCACTTACCGATTTCCGCCCGCAATTGCAGGGACAGGGGATTACATTGCATGCTGACCTGTTCCGACCCGCCAATTTCATTACGACCGCATTGGGGAATGCCACACAAGCATTGCTTCTGGGCGGTTTTCTGGTGGTTGTCGTAATCTTTCTTTTCCTTTTTGACCTGCGAACCGCTGCAATCTGTTGCGCCACCATACCTTTGGCTATTCTGATAGCCCTGTCGTTGCTGGAGACACTCGGGGTTACTTTGAATGCCATGACCCTGGGGGGGCTTGCTATCGCCATCGGCGAGGTCGTGGATGACGCCGTGATCGGGGTCGAAAATGTTACACGCCGATTGCGTGAAAACCGGCTTCTGGTCCAGCCCGCATCTACAGCGCGCGTCGTACTCGATGCATGCGTTGAAGTCCGCAGTGCAGTGGTTTACGCGACCTTTGCTGTCATTATCGTTTTCTTGCCTGTCATCGCCCTTCCCGGACTTTCGGGACGACTGTTTGCTCCACTGGCAACAGCTTATGTTCTTGCGGTCATGGCTTCTCTTGCCGCTGCTGTAACCGTTGTACCTGCACTCTGCGCATGGCTCTTGGCGACGCCTGGAGAAACCCGGAGAGAGCCCCCCCTGGCAGGATGGACCGCCAGAGCTTATGAACGTCTTCTGGCCAGATTAATGCGCCATCCCCGATTTGTTATAGGCGGGATGATCCTGACCACCTTGATAGGGTTTGCGGCCCTTCCATTCCTTGAAAGCGATTTCATTCCTGATTTCAAGGAAGGTCACCTTATCATTCATATGACGGCTGCTCCGGGGACTTCCCTGGAACAGTCTCTGAAATTAGGTAGACAGGTTACAGAAAAACTTCGTCAGCTTCCCGAAATCCGTTCGGTTGCTCAGAGAGTCGGACGCGCCTCGCTGGATGAGGACACGTCTGGACCACATACCAGCGAGTTTGAGGTTGATTTGAATCAGGTGGATGGGAAGGCTTCCCGACAGATTGATGCCCGCGTTCGCAAAGCGCTTGACGGGTTCGTTGGGGCCAGTTTTTCTGTCAGTAGTTTTTTGACGATGCGCGTAAACGAAACCCTTTCTGGTTCGTCTTCGGCTGTGGCAATCAATATTATTGGCGATGATCTGGATGTATTGGATATCCAGGCAAATAATATTGTCCGCATGTTGCATCAGATACATGGCGCAACAGATGTCCGGATAGAAGCACCCCCTGGTGTTCCGGAACTTGCTATTCGGCTACGCCCTGCTGATCTGGAGCGCTGGGGGCTTCGGTCGGCGGATGTACTCCGATCCATCCATACAGCCTGGCAGGGTGAAACCGTGGGGCAGATATACGAGCGTTCTGCGGCTTTTAATGTTATGGTTCGTCTTGATGACGCAAGTCGTAATGATGTTGCGTCTGTCGGCTTCCTGCCACTGCATACTGTTCACGGAAACTACGTACCACTCCGCGCTGTCGCAGACATATATGAGACGAACGGTCGCTATCAGGTGTCACATCTGGGAGCACAGAGAACACAGACTGTCACCGCAAATGTTACAGGACGATCAGCTCAATCTTTCGTTCAGGACGCACGCACGGCTATAGCAAAAAATATCAAACTGCCTCTTGGAACCTACGTTCAATTTACATCCGCAGCGGAAGCTGAATCACAATCACGCAAGGAACTGTTTATAAATTCCGGGCTCGCTGCCATAGCGGTCATGATTCTGCTCTCAATAATCACACAAGGATGGCGCAATCTCGCTCTGATACTCGTCAATCTTCCCTTCGCATTTGTCGGCGGCATTCTGGCAATCATTGTTTCCGGCACAACGCTAACTCTTGGGGCAACAGTCGGCTTCGTTACTCTATTCGGGATTACGCTTCGGAATTCGGTGATGATGATTTCGCATTTTGAGACTTTGGTCGAGCGGGAACATCTCACATGGGGAGTAACAACAGCGCTCCGGGGGGCCAGAGACCGCGTCGTCCCCGTACTCATGACATCGCTCGTTACGGCGCTTGGACTGGCGCCTCTGGCTGTTGATATGAATGCGCCTGGGCGGGAAATCGAAGGACCTATGGCAGCTGTCATTCTTGGAGGGCTCATGACATCAATGATACTTAACCTGTTTGTTTTGCCTATTCTTGCTGTCAAATTTGGTAGTTTTTCTGAAAACGAAACGGGAGTTCCGGAAACCTTGTTCAAGTGACAGGTATGGGCCACTGCTGCACAGAACTACTTGAAGATTATGTCCGATATGCCAATAGAACCCAGAATGAAAACTGCTTCCGTATCACGCTCGGCCACCATTCGGTCTGGCTCGACCTTCTGGTTGGGTTCGGAATTGCCTTCATGAATCTTGACGCTGTCCAGAAAATCTGGATTGCCGCCCGCACCGAACATCATCGTGTCAAGGCCGAAAACCGAAAGCATCGTTGCCCGATCCAAATGATTTATACTCCCTGCCCAGTGGCTTCGGGCGTGTCTTGCTACGGCCAACCTAAGCGCCTGTATTCTTGCTGGTTATTTCCCATAACGATCACCCCACTCTCGGCTCCAAGTGATAGCGGGGGACTGCGCGGACTATGTCCGTTATGCGAAAGGCGAGCCAACCCACTTTTATGTCCGACATGAGGCGACTGCCGCCTGTCTGCTTTGTTTTTTCTGAGTCGACAGACGGTCAATTATGTCGAGTAAAAACCCATTCATGAACGCGTCTCTCATCCGGACAGCACAGGCCTGATCCCTCCATGTGCACAGCAGATCCACACTGAAGAAGTGGAGGCGTCTGGACTGTGAGCGTGCCTCCAAAGGAACGTCCGCTAACATGACTAAGCTGAAGGCCTTTCTGGGCCGATAACCGAACATGTCTCAAGTACATCCCCTCAATCGCTGCCTCGGGCAAACCTAACCCAACGCCGGCTGTCTTGGCATTTATCGCAGTCAGATCTGTTATGGTCACATCATGAATATGCGGGGTCGTTGATGTTACTGGAGCAACGGGATCGGTCATCGAGACAGTCTGCTGCACGAGGCCGGGTTGCGGATCGTGAGATGATCGATCCTGATCTGGCTGGACTCCCTGACAACGACCATCCACATTGGAGAATTGGTCGCCGTAATACCTGAGATCCGTCCATGCTGCACATGCGAAAACTCAATCAGCCAAGGACGTGGCAGACCAAAACGTTACTGACATTGCCACTGCACGATCGCGCATATCGTCTCTATCCGCGCTTCGGTGGTGCGGCTTCCCCAGGTTCACGAGAGGGCAAAGCAGGGGCTCATCACACCGCTGATCGAGATTTTTCGTGCAAATGGGACCTGCGCCTATGTGGGAGATGGGAGCAATTTCTGGCCTGCAGCGCATGTGCTCGACGTTGCCCGTCCTTATAGGCTGGCCATCGAGAAGAGGGCGACGGGTGCTGCGTGCGGCGATCCGGAGTGGTGTGGAGCGCGCGGTGATGACATCGTCTGTGGCGGCCGTAAGCCGAAGGGTCGGTAGCCCGGACTGCGAATGCGACGAGACGGTGTGGACCGATCCGGATCCCTCTGGTGTGGACGCCTATACACGCTCATATCCGGATCAGACGATCAATGTAGTCTTCCTCCACCTCTTGCTGGCGCTATTTACCCAGCCCATATTCCTGCCGTCGTCCGACACTGCTTAACAGACACGGAGGATTCCAAAATGCATTTTTCTCGTATGTTTCAGGCTGGCGTCTTTGTTGCTACACTGGCCTGCGGCGCGGCTGCCCTGCCTGCGCAGGCTCAGGATACGTTGCGCGTCGTTGATGCACGGGGACACCAGGTCGGTATCCTGGTCCCGGTCCAGGGCATCGCAACGACAGCGGCAATGCCTGATATCGACATCATGTTCGAGGCCGTTGATCGCATGATGGCACGCAATATGGCTCTCATGGAGGCGGTCGATCGGACATTGGGCTCGCGGCTGGACGGCGTCCTGCGCGCCGTTCCAGCTGTTGGTCATGACCTCCCGAAACAGAGCATGTCCTGGCAGCGTTTCGAGGCGGTCAGCACCGGTGGACCCACCGCCTGTACGCAGACGATCACGATCACATCAAACGGTCAGGCGGCGCCAATCGTTCATGTGTCACGCACCGGAAGCAAGTCCTGTGCGACGCTCCCCGCGCCGACGGCAGTTGACAATCCCGGAGGTCAAAAGACTGTTTCCACGGCTCTGACGCCCGCCGTCGAGACGCGGATGGAAGTCCCGACAAACGGACGCGCTGGAAGCGCTCTCTAAAACAGGTGGTGGCCGGAAAACCCCGGGCCACCATCATAGAAGGAAAATATATTGATTTTCTGTGATCATCGCCATGATGTTTAACGAATATCAACAAAACCCCTGTAATTTCCGTCCGCAACACCGCCACAAAAAATAAATACAAATATAAATAATAAAATTATCCATGAAAAAGGATCTGCATTTCGTGTCCCCTTGACGAGGCAAGCATCTCTTCCAATCTTGCTTTCGCTGGAAGCCATCGGGTCCGGCATAGGCTCTGTGAGCCAGACAACTGAAGTCCATGTTGCTTTAATCGGAGGATGTGGATGTCGACACTGAAAGGACTTTATTCCCGCTATCGCCGCTCCTTGCGTACAGCCGCCCGGAGATGGCGCAACCGACTGGAGGGAGGCGTATCATGGTAACGCGCCCCCTTTTCGGAGACGATCCGCTCGCTCCGCGTGTCCTCTCCGTGCTCCGCCGCCTCGGTCATGACGGACGTGGCGTGACGCTGACGTCTCTGGTGGCCCATACCGGTATACCGGGGATCAGACTTCGCTCCACGCTGGAACGCCAGGTCCAGGCGGGCGCGGTCGCCCCTGCCGGGTGTGATCCCCTGGCTTCTGATCTCGCGTTCCGTCTCCCCATGCGGGCAAGAGCCGTACCGCCAGTTCCGGTCGCGGCGTAAGGCACTGACCGCGCCGGGTAGATCAGAAACGCCTTCTCCGAGCGGAAGCGCCATCTTTTCTGGAACGACCGCACGAATGAGAGGGTGGAGCGGGGCCTTCCATCGGAGGCCCCGCGTCTCTGAAGGTGAGGTCGAAAGCAGAGAGAACAGGGAGATGTCGAGTTTTATCCATTTTCTCAACCTGAAGGCACTTCAGCACTATTGGAATAACCATCCCCCGGTGCCCCGTTCACTTGGGACGAGGAGGCCAGTTTGGTCGCATTCCGCCGGAGAGACCGAGCGAGCGGAACAGACGGCCAAGCAACCTCGGCGCCTTCGGCAGAGGGAGAGACCACACCTCGCTGTCGGTCTCGTCCTCATGCTGCTGGTCGGAATGGCCTCGCAGGCATCGGCTCATGCGCCGCATGATGTGCTGTCGTGCGAGACAGAAAAGCAGCCGGTGAATATTCCATCCATGCCACTGGCCCGCGCCATCGAGATATTAGGCCGCCAGTCAGGGTGCCCGGTCCTTGTCGACCCGATCCTTATAGACGGTCGGACCTCCGCAGCCGTCAAGGGCGCCTATACGCCTCAGGCCGCTCTCCTGCATCTGTTCGGGTCCGTGCATGTCGACGTCACCGCCACTGTTTCGGGCTTGAGCGTCAGCCCTCTGGATGCGACGGCTCTGACCTCGGGCGACACGCGCGCCAGCCTGAGGACTGCATCATGACTCTTCACACGGACAGGCCGAACAGAATTATGTCGCTTCCGACCGTTCGGATCGGTACAGAGCTGGCGGTCCTGCTGGCCGACTATCTCGGCGACCAGGAAAAAAACCAGGGATATGACGGCCTCATGCGTCGGGCGGCCGACCACCGGATTAACGATCGGGTTTCTCGCTGGAGAACCGCGTCAGACCCGGAAGCGACGACCGTCGCCGTGGTCCGAAAACTCCTGCCTGTCGCCGACCGCACGCACATGGCCAAGGCCTTGGGCTGGTCGTTGGGAGACCTCGAAAACCAGCTGACATCGATCTTGCCAAAGGCCGTGCGAGACCATGCCAGAACATTGTCCTGTCGCCTGCCACGCTGGCAGCGGCTTTGAACCGGATGTGCGCCGGAAGGGCCACGACGTAGGAACTATAACTCAATTCATAGATGGGAAAACGGCTATGGAAGACCTCTCCATGAAACGTTCCTGGCAGAGCAGGGACTGGTCCCGCTTCATCAAGCTGTTCAGGGGCCTGACATTCTACGAGCGTTTTGAACAGGCGATCATTCTGACCCTGATTGCGCTCATCATGCTGGTCACCGCCATCGCGACGATTCATCTGATCGGCGCGGTATGGCATCTGGTCGTCGATGTCGGAATCGATCCGATCAACCAGACGATCTTCCAGGCGATTTTTGGCGCGATCTTTACTGTTATCATCGCTCTTGAGTTCAAACACTCCCTGCTGGTCGTTCTTGCCCAGCATGAGAACGTCATCCGGGTGCGGACCATCGTCCTGATCGCCCTCCTGGCGATTGCCCGCAAATTCATCCTGCTGGATCTGCATGATGTGACTGCCATGGAACTGTTCGCTCTCTCGGCGGCTGTTCTGGCGCTGGGCATCGTCTACTGGCTGGTCCGCGAGCAGGATGCGCGTGTCGCGCGCGATGCCAGGGAACAGGCGCATCTCGAAGATAATCCTGCGGCCCGCTGTGAGCCTGAAGGGTCTTCATCCTGAAGAATCGAGGTAAAGGCGGTCTATAACGCCGCCTTTACTCAATCCCCACTACGTCCCGTGCGATGAGGACGTCTTCTCCGGCGTCTCTGGCCCTGACGGTGCCAGATGATCTGTGTCGATGGGCCGGAACGGCGGAATGGGTTGTCCGGGATAATAGACCGGCCCCTTGTAGTTCTGATCCAACTGGCTTGCGTTCAAGCTGTCGACCAGCATATCACCCGTGCCGTCTTCGTAATGAGTGCGAGCCCCAGTTTTGGGGATTGTGGACGTTCCCTCAGTCGCCCTCGCATCGAACGATGTTGCAGTCGTCCGGACAATATCACCAGCATGTGCGCCCGACTGGCTCAGTAGAGACAAGCCCAGAGCAGCGCACGACAGAGATATTTTCATCCTCTTCATGCTCATGACCTTTCGAGATTCTCCCCCGGCCGGATGAATGGCCGGGGGAGAGTTTTCGTCACGCCATCAGGCTGCCTCTTTCCGCGCCTCAATCTGGGGCACGGCTTCCTCCGCACGTGCTGTAGAGGACGTAATCGCGATACGACGCGGCTTCATCGCTTCGGGTATCTCACGTTTCAGAGTAATGGACAGAAGTCCGTTCTCGAAGTGCGCATCGGTGACTTTCATATGCTCGGCCAGATCGAAGCGGCGTTCGAATTCTCTGCCCGCAATACCCCGATGGAGATATTCGGCGGCGCTTTGCGGCTCCGGCGCCTTTCGTCCTGTCACGACAAGAGTATTGCGCTCCTGTGTGATCGTAAGGTCGGCCTCGGCAAGTCCGGCAACCGCCATGTCGATCCGGTAATCATCCTCACCGGTCTTGACGATATCGTAAGGCGGCCAGTTATCGACCGCTGGAATCCGGCTGGCGAGATCAAGGGCGTTGAGCATTCTGTCAAAGCCCACGCTCGAACGGAACAGGGGAGCAAAATCAACGGTGGCTCTCATAGCCATATCCTCCTTTGAGCAACATGGACACAAGATCAAAACTGATAGTTCTGTCTGCCGACCCCTTTGGCGGCCGGCAGATTCAATCTGGGCACTCCGTGCATGGTGTCAAGAGGTATCAAAAATGCAGAAAGGCAGGTTTGGGCGTCCTCAATCGTTCGCGTGTTCAGAGTGGACCAGAACAATGCCTGATAGCATCGGATGGAAGTTGCTAGCCGCGGCATTCGCCGCGACCATGCTGAGTGCCGCTCCGGCGGAGGTCTGGCCGTGGATTTATGCTGGACCACCAATTGTCGTTCCACCACCAGTCGTGGTCGCGCCGCTAGCTGTCAGTTGGGGTGGGCGGTCTCCTTCAGAAGGTTTATCAACCGCCGGTATGGCACATCAATGCCGCAAGGAGGCCTTCCACCCCATCTGACATGTCTTGTTCTATGATACGTTCTCAGAAGGGGCTGCTTTTATGCAGCCGAGCGGAGAATGCACTCGGGTGGGAGGAAACTCCATCAGCTCATGGTGATTGCGGACTGTCCGCTTAGGAGCTTGGCGAATGGGGGCTTGTATGTCCGGGATGAAGGCGTAAGCAGCAGGTCCGCTTCTATATCACTGAGCGGACTGACCGTTCAGGGGGAATACGGAAGGTCCGGTATCGAAAGGAAAACAGAGAAACCGGACATTGTAAAAAAACAAGTAGGTTCTATATGTGGATTTCGAAGGCAATACTTAAGTGTCTGAATCAGGTGAAGCGGCGAATTCGATAAAATCTTGCAGGTATCGAATCTCTTCATCAGTTTCGCGGCAACCAAGAAATATCTGTTTTGCAATGCCTTTCTTGCCAAGCTTCACAGGATAAAGATCAAAGCGGGAAGCGTACTCTTCCACAAGCCAGCGAGGAAGTGCTGCAACGCCCCGTCCATGTGCCACCATCACCAGCATGATATCAGTGGTTTCAATTTGTTTCTGATGCCGCGGACCAATACCAGCAGGCTGCAGAAACTGTGTATAGATATCCAACCGCTCGGATGGAACGGGATAGGTGATCAATGTTTCGCCCGCAAGTTGCTCCGGCAAGACAAACTTCTCATTCCGCAGAGGATGTCCAGGGCCAACGGCCAGAACAAGTTCATAATCGAATACCGGCGTGAATTTCAGGCCAGGTTTGTAAAGCGGATCAGGCGTGACCACGATATCGATTTCATTGCTGAACAACGCACCAATACCGCCAAACTGGAACTTCTGCCGCACATCCACATCAACTTTGGGCCACCTCTCCAAATAAGGGGAGACCACCTTCAGAAGCCACTGATAGCAGGGATGACACTCCATGCCGATGCGGAGTGTGCCACGCCCGCCATTTGCGAACTGCTCAAGGCGGCTTTCCGCGAGCTCAAATTGAGGAAGCAGACGGTTCGCCAGAGAAAGCAGCCATTCGCCTGCCTGGTTGAGCACAAGGGAACGTCCCTCACGGCGCCATATCTTGACGCCAAGCTGCTGTTCAATCTTGCGGATGGCATGGCTGAGCGCCGGCTGGGTCAGGTTCAGACGCATTCCTGCGGCCGTCAATGAGCCTTCTCGCGCGACTTCCCGAATAATTGTCAGATGACTGCGCTCCAGAACACTCATGACTTACCTCTCGAATGCACGAAATTCATATAATTATAAAAACATATCATTTCAGTTCACTTACATAAACTTTTATCGTGATGGTTTACAGGATTCTTTCGGATAGCTTTCTATGATCCCGACCGATAATCGTGGCCTCTTGTGCTCTGAATCTGAATACAAATTCGATCGCCAGCATGAGACATGCAGGGAACGAGCCGGAGATTGTGTTTCCCTGCAACTGACATGACAGACAGATTGAACGGATTGGTCTCGGAGGAACGGATCGGCAACCTGCTGTCGTGCAGCTGCGACATGCCGCCACCTGCGCTTTCCTTTGAATTCGTCCCGCCAAGAACAGAACCTATGGAGCAGCGGTTATGGCAATGCATCCGGCGCCTTGCACCGCTCTCGCCGTGCTTCGCGTCCGTGACCTATGGTGCGGGCGGAAGCACTCAGGCCAGCACTTATGCGACGGTGTTGCGCCTCAGACGTGAGACTGACCTCGTACCGGCTGCCCATCTGACATGTGTCGGTGCGACACGGGAAGAAGTCGACGCTATCGCCCGCAGCTATTGGGAAGCAGGGATCAGGCACATCGTGGCACTGCGCGGCGATCCACCAGCGGGAACAGCGGACTACACTCCGCATCCGGGTGGTTATGCCTATGCCCGCGATCTCGTCGCGGGGTTACGTCGTATCGCCGATTTTGACATCTCCGTCGCTGCCTACCCGGAAACGCATCCGGCAGCCCTTAGCCCTGAAGCCGATCTCGACAATCTCAAAAGTAAGCTTGATGCGGGGGCCACACGCGCCATCACGCAATATTTCTTTGACGCTTCGACCTGCCTGCGCTTCCTTGACCGGTGTCAGTCCGCTGGTATCAACGCGCCCATCATTCCGGGCATCATGCCGGTCTCGAATTACGAGCAGGTGGCACGCTTCTCGGCGCTTTGTGGGGTCGCGGTGCCAGCCTGGCTCAGGCGTCTGTTTGAAGACACCGACGAAAACCCGGAACTCCGGCGCATCGTCGCCAGTATTGTGGCGGTGGAGCAGATCCGAACCTTGCAGGCCAACGGTATCAACGAATTTCATATCTCCACGTTGAATCGTGCGGACCCGACTTATGCAATCGCCCATATCCTCGGACTGCAGGAGATCGGCCGTTCCATATTGGATCATGTGGCAGACTATCCGGAACAGGAAGAGACAAGTGATGAACGAGAAGCCGAGACAAATTCTGACACCGCCGGGCGGACAGAGGAAGGTGCTTCTCCATTCATGCTGCGCACCATGTTCGGGTGAGGTGATGGAGGCGATGACGGCATCGGGCATCGACTACACGATCTTCTTCTACAACCCGAACATCCACCCCGAGCGGGAGTATCTCCTCCGCAAGGACGAAAACATCCGGTTTGCCGAAAAACATGATGTTCCTTTTATCGACGCTGATTACGACAAGGATAACTGGTTCGCCCGGGCGAAAGGCATGGAATGGGAGCCGGAACGTGGCGTACGATGCACCATGTGCTTCGACATGCGCTTCGAGCGGACCGCACTCTACGCCCATGAGCATGATTTCCCGGTCATGACGAGTTCGCTCGGTATTTCACGATGGAAGAACATGGCGCAGATCAACGAGTGCGGGCAACGCGCCGTATCTCCCTATGACGGGCTGTCCTACTGGGATTTCAACTGGCGCAAAGGGGGAGGCTCCGCCCGGATGATCGAGATCAGCAAGCAGGAGCGCTTCTACCAGCAGGAATATTGCGGTTGCGCCTATTCGCTGCGGGATACCAACGCCCATCGTCGCAGCCAGGGCCGCCCGGCGATCGAACTTGGCAAGCTGTATTATGGAACGAACGATGACGCCTCATAACACGCCGCAGGACGACGAGGCGTTTTCCGACACTACGACGATTGTGCCGAGGCTGAACCACCAGGCTCGTCATCGGGCCGGTCCATCTCTGGCCTGCGACGATCCTGATGACGAAAGCCCGTTCGGATGCCCGTGTTGCGTGGTGCCCTGGTTTCGTTGAGCCGGATGAAATGCGGCTCAGGCTTTGACGCGCACCATGCCACAGACCCTTGCCGCAGACATCATGCGCTATCTTCAAATGCCTGATCGCCCGGTGCTGTCCAAAGGAGAACAGATATCCCGTTTTGTCGATTTCCTCTCGGAAACTCACAAAATCGTCGGCTGTCGACGGGGAGAGTGCCGCAAGCGTTTGCGCCGGTTCAGCCATGTGCTCGGCGCTTCCCGCCCCATGGCCGATACGGCAAGAGATGTCGAACGGCTGATCATAACGATGCAAGACATCGGCACACGCCCCCTCACCCCTGCCAGGCTTCAGGACGCTTTTCGCTGACGTTTTACAGTGCGGACGATGTTGCAAGACTGTTGATCTCCCCCGAAACCCTGACGTCATGGAGAAGCTGAATCGTATCCTGCTTGCCCAAGGGAGAGCGTATCGACATGGTCGTCTCTACTTCTCTCCCTCTTTTGGAATCCACCTACGGCAGTCTGTCAGGTCGAGAGTTCTTTACGAACGATTTCCGCACCTGCCCCCAGAGCATTGAGCTTGCCTCGTGCCACGTCACGCGGCAAAGGCGCCATGCCGCAGTTCGTGCAGGGATAAAGCTTGTCGGCATCGACAAACTGAAGCGCTTTTCGCAAGATATCAGCGACTTTTTCGGGTGTCTCAATGGTTTTTGTGGCAACGTCAATGGCGCCGACCATCACTTTTTTCCCGCGAATGAGTTCGATCAGATCCATCGGAACACGGGAATTCTGACATTCCAGAGAGACAAGATCGATATTGGATTTTTGAATCTTGGGAAAGATTTCCTCATACTGACGCCACTCTTCCCCCAGCGCGTTTTTCCAGTCGATATTGGCTTTGATACCATAGCCATAGCAGATATGGACGGCGGTTTCGCATTTAAGGCCTTCAATGGCCTTTTCCAATGTGGCGATGCCCCAGTCATTCACCTCATCGAAGAACACATTGAAGGCAGGCTCATCAAACTGGATGATATCGACGCCAGCCGCTTCCAGCTCTCTCGCTTCCTGATTGAGGATCCTGGCAAATTCCCACGCCAGCTTTTCGCGGCTTTTGTAGTGGCCGTCATAGAGCGTGTCGATCATGGTCATCGGGCCGGGGAGAGCCCATTTGATCGGTTTCTTCGTCAGTGCGCGTAAAAACTTCGCATCCTCGACAAAGACAGGCTTCTCGCGTGCCACAGCACCGACAACTGATGGCACACTGGCATCGTAACGGTTGCGAATTTTAACCGTCTGACGGTTCTCAAAGTCGACGCCGCTGAGATGCTCGATAAATGTTGTGACGAAATGCTGACGCGTCTGTTCGCCATCGCTGACGATATCAATACCGGCCCGGTCCTGATCGTCCAACGTCAGGCGCAACGCATCCTGTTTACCTTCGATCAGTTCCTCGCCGTGCAATTTCCAGGGAGACCAGAGGGTCTCCGGTTTGGCGAGCCAGGACGGCTTGGGCAGGCTGCCGGCTGTGGAGGTCGGGAGTAGCGTTTTCATAAGAATTGATCCTGCATTTCTGATTGATCAGGCGGCGTAGCTGGCAGACCACTGCTCAAGAACATCGTAGTAAGGTTCGCTGAAATTCTCTTCCGTATACTTCCCCTGTGCCGTTGCCAGCTGAGTGCGTTCCTCCCGGTCATAGATAATGAGGGTATTTGAATAATCCTGGTGCTTCAGACTGGGCTTGTAACAATCGGCTGCCGAGGCATTGGCGTTGTAGATTTCAGGGCGGTAAACCTTCTGAAAGGACTCCATCGTGCTGATGGTGCTGATAAGTTCAAGCGTGGAGTAATCAGACAGCAGATCACCGAAAAAATAGAACGCCAGCGGAGCTGCACTGTTGGAGGGCATGAAATAGCGAACCTTCATCCCCATTTTTGCAAAATATTCGTCCGTGAGTGAGAATTCACGCTGCTGGTATTCAACACCCAGAATAGGGTGCTGATTTTCTGTCCGATGATAGGTCCGGTTGGTAGAAACACTGAGGCATATCAAAGGACGTTTTTTGAAGTTCTTTTTATATGCGGCGGAATTTATAACACTTTTAAAGAGATTGCCATGCAGATCTCCGTAATTGTGAGGAACGCTGAATTCTGTCTTGTCTTTATTATATTTCGGCAGCAGCACGCTGAAATCATAATCTCTCACATATGAGGAAAAGCTGTTCCCTGCGAGACCTTCTATACGCCTATTTTCCTTTTTATCGACAATCGTTGTGTACAATACTTCAATCAGAGGAAAACTGTCATTTTTTCCAGCAAAAGCGAGATCCATCTCTACAGAGACAATTTCCAGTTCAATGGAATAACGGTCTCTCGTGGGGTTATCCCAATGCGCCAGTTCATTGAAACGATTGTCAATCATTCTGATGACATTACGTAGATTTTCCTGACGGCTTTCCCCTCTCGCCAGATTGGCAAAATTGGTCGTGAGACGCGTCCGGTCAGATGGATGATAGGTCTCATCGAAGCGAAGTCGATGAATACTGAATGTTGAATCCTGAATCATTGTGGTTCTACTTCTCTTTTCCCGAAAAAACCAGAACCAGACCAAACGGTAGACAGGAAGTCTCTCGTTTTGGTTTCTGACGTTCACAGGCTGCAATCGTTATCGTGATCGCTTTATGCCCGAATAAAACCGTGAACAAAAATGATTTTAATTCATAAAAATATAGATATCATTCATAGTTTATTATCGGAATAAGCCTGCTGTTCAGGCGCCTACAATTAGGACTTTTTCCGCCCAAAGTGGCGATAGAGATATGCAATAGTCATGTCGGCTTTTGGGCAACTCTCCCAACTGCCTGGCATGTCCGGGATGAGGGCGGAAGCGGCCTTTTGCCTTCGGTGCATGTCCTTCGCACGGCCAATTTTCATCAGGCAGTTGCCTGGTTCCTCTTGGCTTTAATACCGACACCCCTTGATCTAGTCATCGCAAGATGCAGGATAGCTTTCGGAGACGGCTGGCCCAAACCGTCTCTCTCGGGGGAATAAATGCTGCTTGCGGACAACGAGACCACTTTCGATCTGCTGAACAACGATGCGATCGCCAAGACTATTGTCGGCCTCATTACCGAAGATCCCGAGCGCGCCGTCACCGTTGGTGTCCACGGTGACTGGGGAGCGGGCAAATCAAGCGTGCTGGAGATGATCGAAGCGTCGTTCGCCGATCATGATGAGACGCTGTGCATTAAGTTCAACGCATGGCGGTTCCAGGGATTAGAGGATGCGAAGATCGCGCTGATTGAAGGCGTGGTCACGCAGCTGATCGAGAAGAGGTCGCTGACGACGAAGGCAGCCGATGCCGTCAAGGATGTCGTCAAGCGCATTGACTGGCTCAAGGTAGCGCGGATGGGCGGTGGGCTCGCGTTCACCGCGATGTCGGGTTTGCCCAGTCCCGATCATGTCGGCGCGGTCGTCGGCATGGTGAAAGGCTTCTTCGCGGACCCGGCCAAGTATGCCGACAAGGAGCAGATAAACAAGGTCATAGAAGGTGCCGAAGGGTTATTGAAGGAGAAGGAAAGTCGGCGGGTCCCGCAGGAAGTCGAGGAATTCCGTAAGGCATTCGATGAACTGCTAAATCGCGCTGGACTGAAGCAGTTGGTCGTCCTGATCGACGATCTCGACCGCTGCCTGCCCGAGCCGGCGATCGAGACGCTTGAAGCGATGCGCTTGTTCGTGATGATGGACCGCACCGCCTTCGTCATCGCGGCGGACGAGGCGATGATCGAATATTCGGTGCGTAAGCACTTCCCCGACTTACCGGATACCACCGGTCCGCGTGATTATGCGCGCAATTATCTCGAGAAGCTCATCCAGATCCCGTTTCGCATCCCGGCGCTCGGCGGGGTTGAGACGCATATCTATGTGACCTTGCTCCTCGTGGGCGCACGGCTCGGTGACGAAGACGCGCAATTCAAGGCGTTGGTGGCGGTGGCGCGCGAGGCGCTGAAGCGCCCATGGGATCCGACGGGGTTCGATGGTGCCGCGGTCCAAGCTGCGCTCGGTGCGCGCGCGAAGGATGTTGCGGACGATCTCGTGCTGACCGAACAGATCGTGCCGCTGCTGGCTAGTGGGACGTCCGGCAATCCGCGGCAGATCAAGCGATTCCTCAACAGCTTGCTGCTCCGCGAGCGGACGGCGGACGCGCGAGGCTTCGGGGCTGCGGTCAAATTGCCGGTGCTGGCCAAGCTCATGCTAGCGGAACGGTTCATCCCCACGTTGTTCGACGAGATCGGCCTCGCGTCGGCGAACGATCCCGATGGTCGTTGCAAAGACCTCGCTGTCCTCGAGGAAGGTTCCAAACCCGAAACGGCTCGGGCCCCTGCACCACTTGTGGCAGGCGGGGAAGGGAAGAAAGTCGTGCCCCCCAAGGCTGTCGCCGCCCCCGAGCCTGCGACGGTCGAAAATCCGGTCCTGACACAATGGCAGGCGTCGGACGTCATCAAGGCGTGGGCGAAGCTTCAGCCGCCCTTGAGCAATGTTGATTTGCGTCCGTATCTGTTCGTCACCAAGGACCGGAAGGACTATCTCGCAGCAGCCTCCGCCCTCGGCCCGCTGGCGGCGGTCGTCGAACGGCTGATGGGCCGTCGCATGGCCGTCTCGGGAATGGATGCGGAACTGCGGGCGCTCGCAAAGCCCGAAGCCTCGCTCGTCTTCGATTATGTGCGTCGGCGAATCCTAGGTGCGGGTGATTTCTCGCGGCCACCCGCCGGCATCGACGGCGCGACGATCCTCGTGCGTACGCAACCGCACCTTCAGTCGGCTCTCTTGGACATGCTCGGAACGCTGCCCGCCTCAAGCGGTCCCTGGATCGTCGCGGGTTGGTCGGAGGTGATCACCGAAGACGCCGAAAGACGGCGCTTCCAGACTCTGCTGGAGCGATGGAGCAAGGCTACCGACAATCCGGCGCTGGCCGCGAGCGCGACCGCCGCTCTGCGGACGAGGGCGAAGGGCTGATGGGCACGTCCTCGACCTTCGACGGCCCCAATAACGATCGCCCGCTGGTGCCCACCTTCGTCGACGACAGCGACCGGGACGGTGGGGCCGGTGATGACGCAGGCGATGGGCAGGATGGTGCCGATGGCAACAGCGGTGATGGCGAACCTGCGCCCGCCGCGCCGCCACTCCCGCCACCGGGTGCAGCAGGTCGCTTCACGGCCCCGCGCGCCAATTTCACGACGTTTGCGCGTTCTGGCGGCACCGATCGGCGCAGTCTGGGCCGGGCGGTATCAGGTTATGTGCGCTCGTCCATGGGGAGCCCGCGCCGCGCAGCGCAGCGGATGGGCACCGCTCGCGCGTCCGGCGGCAACGTGGTCCGGATGCTGCAATCGGTGCAGGCCAACGGGATCGCAGAGACCTTGCGGGAGCTTAATCTCACCGCGCTCGCCGGACGTCCTATCGAGGAAGTGTTCGCGGGGCTGGCGGACTATGTCTGTCCGGAAGATGGGTCGATAGATCAAGGCATCGCGCGCAACGCTTTCATAGAGACGATCGCCGACCTAGCCGAAGCCGGCATCACTGACATCGATGGTTTGACCTCCGAGCAGATGACAACGGTCTTTGAGCTTTATGTGGCGCACACGATCGAAGCCCGCATCTGCAATGACATCGGGACCAAGGCGGTGGCCTTGCCCGCGAACCCGGCGGCAGCCCAGAAGGTCGAGGATATGCTGCACGATTTCATCCAGCGCGGCGTAACCGACGCAGTGGCGCGTTCCGGTAGTAACATCCAGACGCTTTCACCCGACCAGATCAACGGTTTCGTGACATCGGTCTACGAGGATGCCTTCCAGATCCTCCAAGCGATGGGCGATGCGGAGGCGGCACGATGAAGCGTCATCTCCTCGTCGGCAAATTGGGACCCACGGACGACCCTACTGTCTTGACGCGGATCGACGAAGTCCGATCCGACGTCCAGCTCCTGAACGCAGGCGGGATGGCCTATGGGGTACAGACGGCGCTCAATGAGCTGCGCAAGTTCGATCTGGTCCCCAATGAGATCGGCATCGACCTGCTGGCGCTTGGCGCCCTCGTCTACGCGGCGGATACGCGGATCGCTCGCGCGACCGAAGCCCAGGACGGCTGGACCCGCGAGATACGCATCTCGTTGCCAGTCAGTGACGTCGCCGCGTGGGAAAGGGCACGACCGGTGATCGACCGCGCATTAGGCTTCCTGAGCGGCGACCGATGGGAGATTGAGTTCCGCACCCGGCCAGTGGGCAAGGGAAGGCTCGGTGGCGACGCGCCGCTGCTCAATACGGATCTCGGGGGTGTGAACCTCTTCTCGGGCGGCCTCGATAGCTTGATCGGCGCCATCGATAGCCTCGCGGCCGATGAGCGGCCCCTGCTGGTGAGCCATGCTGGCGAAGGTGCGGGGAGCAAAGCGCAGTATCTTTGCCACGCGGCGCTCAAGGCGAAATTCCCGCAGCGTCGTTTCGAATGGGTGAGGCTGCCGATGGTCTTCGCGCATGACTTGGCAGAAGGCGTCGGATCGGAGACGTCGACTAGGGCGCGATCGTTTCTGTTCTTCGCCTTCGGTGTTGCGGCCGGAACGGCGCTGCGTCGGCCATTCGACCTCAAAGTGCCCGAAAATGGCCTTATCGCGCTTAACGTACCGCTCGATCCGCTACGTCTCGGGGCACTTAGTACCCGAACGACACACCCATTCTATATGGCGCGCTGGCGCGAGATCATCGCCGCGCTCGGCATCGATGGGTCACTGTCAAACCCTTATTGGGCGATGACCAAGGGCGAGATGGTCGACGCTTGCGCGGACAAGCCGTTCCTCATGACGATCGCCGACAAATCGATCTCCTGTTCGTCCCCCGCGAAACTGCGGTGGGCGGGCTATGCTCAAGGACATTGCGGATACTGCGTTCCGTGCCTCATCCGGCGGGCATCGATGCCGGACGGCGATCCGACGAGGTACTTCCTCGAGGACCTGCGCCAGCGCCCGCTGAACAGCGCGGAAGCAGAAGGCGTACAGGTCCGCTCGTTTCAGTTGGCGATCGCGCGGCTCCGCGACCGACCCGACCTGGCGAAGATCCTCATCCATAAACCCGGCCCCCTCTACGACCATGATCTGGATGACCAAGGCCGCATGGCAGGGGTCTACGCGCGTGGTCTGGAGGAAGTCGGGCGATTGCTGGATGGCGTTCGCACGCGTCCGAGGTAGAGGGCGGGGATGAGCAATCTCGTAGATTTCCATTGTCACCTCGACCTGTATCCAGATTTCGAGCGCGCGGTCGAGCGTTGCGAACGCGCAGGCGTCTTCACCCTCACGGTGACGACGACGCCTAAGGCGTGGCGGCGGAACGCGGAAGTGACGGGAGCGACGAAATATGTGCGCGCGGGCCTCGGCCTCCATCCTCAGCTTGTGGGCGAAAGGGCAGCCGAGATAGGCTTATGGGAGAGGTTGCTGCCCGAGACGCGCTATGTCGGCGAAGTCGGCCTCGATGCGGGACCTCGGTACTATAGCTCGTTCGACGTGCAAAAGAAGGTCTTCGCCCACGTACTGGAAGCTTGTGCCGAAGCCGGTAACAAGATCCTGTCGGTCCATAGCGTACGGTCGGCGAAGATCGTCCTCGATATGGTCGAGGCTCACATGCCGTCCGATCGCGGGAAGGTGGTGCTACACTGGTTCACGGGCTCGGCAGCGGAAGCACGCCGTGCGGCCGATCTCGGGTGCTATTTCTCGATCAACGAACAGATGCTCGCCAAGGAAGGTAAAACGGCATTTCTGCGATCCCTGCCGCGTGAATGTCTCCTGACCGAAACGGACGGTCCGTTTACTAAGGTAGGGGATCGTGCGGCTGAGCCTACAGATGCGGGGCGGGCACTCGCTCCACTGGCCGCTTTGCTAGGATTGGACGAAACCGAGACTAAGGCCCTGATCTACGCCAATCTCAGGAAGCTTCTCTTCTGACGATCTGCTCGCTTCGCCCTCTGGCGGTGGTGAAGACACGGTTAACGGCACCATATCCCGGCTTGCGCTGGAACCTGTCTGTTGCAAATCCATCCGTCTCGGCTAGCCTAGATGTTTAGTCCCGGGGTTTGATGGTGTGATATTTTCACGCGAGTGGAAGGAAGCATTATGGGACAGATACGTCATGGGAGCGCCACGACCACGCACGCCGTGCGAGCAGCAATACAGCGATCGCAGGCTTCGCTCGCGGCGCTGAGCGAGGCGTTCGGGATCAACCCGAAAACGGTGGCGAAATGGCGGAAGCGTCAGACTGTCGAGGATCAGAAGACAGGTCCCAAAGCGCCGCGCTCAACGGTTCTGTCCGAGACTGACGAAGCGATGATCGTGGCCTTCCGTCGGCATAGCTTACTGCCGTTGGATGATTGCCTTTACGCATTGCAGGCCACCATTCCACATCTGACACGCTCGGCCCTGCATCGCTGTCTTCAGCGTCACGGGATTTCACGCCTGCCTGATGTCGAAGGAGACAAGCCAAAACGGCAGCACTTCAAGCGCTATCCGATCGGGTTCTTTCACCTCGATATTGCCGAAGTCCAGACTGCCGAAGGAAAGCTTTACCTTTTCGTCGGTATAGATCGCACAAGCAAGTTTGCGGTAACGCAGCTTGTGGACAAAGCCAACAGACGGACAGCCTGGGAATTTCTCGAATATCTTCTGCGCATCGTCCCTTATCAGGTTCATACTATCCTGACGGACAACGGCATCCAGTTCGCCGAACAGCCCCGCAACCGGGGCTCGGCATGGTCACGTTCCATGCGTTTCGACATGATCTGCGAGGCTAACGGGATCGAGCATCGCCTGACAAAACCCAATCACCCCTGGACCAATGGTCAGGTCGAGCGAATGAACCGGACGATCAAGGAAGCAACGGTCAAACGCTTCCATTACGACAGCCATGAGCAGTTGAGGACGCACCTCAATGACTTCATCGCCGCGTATAATTTCGGGCGAAGGCTCAAGACACTCAAAGGCCTCACACCCTATGAATACATCTGCAAAATATGGACTTCAGAACCAGATCGATTCATCATCAACCCAATCCATCAAATCCCGGGACTAAACACGTAGGGTGCAGATCGCTAACCTGAAACTGAACGTTCGTCCCGCTGATCCAACGTCAACAGACCATCGGCAGATTATGGCATAAACAGCCGTTAGGTAACGGCACCATGGATGGCGACTCAGTCCCAAAAGGGGGCTTTAGAGGGCTATGGCGTAGACGTAGTTCTCATCTGGTTCCGGCCCGCCTAGTGAGATTCGAGCCTCGACTGGGTAGAATGCATGCGCAAATCCGCTATCCGCCTTTGCCGGCAGAGCGTCGGATGGATTCATGTCGGCTTTCGGGAAACTCTCCCAACCGCCTGTATGACCGGGATGTAGGCGGAAGCCGCCGCTGCGCATCTCGCACTTCGCAAGTGCGGCCGATCTCTCGCGCCGTCAGTCGAAGGACGCATCACACCGGGAAAGTGTGGCTTCGTCTCCGGTTCGCATTTAGCGTGTCTTTCCATCCGTTGCGCTGTCTGCACCGCGCCGGAACGGCGCCAGCCTGTCGGAAAGATAAAGTCGGTTCATCCGCCGCAACTCATCGGGCGCGCCCGACGTCGTGGGCGCGTCGTTCGCGAGCATGCCGCGCAAGACTTTCATGGTGTTCAGAACGACCGCCGCGATGTCTTTCGCCAGCGCCTCATCCAGTCCCGGCGCACACACGCGCAGCGCCGCCGCAATTCCGGCCACGGCATGACCTCGCGCGCGGTCGCGGATCTCCATCTTGTCAGTCCGCGCCTCCATCAGGGCGGACAGCGATTTCACACGCGGATGAAGCGTGACAAGCAGTTCGATCAGGATATCCGCCAACGCTTCCGGCGAAAGCGTGGCCGCACGTTTGGCAAGTGCTGCGTATTCGTCTTCCAGAATGGCGATATGCCGCTGCACCAGAGCGTCCGCCACAGCCTCCTTGTTCGGAAAGAAGCGATAGAGCGAGCCGATCTTCGCCCCGGCGCGCGCGGCGATCTCCGCCATGGTCGTCGCCTCGTAACCGCGTTCCGCCATAAGGTCGGACGCAGCCGCGAGCAGTTCCTCGACGCGCTGGCGTCCGGCCGAGCGTAGCGGCTGAAGAGATGTCCGTTTTGCTCTTGACGTATTTGAGTCCATCCTCAAATAATGCTCCTGTTTGAGTATCTGCTCAACTTCTAGCGGTTCCGTGCGGTCTGGACAACGCTTCGGGACGGTCGCGCGAACGTCAACAGGGAAGCTCACGCCATGATTTCACTTCCGCCCACCCGGACGGCCCTCGTCCTGATCGATCTCCAGAAGGGAATCACGGGACTGCCTTTGGCCCCGATACCGGGGGCCACGATCGTCGAACGATCGAAAGAACTCGCGGCGCGTTTCCGGGCCGCCGGTGCTCCCGTCATTCTGGTGAATGTCGCGTTCGCGCCCGATTTCGCGGACGCGGTGCATGCGGTCGTCGATCGCTCCTTTTCGCCGCCCGGAGGCTTTGCTCCCGACTGGACCGAACTGGTTGACGGGCTCGCCGGACCGAATGATCTGCGTATCACGAAACGGCAATGGGGTGCCTTCTACGGCACGGATCTCGACCTTCAGTTGCGGCGGCGCGGCATCACCACCATCGTCCTGGGCGGAATCGCGACCAATCTGGGCGTGGAGTCCACCGCCAGGGGGGCTCATGAGCATGGATACAACGTCGTGCTCGCCGAGGATGTTATGTCCACATTCACCGAAGAGATGCAGCGCTTTGCCTGCGAGGAGATTTTTCCTCGTCTTGGCCGCGTGACGACCAGCGAGGCGATTGCCTTGGATGCGTGAGCGAATGGCGGACATCTGCGCGTCTCGCGGTTCCCGGCGAGATCATTCATGAACGCCGGAACGTCGTTGCCAGCCCAAGGCTCGGATCAACTGCCTCCCGGAACCTGGAAAATCGTGAGCGTCGCGGCGATCGGGTCTTTCATGGCGCAACTGGACGCCACGATCGTCAACGTGTCGCTCCCCGATCTCGTTAGGACCCTGCACGCGCCGTTTTCAAGCGTTCAATGGGTGGTCAGCGGTTATCTGCTGGCGCTCGCCCTGACGTTGCCGCTGAACGGATGGCTCGTAAGCCGCCTCGGGGGGCGAGCGGTCTATTTATGGTGCTTCGGTGCTTTCACGCTGACATCAGGCTTCTGCGCGCTGGCATGGTCGGCACCGTCCCTGATCGCGTTCCGCCTGCTGCAAGGCATGGCTGGCGGCCTGCTTGCTCCCATGGCGCAGATGACGGTCGCCCGTGTGGCGGGCCGACAGATGCCGAGGGTTGCGAGTGCGATGACGGCACCCGTTCTGCTCGCGCCGCTTCTCGGACCCGTTGTCGCGGGAGCCATCCTCTCCGTCGCGTCGTGGCGCTGGATCTTTCTTCTCAATGTGCCGGTCGGGCTGGCGGCCTTTGTCCTCGCCGTCCTGTTTCTCCCGGACGACAGAGAGGGCGCGCGTGCCCGTCCGCTCGATCTGACAGGGCTCGGGCTGCTCGGGCCTGCCCTGGTGTTGTTTCTCTACGGCATGGATCACATCGCCCGACCTTACGGGCAGGCGACCCTGAGCGCATCCCTTGTGCTGTTCGTCCTGTATATCCGATCCGCGCGACGCAAGGGCGACGATGCGCTGATCGACCTGCGCCTGTTGCGTGCGCCCGCCTTTTCGGTGTCGGCGATCATCATGTTTCTGACGAACGGGGTGTCGTTCGCTGGTCAGATGCTTCTACCCGTATGGCTGATCCACGCCTGCGGTGTCTCGCCCGAGCGGACGGGCCTGCTCATGGCGCCGCTGGGCCTGGGAATGATGTGCGTCTATCCGCTCATTGGTCGTCTGAGTGACCGGTTTGACGCGCGCGATCTGACCGGTTGCGGCGCGCTGCTTTCGCTGGTTGGAACACTGATTCTGGCTGTGCTCGCCTATAACGGTCTGAATGCCGCCCTGCTCAGCGTCGCCCTGCTTCTGCGCGGTGGTGGCGGAGGAGCCGTGGGCATTCCGGCGATGAGCGCGGGGTATGCGTCGATCGCTCGGGACGATATTCCCATGGCAACGACTGCGCTGAACATCATGCAAAGGATCGGGGGGCCGACGTTGACCACGGTGTGCGCCACATTCCTTGGATGGCGGCTCGCGACAACCGGTCCGTCTCATATCCCATCAGAGGCTTTTGCCGAAGCATTTGGAGTGCTCGCGTTATTTCATGGCGTTCTGCTACTCACGACGCGCTTCATCAACCACTCAGAAAACAACCGCGAAACTCGACAACCTTCGACGTGACTGTACTTTGAGCGGTCACCAAAAAAAACAAATCAGGCAAGCTCTGCTGAATTTTTCTGCTTTGAGGGCGAAAGACGACATCGTTGACCAGCAGAATTATCACGTAAGCGCAGGGGCTAGTGGAAGTTTCTTGATTTCACCGTGATCCGTTCAGATCTGGCTTCCTGTTGTGCCCTGCCGACCTCATGCAGGGACCGGTTCCCGACATCGGCCAGCAATCCAGACAGGTTGGTGATCTCCTTCGCCACCAGATGCACGACCTCACCTTCCTTTTGCAGCATGCCCATTACCGCCAGCATCTGCCCGCCCAGTACCACGCGCCGGTTCGCATCGAACATGTCTGGCCAGATGATGACGTTCATATTGGCCGTTTCGTCCTCCAGCGTCATGAACACCACGCCTTCGGCGGAGCCCGGTCGCTGCCGGACCAGCACCAGCCCTGCCACGGTGAGACGCTTCCCATCCTTCGCTGCCAGTGCCTGCCGACAGGACATGATGTCCCTTTCCTGAAGATCCTCACGCAGAAAAGTCAACGGATGATCCCGAAGGGTCAGGCCAAGTCGGTTGTAATCCCGCACCACCTCGGCCCCATCGCGCATGGGCTGGAGCAATACATCCGGTTCTTCAGCTTCCCGCGTGATCTGGGCTGCCGCGAACAGCGGCAACGGTTCATCGCGCAGGACCCTGATCGCCCAGAGCGCCTCGCGCCTGGCCAGCCCAAGCGAGGGCCGGAACGCATCGGCCTCGGCCAGATGGGTCAGGGCTGCCGCCTTCACACCCGCCCGACGCCACAGATCATCAATGGATGTAAAGGGACGGGAGTCTCGTGCGGCAACAATCCGGGCCGCATCATCATTGGCCAGTCCCTTCACCAGGCTCATGCCCAGTCGCACGGCGAACATCCCGTTGGGGCTTTCCGGTCCTTCCAGCGTGCTGTCCCAGCGCGAGGCATTGACGCAAACGGGCCGGATTTCCACGCCATGTTCCCGCGCATCGCGGACAAGTTGCGCCGGGGCATAGAACCCCATAGGCTGGGAATTCAGAAGCGAGGCCAGAAACACGTCCGGATGGGTGCATTTCATCCACGATGACGAATAGGCCAGAATGGCGAAACTGGCCGCATGGCTCTCAGGAAATCCGTAAGACCCGAAGCCCTCCAGTTGCAGGTAGATCCGTTCAGCGAATTCCTCATCATACCCGTTGGCGCGCATGCCATTGATCAGGCGTGTCTGAAACTGAGAGACGGTACCAGTGTTCTTGAACGTCGCCATGGCCCGCCGCAACTGATCGGCCTCGGCGGCTGTAAACCCGGCGCAGATCATGGCGACCTGCATCGCCTGTTCCTGAAACAGCGGGATGCCAAGCGTCTTTTTCAGAACCTTTTCCAGTTCCGGGGTGGGATAGTCTTCCGGCTCGATCCCTTCGCGCCTTCGGAGATAGGGGTGGACCATGTCTCCCTGTATGGGACCAGGTCGAACAATCGCGACCTCGATGACGAGATCGTAAAACACACGCGGTTTGAGCCGTGGCAGCATGGACATCTGTGCCCGGCTCTCGATCTGGAACACGCCGATAGTGTCCGCCTTGCGGATCATGGCGTAGGTGCGGGGATCTTCGGCAGGGAGGGTCTGGAGGGTGAAATGCTGGCCCTTGTGCTCCGCCAGCAGATCCAGCCCCTTTTTCATGCAGGTCAGCATGCCAAGCGCCAGGATATCGACCTTCATGAATTTCAGGACGTCGATATCATCCTTGTCCCACTCGATAATCTGGCGGGCCTCCATCGAAGCGGGTTCGATCGGCACCAGTTCATCCAGCCGGTCATGCGTCAGCACAAAGCCGCCGGGATGTTGCGACAGATGGCGGGGCGTCCCGATCAGGCACCGCGCGAGATCCAGAGTCAGGCGGATGCGCCGATCGGACAGATCAATACCGCTGTCAGTCAGGGCGTCATCGTCCAGCGTGCGGCCCCAACCATGAATCTGGCCCGAGAGTGTGCGGATCAGGTCTTCCGGTAGCCCCATGACCTTCCCGACATCGCGCAAGGCTCCCTTGGCGCGATAGCGGATGACCACGGCCGTCAGTGCTGCCCGATCACGTCCGTAATGCTCATAGACCCACTGGATGACCTGTTCACGTCGCGCATGCTCGAAATCGACATCGATGTCCGGCGGCTCGCCCCGCTCTTCGGAGACGAAGCGCTCGAACAGCAGGGAGTTGCGCGCGGGATCAATGGCCGTGATGCCGAGCACGTAACAGACGGCAGAATTGGCCGCCGATCCACGTCCCTGACAGAGAATGTCCTGGCTGCGGGCATAGCGGACGATGCTGTTCACCGTCAGGAAATACGGTGCGTAGGCCATGCGCCCGATCAGGCCGAGTTCATGGTTCAGGCTTTTGCGAACCTCGTCCGGGATACCTTCAGGATAGGTGCGGGCTGCGGCCTCCCATGTCAGCGCTTCCAATGCCTGCTGGGGCGTCTGGCCGGGAACGGACACTTCATCGGGATACTGGTAGGCCAGATCATCCAGAGAGAAGTGACAGCGCTCGACGATCTGCACGGTGCGAGCCACCGCTTCCGGATAACGGCTGAACAGCCGGGCCATTTCCTGCGGGGGTTTGAGATAGCGGTCCGCATGACGTTCGCGGACGAACCCGGCCTCGTCGATGGTCGTGTTATGCCGGATGCAGGTGACGACGTCCTGCAGGATGCGCCGGTCATGGGTATGGAACAGCACGTCATTGGTTACAACGGTTGGCACATGCGCCTGCTGCGCCAGGTTGGCCAGTTCGTAGAGCCGCATCTGGTCATTGGGACGGCGCAGCAGGGTCAGCGCCATATAGGCCCGGTCGGCAAAGGCGTCTTTCAGTTTGCGCAGATGCAAAGCGCAGGCATCGTCTGCCGTGTCAGGGACCATGACGATGATCAGGCCCTCGCCCCAGGCGACCAGATCCTCCCAGAGCAGATGGCATTTCCCTTTGCCGGCTCGTGCCTTGCCTATGGTGAGCAGCCGGCACAGGCGACCGTAGGCCGCGCGGTCGGTCGGATAGACCAGCACTGCTGGGAAATCGGCCAGGTCGATGCGACAGCCGACAACCAGCCGGACACCGGTAGCCTTCGCGGCTCCGTATGCCTGCACCATTCCGGCCAGAGAGTTGCGGTCACAGATGCTCAGTGCCTCGATGCCAAGGGCCTTTGCCTGCTCGAATAACTCAATGGGCGACGAGGCTCCACGCAGGAACGAGAAATAGGTTGTGACCTGCAGTTCGGCATAGCACGGTACCGGGGTGTTCATCCGAAAATCCCGTGCAGAAACCAGCCCTGCGAGCCGGTCTCGCCGTGCTCACCATCACCCGCCCGGTAAAGCCAGAACCGCTCGCCGCTCGTATCCTCCACCCGGAAATAGTCCCGGGCGATGGTCAGTTCCGCGTCGTTCTTCCACCATTCGCCAAACACGCGCTCCGGCCCGTCAGCGCATTTCACCTTCCGTCGTACACCCCGCCAGATGAAGAACAGCGGCGGCTGGTCCGGGAGTTCCGCCATGGCCTGCACCGGTTCCGGTCGTGCCAGCAGCCGGGTAGGGCGAGGCCAGTGCTCGGGCCACTCCTTCGTCTCCTCGGGGGCAAGCGCGGGCACGCGGCAGAAGGAGCGTTCGGGCAAATCGCTTTCTACTGGCGCGAAGCGATACAGCGCCTGCATGCCGACACGGTTGGCCAGTGTGTCGACCAGATCGGACACATCGGCCTCTTCCTCGGCGATCAGGGAGGAGACGGTCTGCCGCCGGTCCATCGGTTCGGCCAGTGAGGCGATCAGCACCATGCGCTCGATGCCGAACCCCGGATCGATGGTCTCGATCTTCTCGCACAGCAGCCGCGTCAGGCGCTTCACGTCGCGTACCGGCATGGCGGTCGCCACGCGGATCGCTTCGGTGCGGCTGTCGACACGATGCAGCAGTAGATCGAGGCGGCGCACGCCCTGTCCACGCTCGTCCAGCCCCTGGCAGAGCAGCGGCACCAGCTTGCCGATATATTTGGCGATAGTCTCGGCCGCGCCGATGGGTTCGGCAAAATTACGGCTGACTTCCACTGGATCAACCGGGCGGACAGGCACGATGGCTTCCCCCATGCGTCCAAAAGCCTGATCCAGCCTGCGGGCCACCTCTGGGCCGAAACGCAGCGCCAAAGGTGCACGGGGAATGGAGGCAAGTGGTCCGATGCGGGATACGCCCAGCGTGGCCAGACCCTCAAT
>NZ_BANE01000077.1 GCF_000964405.1 Novacetimonas hansenii JCM 7643
GGCCGTTATGGCCGACCAAGCCTATGACAGCAATGCATTACGTGCTCCTGTCGCCCGGATGAGCGCAGAAGCTGTCATTCCCTGCAATCGCACCCGCATGATACCAGAGCTTACAAGCTGCGTAATCGTATCGAGGGCTGCTTCAACCGCCTCAAGCACTTCAGACGCTTTGCCGCCCGATATGATCGACGCACCATCCATTTCCTTGGCTTTGTTCACCTCGCCGCAGCCATGATCTGGATGGCATGAATGTCGATCGGCCGTAGGTCCTGTCCGGTTACTGGTGTTCGGATTGGGCGATGCGCTGCTGCACTGCCATGCGCCATGGCGCATCCGCTGGCGCCGCATCCAGCGCGCGACGGTAAAGGTCTGCCGTCTCGGCAGAGATATGGCCACCATCCGCCATTGTCTGTGCCTCTGCCGCGCGGGCGGCCAGTTCGGGTTCGAACCTGACGGCGATGGCTTCACGCCATGCCTGCGCGGCAGCGGCGTAATGGTCACGCGCGGCCTCGGCCTGTCCCAGCAGGACATATCCCTGGAAACGGTTCGGGTCGTCGGCGGGTATGTGCTGCAGGCTGTCGCGCAGGCGGTTTATCAGGTCGTCATTGCGATGATCTGCTTTTTCCGCCGCCGCAAGGCGCGGGGCCAGCGGCATCGCAGGCATGGAGGGATGCCCACAGGTGAGGTAAAGCCCCACCGACAACAAAGGCAGTGCCAGAAGTCCCCCCGCAATCGCCAGTGTCGAGCATCCTTTTCGTGCTGCAGGGACGGCCATGTTGTCCGAACCCAGCAGGCGACGCTGGATTTCCAGGCGGGCGCTGTCACGTTCGGTCGGTGCAATCAGCCCTTCGGCCAGGTCACGGTCAAGTTCGACCATCTGTGCCTGATGCAGGGCGAAGGCGCTTTCACGTTCATCACGCAGCAATGTCGTCCTGCGCAGGGAAATGAGACAGGGCAGCAGCGCGATTGCGCAGAGCAGGAAGATACCAATCCAGATCATGATTTTCTCAGCGCGGTCGGGTCAGGTCATCCAACCGTGCGCGCTCGGCGTCGGTCAGGGGCGGAGGGGCGGACGTTCTGGGGCGGCGGAAGGCACGCAATGCCACCATCACCCCCACCAGAAGCGCCAGGACCGGCATCAGCCACAACAGCAGCGTGCCGATGGTCAAAGGGGGGCGCAGCCGGATGAAATTGCCATAACGCTCAACCATCCAGTCCATGACCTGCTTGTTGCTTTCGCCCTTGGCCACGTGTTCGCGCACCACATGACGCAGGTCACGCGCCAGGTCGGCGCTGCTGTCCTCGATCGATTCGTTTTGACAGACAAGACAGCGCAACTGTGCGCCGATCGCCTCGGCACGCTGTTCCTGTGCCGGGTCGGGCAGCATTTCGGACGGGTCATCCACGGCGCCAGCCACCAGAGGCAGCAGTGCAAGGCACAGGGTCAGCGCGAGCAGCGCGCGTCGCAGGATACGGACTGTCATTGTTTCAGGCGATCCACCAGGGGCAGGATGGTCGTGCGGATCAATTCCTCCGTAATGGGGGAGGCGGAGTGCCAGCGGATGATCCCCCCCGGCCCGATCAGGAAGGTTTCCGGCACCCCTGACACGCCCCAGTCGATCGCCGCCAGTCCGTCGCGATCGGCGGCGATGCGGGCATAAGGATTGCCCGCGCGCTCCACAAAGCCCAGAGCATGTTCGGGTTTGTCCTTGTACGCGATGCCCCATATCGGCACCTGCGCCTTCAGCGTATTCAGGGTCGGCATTTCCGCGACACAGGGGATGCACCATGATGCGAAGTAGTTGACCAGCACCGGTGTCCTGAGCGCACGCAGGTCGGCGGCGCCAAATCCCTGTGACGGCGGCTGGTCAGGCAGGGTGAAATCCGGCACCGGCTTGTTCAGGACAGGGGCATGGATGTCATGCGGGTCGAATGACCCATGCGACATGCCCGACAGCATCCGCCAGAAGGCAACCCCCGTCGCCCCGGCAAGGACAAGAGGTGTCGCCATCAGCAGCCGCCGCCGCGTGGGGGAAGGGGAGGGCGTGGTGTCGTTCATGCCGGTGTCACCATATTGGCCGCATGCGCCCGGCGCGGCGCGCCCACACGCATCCGGCGGTCCGACAGCGACAGCGCGCCGCCAATGGCCATGACCAGACCACCCAGCCACATCCACGGCGCCAGCGGGTTGTGGTGCAGGCGCAGGACATAAGTTGGATTCGCATCCGTGCCATGCTTGTCGCCCAGCACGCCATAGGTATCGGAAATCAGGTTGGTATGGATCGCAACCTCGGTCGTGGTCTGGTGCTGGCTGGCAAAGGTCCGCTTGGCCGGGTGCAGCGTCGTGATCAGGCGGCCATTGTGACGTACCTCGATCGTGGCGATCATGGCGTCGTAATTCGGCCCCTTGGCATTACGCACGTCCGTCAGGGTCCAGGCATCACCGGCCAGCATCTCGGTCTGGCCGATATGTACTTCGACAATGCGGTGGCTGGCCTGTGACATTCCGGCAAGGCCAAGGACAGTCACCCCCACACCCGCATGCGCCAGCGCCGCGCCAAACACCGCGCGCGGCAGGCTGCGCGCGCGCAGCAGGCTGGCGGACAGGGGCTGGCGGAACAGGCGCAGGCGCTCGACAATGTCGGTGGCGCTGCTGGCGATGACCCAGACCGCAAGCGCGGTCGCAAGGATCGGCAGGATGTCGCGCATGCGCACCACCGCGATCACCAGCGCGACCAGCGCCAGCGCCGCCGCCCACCACAGGCGACGCAGCACCGGCCACATATGCGCGCGTTTCCACGGCATCATCGGGCCAAAGCCCATGAACGCCATCAACGGGATGGCAAGCGGGATGGTGGTCGCGTCAAAAAACGGCTTGCCCACCGAAATCGTCTTGCCGAACAGGAGCGACATGAACGGCGGGTACATCGTGCCCGTCAGAACCACGGCGCAGATCGAACACAGCAGGATGTTGTTGAGAACCAACAGCCCCTCGCGTGACACTGGGGCGAACAGGCCGCCGGTCGTCAGTTGCGGCGCACGCATGGCGAACAGCAGAAGTGACCCCCCGATGACCAGCGCCAGCAGGCCAAGGATGAAGATGCCGCGCGCCGGATCATTGGCAAAGGCATGCACGGAATTGAGAATGCCCGAACGCACGAGGAACGTGCCCGACAGCGAGAAGGAGAACGTGCCGATCGCAAGCAGCACCGTCCAGATCTTCAACCCCTCACGCTTTTCCACGACAATGGCGGAATGCACCAGCGCGGTGCCCGTCAGCCATGGGATAAGCGAAGCATTCTCCACCGGGTCCCAGAACCAGTAACCACCCCAGCCCAGCACATAATAGGACCACCATGACCCCAGCGCGATGCCGCAGGTCAGGAAGCACCATGCCGCGACCGCCCATGGCCGTACCCAGCGCCCCCATGCCGCATCCACGCGCCCTTCCATAAGGGCGGCGATGGCAAAGGCGAACGGCACGGCGAACCCGACATAACCGGTATAGAGAATGGGGGGATGGAACGCGAGGCCGGGATCCTGCAACAGCGGGTTCATGCCCTGCCCATCCATTGGCGCGGGCCAGACGCGGGCAAACGGGTTGGAGGTCAGCAGGCAGAACAGTTCAAACCCCGCCGCAACCCCGCCAAGCACCGCGATCACGCGCGCCTGCAGGGCGGAGGGCAGGTTACGCCCGAACAGCGCCACCGCACCGCCACAGATTGACAGGATCATCGCCCACAACAGGACCGATCCCTCGTGATTGCCCCATACGCCGGTGATCTTGTACAGCAGCGGCTTGTCCACCGCGCTGTTGGCCGCGACATTCTGGACCGAGAAGTCATTGGTGATCGCCGCATGGATCAGGCAGGCGAACGACGTGATAAGGCACAGCATCTGTCCCACCGCCAGCGCGGGGGCAAGCGCCATCAGGCGCGGGTCGCGGCGTTGCGCGCCGATCAGGGGCAGGATGGCCTGCCCGGCGGCGATCCCGCAGGCCAGCGCCAGGGCAAAATTTCCAAGTTCCGGATTCATTGCGGCAATCAGCTTCCGTGCTGCGTGGGGTCGGACGCCTTCGCGGGCGCGTCCTTGGCGGTCATGGTGTTCCAGCTTGCGGCATCGGGGGCCTTGCCGTAACGCGGGTCCCATTTGCCGGTGCGCTTCAGTTCCTCGGCCACTTCCTTGGGCATGTAGGTCTCATCATGCTTGGCGAGCACTTCGGTCGCGCGCATCGTGCCATCAGGATTGATCGTGCCCACGGCCACCACGGACTGCCCCTCGCGGAACAGGTCGGGCAGGATGCCTTCATACCGCACGCTTACGGCGTCCTGCCCGTCGGTGACGTCAAAGATCGCAACGGGCGTGTCCTTCACCTTTTCCTGTCGCACACTGCCTGCGACGACCATGCCGCCAAGGCGGATGGTCCGGTCCTTTGGCGGTGGTTTCATATGCACCTGCGATGGCGCCATGAAAAAGACGATGTTGGACGAAAATGCATTCAGCGTCAGTGCGGCCGCCGAACCCAGTCCGATCAGGCACGCAACCACCAGCCACAGCCGGCGCGTCTTGCGCGTCATGCCGGGCGTCCCGGTGTGCGGGCGGCGCGGCCGGGGCGTTCGATCGTAGCCAGGCGCGCCCGCGCCCGGCGCAGACGCAGTGCGGCGTTGACAGAAAGGACGATGGCCACGCCAAGCGTCAGGCCATAGGCCGCGATGATATAAGGAAGATGGGTCATGTGGCGTTACCGGTGGAGGTGTCCTGTCGGCCCCGGTTCGCGGCCAGGGCGGTGCGGATGCGGCTTTCCATGACGGCGGCCCGCAGGCGCGCCAGCACGATGGCCCCGAATCCCAGCGTAAAGCCCAGCGTCACGACCGCAAGCGGCCATAGCATGGAGGTGGACATCGTGGGGGCGCCGGTTACGGTGATGCTGTCTGGCTGGTGCAGGGTGTTCCACCACTGCACGCTGAATTTGATGATCGGCAGGTCGATCGCCCCCGCCAGCCCCAGGATCGCGGCGGCGCGGTAACCACGTTGTGGTTCGTCAAACGCGCGAATCAGGGCAATATGGCCAAGATAGAGGAAAAACAGGACCAGCACCGATGTCAGCCGTGCATCCCATACCCACCATGTTCCCCACATCGGCTTGCCCCACAGGGACCCGGTCGCAAGGCACACGGCGGTGATGGCCGCACCCACCGGCCCGATTTCCACGGCCGCAAGGTCCGCCAGCGGATGGCGCCACACGAGGGAGAGCAGCGAGCATACGGCAAGCCCCATATAACCGGACGATGCCAGCCATGCGGTGGGCACATGGACATACATGATCCGCACGCTGTCCCCCTGTTGCCAGTCGGCGGGTGACAGGAACAGCCCCCACACCAGTCCGGCAATGGACAGCACAAGGGCGGGCCATGTCAGCCATGGCTGCAGGCGTGCGCCAAGCCGCAGGAAGCGGCCGGGATTGGCATAGCGATGAAAGAGGTTGCCTGTCCGTGCGGTAAGGCTCTGCGTCGCGTTCAAGGTCTGAGTCCATCCGTGCCGTGGGGCACCCGTCAATAAGGGGAAGGGATCCGCAAAAAACCAGTCTCTTGGCACATGTGCGTGTGCTTGTGTTTTCCTGCTCTACACTATCGTGTCAAAAAAGACACGGCCAGTCCTGTCCAGACAAGGCGCGGGGCCGTGCAAAGAGGAGAAAAACATGCTGTTCGCGATTATTTGTACTGACAAACCCGCCTCCCATGAAACCCGCCAGGCCACGCGCACGCGCCATCTGGCCTATCTTGAAACCTATCGCGAGCGACTGGTGCAGGGGGGGCCGATCCTTGATGCGGATAACCGTCCGTGCGGCAGTTTTCTGCTGATTGAGGTGGCCGACCGTGCCGCCGCCGAAGGCTTTGCCGCGGGCGACCCGTATGCCAAGGCCGACCTGTTCGAGAGCGTGGTCATCCGTCCGTTCCGTTCAGTTTTTCGTGATGGCGCGCGGGTGGAATGAAACGGGCATGGCCTACTGGCTGGTGAAATCGGAACCTGATGCGTTCTCATGGGATGAACAGGTTGCCAATAATGTCGAACCCTGGACGGGGGTGCGCAACCATCAGGCAAAGAAGAACCTGATGGCGATGGCTGTGGGCGACCTGGCATTTTTCTATCACTCCAATGTCGGGCGGGAAATCGTGGGCGTGGTGGAAATCGTGCGCGCGGCCTATCCCGACCCGACCGCCCCGCAGGGGGGATGGGTCTGTGTCGATGTGCGTGCGGTGGGACCGATGCCCACCCCTGTCACGCTGGCACGGATCAAGGCAGACCCCGTTCTGTCCGACCTTGCGCTGGTGCGGCAGTCGCGCCTGTCTGTCGTGCCGGTGTCGGATGCGCACTGGTCCCATCTGTGCCGGATGGGGGGATGGGCGGCATGATGGGCCGGGTGTGCGCCCCCCGGCCTTATTGTGGTACCGCTTGAGTAGTTAAGGGTGGCGCAACGGCGTGCAGGGCGGCGATTTTCCCGCCTTGCGCGTTGATGTCGCACGGTGGCCCGGCTTTTTACGCGGGGCCGCCCGGCGGCAGGCGAATTGCCAAAGGCATGGTATGATGTTCAAAACCAGCAGACCGGTCAGCGTGCATGCGCCCGCCGGTGTCCCGGCCCAGCACGGCGATGTGCGGCGGGGATGCCGGTGGACAGGGCATGGACAGCGCGACCACACGGCACCATCAGGCAAAGGGGCATGGCAATGAGTATAGGTACCGGAAGCGAGTTGGCGCCGATGGCATTGGACAGCACGTCGATGACCGAACTCCAGCAGGCACTTGAGCGTGTGGAGAGCGGGCGTGGCGTGATTGTCCGCCTTGCGGACCTGATGGGCGGCGCGGTGGGACAGGCGGCGCGGCTGGGTGTGCGCAGCCTTGGCATGGCGCCGGCCTTTCAGGCAAAGCTCCAGTCCGTGGCGGAATCCGCGATCACGCGTGCGTTTGATGCTGCCATCCTTGGCATGAAACCGACCGAGGACGCCCGTGCCGAACCCGGCGCCCTGTCGCAATGGCGCGACCCGGCGGTTCGCACGGCGGTGGCGGTGTCAGGCGCGGTGGGCGGCTTTACGGGACTGCCGGGACTGGTGGCCGATGTCGGGTTCACCACCATGACCATCATGCGCGAAATCGCGCGAATCGCCCGGGAACAGGGCGAGGACCTGTCCACGGCAGAGGCGCGGACAGCCTGCCTCGAAGTGTTCGCATTACGGGCGTTTCCATTCGCCGCGCGCGATCAGGAAAGCGAGCTTGGATATTTCTCTGCCCGCGCGATGCTGCGGGGGCGTCCGGTCGTCATGCTGATCAGCGAGGTCGCGACCCATTACGGCCTTGGCCTGTCGCGCAAGCTCGCGGTGCAGATGATGCCGGTGGCGGGCGCGCTGTGTGGCGCATCGCTCAATTCCGCCTTCCTTGCGCATTACCGTGCGGTGGCGCAGGCCCATTTCACCATCCGTCGGCTGGAGCGTGAATTCGGGCCGGAGGTGCGGCGCACCGCGCAGGACATGCGCACCCATGTCGCAACCCAGGCGGCGGCAGGCGTGCAGGCCTGATATCTCCATCCCCCTCCGGCGGTGCGTCATGTCACCGCCGGAGGGGAGAATTATTTTCCCGCCGCATCCGGCACGGTTGGGGTGCGATCGCGCCGCGTGATGCCCAGCACCAGCGCGACCATCGCGAACGCCAGGTAAAATCCCTCCAGCGTCCGGCAGTAACCCGACATGTGGGGGAAAATGACTTCGGTGACATAGGTTCCCGCCATGAAGGCGAGGAATACACCCGCGATACCCATGATCCGTCCGTCCTTCAGGCTGTAACAGGTGTGGGCAGCGGCCGGTTGGCCAATGCCGCCTCGATATTATCCACCGCCAGCATGCCCATGTCGGTGCGGGTTTCCATCGTGGCGCTGCCGACATGTGGTGTCGCGAAGACATTGGGCAGGTCCAGCAGCCGCCGGTCCGGGGTGGGTTCGTTACGGAACACATCCAGGCCCGCCGCCGCGATCTGTCCATCACGCAGGGCGGCGATCAATGCCTGTTCATCCACCAGCGCGCCGCGTGCGGCATTGACGAAAATCGCACCGCGCGGCAACAGCGCCAGCATCCGCGCGTTGATCATGCCGTCCGATGCCGCCGATGCCGGCAGATGAAGCGACAGGATGTCGCAATGGGGCAACATTTCTTCCGGCGTTGCGAAATACTGCGCGCCATGTTCGTCTTCGGCGCCAAGGCGGCGACGGTTGGAATACAGGATTTTCATGCCGAACCCCCGTGCGCGCTGCGCCACCGCACGCCCGATGCGCCCCATGCCGATGATGCCCAGCGTCTTGCCCGTCACGCGAACACCCAGCATTTCATCCATCGCCAGTCCACGTCCCCAGCCCTGTTTCATCAGGTCGCGATATTCCGCGGCCCGCCGCGACGCCGCAAGGATCAGCATGAGTGCAAGGTCCGCATTACAGTCTGTCAGGACATCGGGCGTATTGCTCAGCGCGATCCCGCGTCCGAGGATGGCGGGAATGTCGAGATGGTCTGTCCCCACGCTGACGGTGGCGATGACGCGCACGGATGGCGGAAGCTGTGCTACGTCTGCTGCGCGTATTGGCAGGGGGGAGGACACCATGATGGCCTCTGGCGCGAATTCCCGTGCCGCCGTGACAAGCTCCGTTGGCGTCATCTGCGTTTCAGGGATGGCGAACAGGGTGAAATCCTTTTGCAGGCGCGCCATCACGGCAGGCGTCTGGCGCTGGCCAAGGAGCAGGCGGGGACGAGGAGGGGCCATGGTAAAACGTCTTCCCTTGTTAACAGAATGGCGATTGGCGGCTTGTCCGCAAGCGGGCTCCGGCCCTATGACGCGGGACGTGAGGTCCGGTTACGGTGCAAGCGGGAGGGTTATCCGAAGATCATGACGGGTCAAGGGGAAGTGCTGGAGATCACGCCAGATCTGATGATCCGTGCCTATTGCATCGGCCTGTTCCCCATGGCGCCCGACGCGGGGTCGGCGGAACTGGAATGGTATGACCCGCCGATGCGTGGGGTTTTGCCGCTTGACGGGTTTCACGTGCCGCGCAGGCTGTACCGTACGGTCATGTCCGGCCGGTTCGAGGTCGTCTCGGACCGTGATTTCCGCGCCACCATCATCGCATGCGCGCAACCCGCACCGGGGCGGGAACAGACATGGATCAACACGCGGATCATCGACCTGTTCTGCGCGCTGCATGACATGGGATATGCCCACAGCGTGGAGGCATGGCGCGACGGGCGGATGGTCGGTGGCCTGTATGGCGTGTCCATCGGGGGTGCGTTCTTTGGTGAAAGCATGTTCAGCCGTGAACGCGATGCCTCCAAGGTTGCGCTGGTGCATCTTGTGGCGCGGTTGCGGGTGGGGGGATACGGGTTGCTTGACACGCAGTTCGGCACATCCCACCTCGCGACGTTTGGCGGGCTGGAGATTCCGGCAGCGCACTACAAGCGCCAGCTTGGCCATGCCATTGCAATGCAGGCGTCATGGCCCGGTGTCGATCATGGTCCCGAAATCGCGGCAGCCATGCATGCAATCCGTGCCGGAGGTTGACACGGCCCGTCCTGCGGGGTTGGGTCAGCGCGACATCACGATGGGGGAAAACCATGACGGAAGCAGTGTTTATGCATGATAAAGCGCCTGCCGCCCCACGTCGCGCGGTGGCGTGGCGTCTGGCGCTGCTGTCGGCGCTGCTGGTATCGGGCATGGGCCGTGGCCTGGCGCAGGCGCAGGGCACGGCCCCGCCGCAGGACGCCACCATCCCCCCCGTGGGCGAACATCCCCCCCTGACACCCACGCGCGACGTGCAGGTCGATTACGACGTGCAGCCTGATGGCATGCCCGAACCCAAGCGGGTGCGAACATGGTTCGCCCAGAATGGCGGCCTGATGCGAATCGACAGCCCGCAGGGAATGGGGGAGACGGTCCTCAATCGTATGACCCGCCAGGTCACGATCATCATCAACACGCAGAAGATCTACAGTCAGCTGGATGCCCGTTATGGTATCAGCAACCCGTTCCTGCTGGACCTGTCCATGTCATTTTCGCGCAAGGGCACATCCAGTATCGCGGGGGTGGCATGCACCGAATGGGACGTGCGCACCGACCAGGGTACCGCCGTCGCCTGCGTGACGGAGGACGGCGTGATCCTGCGTGAGGTCGGGGTCGATGGCGATGGGCTGAAGGGACGGATCGAGGCCGTGCATGTAGTGTACGGGCCCATTGCCCTCGATATGTTCCAGCCCCCTGCGAATTACCGTCGCATTGACCCGCCACCACCGCCCGGCACCCCGAAGGGAGGGGAAAAGAAATGAACATGACATCAGCGACACGCCGTTTCGGACCCGTCATGCGCGCCTGCCTCGCCAGTGCGGTGGCAGGTGTGCTGGCAACCCTGCCTGCTGGTGGCGTGCATGCCGCCGATACCACCGATACCACGGCGCAAAGTCCCTTTGTCACCCCACAGCACGATGTGGACGTGACCTATACGATCTATCCGCCTCATGCATCGCAGATGTCGCTCAAACAGCGCATGCGCTGGTCAGAGGCACGGATGACGCAACGTATCGACCCGGGCAATACCGATACCTATATGATTACCGATTACCGGGCGAAGACGCTGACGGTGATCGACCCGGACCGGCGGATCAGGACCATTGTTCCCGCGCCGGGTGCGGCCTCTGTCGATCCGTCACGCCGGGCGGAAGGGACATGGCTGCGTACCGGCAGCGCGACGGTGGCAGGCCATGCCTGTACCCTGTGGCAGACCAGCGATACCGACCAGCGCCAAAGCGAGATCTGCTATACCGATGATGGTGTCATGCTGCAGGTCGTGCGCGATGGCAAGGTGATGGTCCAGGCCACCACCATAGATACCGCGCCACAGGATTCCACCACGTTCGATGTGCCCTCCGGCCTGAAGGAAGTCCGGGCCGCCAACCCCTGAGGGCGGGTTTCTGGCTCGTCTGGACAATCTGCCTGTCCGATAAGGACTGGCGGTTTATAACGGCTGCTTTTTCCGGATATTTTCCCGATGCCCCCATGCGCGAGGGGGCAGGGAGACGCGCCCGCGCGGGTTTATGGCGCGAAAGGGGCGGGACGTGCCTGCAAATCGCCATGACCGCGATGTTACCTGTTCCCACGGTCGTCCCCCGACGGCATGGGTCAAGGGAGTTTCAGGGGCATGCGCGGTTTTATGCGGATAATGATGGTTGTGCCGGTGGTGGGGGGGATGCTGTTTGCTGCCCCATCCATGGCACAGGCCCACAGGGGCGCGGGTGATGCGTTTGTGGGGGGACTTGTCGGCGGGCTGGTGGGTGGAATGGTCGAAGGCGCCGTCATGAACGCCTATGGCCCG
>NZ_BANE01000076.1 GCF_000964405.1 Novacetimonas hansenii JCM 7643
GGAAGAAAGTTCTGGAACGCCGTTGCGGCCAGCCGATCGAGGCGTAGCAGGATGCGCGCCTTGGTCACCCGGCCGAGATAATTCTCGACCGTGGGCTGCCAGCCCGCCTCGACCATATCGAGGCTAAGGGCCGACGCCAGTCGATCGGCCCGCTTGAGGCGCTCCGTGACGCTGCGCTGGGACACCGCGCCATAGGCGGGCATGCGCTCGTAAAGCGCGTTGATGCCGAAGGACAGGCAATGGGCCAGCAGCGCCATGCGACTGGCGTCATCCAGCCCGTCGATCCAGCGCCACAGCGCATCCTCGTCATCGGGCAGGTCGTGCTTCCAGCCCTCGTTGCGCTGGCGCAGCGCATGGGCTGGAAGGCTGCCCGGCATGTCGGGCGAATGGACCGGCAGGGAGATTTCCCGGACATAGGCTTCCAGGCAGTCGGTCCCCGGTGTCTGCCAGTACACATCACGCACCAGCGTATGCAGCAGTTCGGTCAGGGCAATGTGCGGGTTGCTGGCAAACGCGTCCCGCAGGGCCAGCGTGCGCCAGGCCGTCAGTTCGGTGAGAAGCCGGTCAGGCAGTGGTTTGATCCCGTCTTCCTCCTCAGGCTCGACGGCGGGAGCGATACCGTCGCCCTCTCCGCTCGCATCGCCACCATAACCAGCAATACGTTCATCCCGCCCATCATATGCGGGGTGATCGTATTCATCCGAACCATCGGCATTACCGGTCTCTTCGGGCTCGGCTGGCATGTCCTCGGGTAGCACGAAGCCTCGCTCCACCTGCAATGTGCCATCACTGTCGAGGCTGACGAAGGCCCCCGCCCGCGCCATGTCAGCGGGATCGAACGCCAGAGGCCGTTCTTCCAGGGCAAGAATGGCCTGCTCGATCTCACCCAGTCTTGCATCCACCTCATCGGGGTATTCGTCGGCCCGGGCGTATTCCGCCTCGATGGTTTCCTGCTCGGTATGCAGGGCTTCGAGACGGGCTGTCTCTTCATCGGTCAGCGGTACTTCCGTGCCGTCGATTTCCGCGAATTGCCGTGTGTGGCCCCATGGGAAAGACAGGGCCGTCTCGACCCATTTCCAGCCCTCGGCGCGGATATCCTCTGCGGCTGCATGCAGTTTTTCCATGACCAGCCGATCCAGAATAGCCGGATCCTGAAGCCAGCCACCATCATCGGCTTCGAACAGGTCGCGCATGATAGGACCACCGGCCGCGAGATAGGCGTCCAGTCCGACAAAGCGTACGCGACGATCCGAGGCCCGCACGGTCTTTTCTGTCAGCATGCGGCGGATGACATAGGGTTCACTGTTATGGCTCTGGGATACGATGTCCCAGACCTGTTCCTGGCGGGCATGATCATCGCTGATGGAAAAGGCCATCAGCTGTTCCAGGCGCATTCGGTCCTGCTCGTAGATATCGAGCAGTTTGTCGGAGACCGTCATCAGCCGCAGGCGCTGTTTGACCACGGCCGGTGCGACGAAGAACGCTGCGGCGATTTCCTCCTCGGACATGCCCTTCTCCAGCATGTCACGGAAGGCGCGGAACTGGTCCAGCGGATGCAAGGCCAGACGCTGGACGTTCTCGGCCAGGGAATCATCCTCGGCGAGAATGGCCGACCCAACCTCGCGCACGACGCATGGCACGGGCGCCGTCTTCGCCAGCCTCTTCTGCTTCACCAGCAGTTCAAGCGCCCGAAAGCGTCGTCCGCCAGCAGGCACTTCATAGGTACCGGTCTCGGCCCCTTCGCCGTCAAGGACGGGACGGACATTCAGGCTCTGCAGCAGCCCGCGGCGTTCGATGTCGCGGGCCAGTTCCTCAATCGACAGGCCGGACTTCACACGCCGCACGTTGGACTGGGACAGCACTAGCCGGTTGAAGGGGATGTCACGGGACGAACTCAGGCTGATTTTGGGAATAGTGGTCACCATGGCGAAAACTCCATGACGGGCGGACAGGCAACTCTCTCCCACCCTCTCAACCCGTCACGAAAATCTACGCAGCCCTCTGACTCTGAAAGCTACACCGAAACCGTCCGCCCTATTCCCGGCAGAAAAATGTTTACTATGGGGGGGGGGGGAAGGGGAATGCTCGCTGTTGGAAACACACCTTTTACGAACG
>NZ_BANE01000075.1 GCF_000964405.1 Novacetimonas hansenii JCM 7643
AATACCCTTTGGTGGGGGTTCGGGGGCGAAGCCCCTGAATGCTGTATTTATAACAGACGCCCCCTCCGGGCGCTGCCCGGACCCGGCAGGGAGCGTGCTCCCTGCACC
>NZ_BANE01000074.1 GCF_000964405.1 Novacetimonas hansenii JCM 7643
GGAAAAAGCTTCACCAAAAACCTTTATGATTTCAGGATGTTATCAGGTATGATTTTTCAAACAGCCCCTTAAATAATTGGCTGTTTGAAAAGTGGGGGGCCATGACCCGCCGGGGTGGTAAGCGCTTTTGGTGAATGTTCAAAAGACACGCTAACGGCAGGAATTTTTAATTTCTTATCGACGTCCTGTTTTCAAACGATCTTCACCAGAAAATTTTAAGGGGCCGACAGGGTTTATGCCCAGGCTGCCTTGCAGGAGGGCTGGTTCCACGCCGGTTGGTCAGGCCTGTTCCCGACCGCCCGAAAACAGCCGTGATGCGCTGAGCAGCATGCCAAGAAAGGCGATGACGGATGCGAATTCCAGGCAGCGTATCGACGGCCGCATGGCGATCAGCCCGAACGTCATCGCCACAAGCATCGCGCCCGTCGCCTGTCCGCACTGGCGCGAAACCTGGACCATTCCACTTGCACTGCCGGACCGTCCGGCGGGGGCTGTGACCATCATGATACGGTTGTTGGGGGGTTGGAATATGCCAAACCCCATTCCCGCCAGCCCGACGCGCCATACGATGTCATACCAGTGTGGCTCCGCAGGGAGCAGATAAAGGGCAAGGAATCCCATCGACGTAGTGAACAGCCCCACCGACGACAGGATCGTGGCCGGGACCCGGTCGCTCAGTCGGCTGATGACCGGCGCGACAAGCATGATTCCCACCGGCCACGGCGTCATCAGCAGCCCGACCACCGATGGCGGCGCATGGAACAGGTTCTGCAATGTGAAGGGAAAGGACACCATGAACAGGTTGGACGACACGAAAGCGAGGAACCCGATGCAGGCCCCGGTGCGGAATGCCGCGACCTGCAACATGTCGATCGGGAACATCGGGTGGGCGCGTCCCTTCTGCCGCCGCACCAGAAGCCAGCCCGATACGATGCCGGTTATCGCGAAGGCATAGACCTGCAGGCTGCTGGCATGGTGTGCGATGGAATCGCCTGCCATGATGAGCGCGCCAAACGCGAACGCATTGAGCAGCGCACTGAGCCCGTCGAATGCGCCATGTTGCAGCGGCGTGCGTGGCAGGGACATCAGCGCCAGCACCAGGGCCGCAAGGCCCAGCGGGATGTTGATGAAAAACAGCCACGGCCATGTGGCGACCGACAGGATGATGGATGCCACCGTTGGCCCCGCCCCCACGCCAAGTGCGACCATCACGCCATTGAGCGCGATGCCGCGCCCGATGATCGCATGGGGATAGATGAAGCGGATCAGCGCGATGCTGACGCTCATGATACATGCCCCGCCCACACCCTGCACCGCGCGCGCCAGCGACAGCGCCAGCAGCGAATGCGACAGCCCGCAGAACAGGGAGGAGACGATGAACAACACCAGCCCGATCTGGCACAGGCGTCCGAACCCGATCCGCGCGCCCAGTGCCGCCGTGGGCAGAAGGGCGATGACACTGGCGAGCTGGTAGGAATTGATGATCCACACCGCCGACGCGGCGGAAACATGCAGGTCCCCCCCGATGGTCGGCAGCGCGACGTTGGCGATCGCGTAATCCAGCAGCGCCAGCAGGACCGACAGTGCGACCGCACACATCGCCTGTATCCGGGCCGCACCGTGCAGGCCCTCTCCTTCGGTCAGTATCTTGGTGTCGCGGGGCATGGCATGTCGCTGTCTTGCGCGGTGTCCGGCGGGCCGGATCGTGCGTGGGGGGCGGGGGGACATCCCCCGTCGCAGGCCCGTGTGGAATGCGGGCCGGGGGGCAATGTTCAGTCGCGTGCGGTGTGCTCCAGCGCGCGCATGCCGATATCGTGACGCCAGATGGCATCGTCCCAACGGATCGCACCCACCCCGGCATAGGCCCGGGTGCGGGCCTGTGCCAGCGTGTCGCCTGTGGCGCAGACCGCAAGCACGCGGCCACCCGCCGCGACCAGGTGATGATCGGCATCAAGCTTTGTGCCTGCCTGGAACACCTGCACACCGGGCAGGTCTTGTGCATCGTCGATGCCCGCGATCACGCCGCCGGTCACTGGCCTGCCGGGATAGCCGCGTGCGGCCATCACCACACTGATGGAGGCCTGTCCCGAAAAGCGGATATCCGTGCCTGCAAGATCGCCCTTCGCCACGGCGGCAAGCGCGGCGAGCAGATCGCTTTGCAGCCGGATCAGAAGGGCCTGCGCCTCCGGGTCGCCAAGGCGGACATTATATTCGATCAGTTTCTCACCCTGCGGTGTCAGCATAAGCCCGGCGAAGATGATGCCGTGGAACGGTGTGCCACGTCGCGCCATCTCGCGCAGCATGGGACGCACCATCGTATCGAGTGCCGCTTCCTGTCGCGCGCGGTCGAATCCTGCGGGGGGGGAAACCGCGCCCATGCCGCCGGTGTTGGGGCCGGTATCGCCATCGCCAATGCGCTTGTGGTCCTGTGCCGCGCCGATCAGTACCGCCTGTTCCCCCGCGCAGAAGGCAAAAAGCGAGACCTCGTCGCCCACCAGGCATTCTTCGATCACCACCGTGCGCCCGGCGTCACCCATCGTGGCGTCGGTCATCAGGTCTTTGATGGCGGTTTCGGCTTCTTCCACGTTCTGGGCCACGATCACGCCCTTGCCCGCCGCCAGGCCATCGGCCTTGACCACGATCGGTGCACCGGTGGCACGCACATGCGCCAGTGCGTCGGCCGCGGTATCAAACCGTGCCCAGCGCGCGGTGGGGATGGCCGCCGCGTCACAGATTTCCTTGGTAAAGGTCTTGCTGCCCTCAAGCTCCGCCGCCGCGCGCGATGGCCCGGCGCAGGCAATCCCGGCCTGTGCGCAGGCATCGGCCAATCCCGCCACCAGCGGGGCCTCCGGTCCGGGCACCACAAGGTCGATGCGTTCATCGCGCGCAAGTTTGATCAGGCCCGCCACATCATCGGCGCGGATGGCGCAATTGGTCCCCAGCGCGGCCGTGCCGGGGTTGCCCGGTGCAATGAACAGCGCCTCCAGCAGGGGCGAACGCGCGATCGCCGCCGCCATGGCATGTTCACGCCCCCCCGATCCGACCAGCAGCACCCGCATGAATCAATTCTCCTGTTTGCAATCCGCCCTTTCGGGACGCGCGTCTCTATCATAACTTCGGGTCATGCATGAACCCAGCTTCCCATCCGGCGCGCCGGGCGCCACGAATATCGCGGAATATTCCGTATCCGAAATTTCGGGCGCGATCCGCAGCACGCTTGAAGGTACGTTTGGACGTATCCGTGTGCGCGGCGAAATTACGGAATTCAAGCGATATTCATCCGGTCACCTTTATTTTTCCCTCAAGGATGAGAAAGGGAAGCTGTCTTCCGTCGTCTGGCGCGGCAGTGTTTCCCGCCTTGGGCTGAAGCCTGAAAATGGCGTGGAGGTCATCGCCACGGGCAAGATCTCCTCTTATGGCGAGCGTTCTTCCTACCAGATGGTGATTGACCGTCTGGAATATGCGGGGGAGGGCGCATTGCTGGCCCGGATCGAGAAGCTGCGCCTGCGCCTTGCGCAGGAAGGCGTGTTCGATGCGGAGCGCAAGCAGCGGATTCCGTTCCTGCCACGTGTCATCGGGGTCGTGACTTCGGCACAGGGGGCGGTGCTGCATGACATCCGCACCACGGTGGCCCGGCGTTTTCCGCGTGACCTGCTGGTCTGGCCTGTCCCGGTGCAGGGCGAGGGCGCGGCCGAACGCATTGCCGAAGCGGTGGCGGGGTTTGACCGGATCGACGGGCGCACGGGGATTGCGCGGCCCGATGTGCTGATCGTGGCGCGTGGTGGTGGTTCGCTGGAGGATCTGATGGCCTTCAATGACGAATCCGTGCTGCGTGCGGTGGCGGCCTGCACGATTCCGGTCATTTCCGCCGTGGGGCACGAGACGGATACGACCCTGATTGATTTTGTGTCAGATCGCCGCGCGCCCACCCCCACGGCGGCGGCGGAAATGGCGGTGCCCGTGCGTACGGAGCTGGAGGCGGACCTTGCCCACCGCATGGCGCGGCTGTCGAACGGGCTGGGGCGTGTGCTGCAGCTTGGGCGGGCGCGACTGGGGCGGGCGGCGGCGGGGCTGCCTGACCTGCCATCGTTGCTGGAAACCGCGCGCATACGGCTTGACGACCGGGGGTATCGCCTCGACATGGCGTTGCCCGCACTGCTGGAACGTCGTCGCGCGCGCTTGCAGGCGGCATGTGACCGCTTGCCCACGCCCGGCACCATCATTGCGCTGAAACGTTCCGGCCTGACGCTGGCGTCGGCGGCACTGGCGCGTGGGGGGCCGCAATATCTGCGCGACCGCCGGGGCCGGGTGACGGCGCTGCGTCCTTCGGCCCCGGCCCTGCTGGCGTTGCTGCGTGAACGGCGCGCACGCGTGCAGGGGGAGGGCGGGCGTCTGGAATCGCTGTCGCCGCGTGCGGTGCTGGAACGTGGCTATGTGCTGGTGCAGGACCGCGCGGGCCATCCGCTGACACTTGCCGCAGAGGTGAAAGCGGGCGCGCAGGTCATCATGACCTTTGCCGATGGGGACGTGGCGGCGCGGGTCGAACGTGCGGCCCACAGCGAACAGGGGCGGCTGGACCTGTAACAATGAAGGAAAAAACAGTGGCAAGGCATGGTGTGAATATGGAACGGCGCGTGATGTCGCGTGTGGCAATGGCAATGGCAATGGCAGTGCTGGTGGGGATGGCATCGGGTCTGTCGGCCTGTGCGCCACACCAGCGTGCGACACCTGTGGCCCTGCCACCGCCTGCGGTTGCCGCGACGGGGGCTGCGGAACCTGTGCTGGTGAACGACCCTTCCGCCCCTGCGGATACGTCGCTGTGCGGTCATGCCGCGCGGGAGGCCAACGCCATCGGGGCAACAGTCCACCCTGACATCACCCCCGCGCGCAGCAGTTGCGCCGCGAATGCGTGTTTTGATCCCCAGACGGGCACCTATATCGGGGCGGATGGTAACCGCCATGTGTGCCGATAGGGCGTAGCCCCACCCGTCATTGCCACGCGTATGGGGCCGCCATGGCAGGCAGATCAGGGGCAGGAAGCGCGCTTCCTGCCCCTGATCTGCTGGGAGAGTGTTTGAAAACAACGCATTGATAAAAAACAGGAAAAGTTTTTGGGTGCCGCCTTTTTTT
>NZ_BANE01000073.1 GCF_000964405.1 Novacetimonas hansenii JCM 7643
CCTCACTCACCATCAACCGCATGCCCGTCAATCGTCAGGTGATCGTCAGGCCGCCTTATGCTGGTTGGCAGTTTTTAGGTGATGACGACCACACGGCCTGACTTACCTGAAAGGATCACGATGGGAATAAGCCCCCCCCCGGAACTTGTCTTTGCGAAGTCCTGTCTTCATACGTAGGGCACTTCGCATCCTGTATCACCCCACATCACAGTGACAGAAACGGTCTGGATTGAAACGTGCAGCGCGTTATTTTCCCATATATCGGACATCCGCATCAGGAGTTCCACTCCCTTCCCATTGCGATGGAAATGGCAGCCCGGCACCCTGATATCGAAGTCCATCTGGCAAGCCTGACCAAAACGCGCGAAGCACACCTGCAGTATCTTGCAAGCTTTTATCCAGAGGCGCGGGTACAATATGACCTTCTGAAGCTCCCCCCTTTTATTGGGCGCATGATCGACAGACGCGGCCCCCAGCCAACAGACAAGATACTGGCGCTGTTTTTAAACAAAGAATATTTCCGAAGGTTTCAGGCCATTGTTGTGCCTGAACGCACCAGCCTTTATCTGCGCCGTATGGGCGTGCGAGAGCCGAAACTTGTCTGGACGCGCCATGGCGCGGGGGACCGGGCCGTTGGTTTTGCCAAGGATGTCCGACACTTCGACTATATCCTGATGGCGGGCGACAAGGTGGAGCAACGCCTTATGGCACAGGGAAGCCTGCGTCCTGGCCATTACAGAAATGGAATTTATGCAAAATTCGACCTGGTGCAGCGCATGAATATTCATCGTGCTCGACTGTTCCAGAATGACCGCCCGACCATCCTGTATAACCCGCATTTCAGTCGCCACTTGTCATCATTCCCGAAATTCGGCATTCAGATACTCGATTATTTTGCGCGACAGCAGAAATACAATCTGGTTTTCGCTCCGCACTACAGGTTGTTCGACAGCCACCGTACCCAGGCACAACGGCTGTTCCATCCCTACCGAAACTGCGGGCATATGTTGTTTGATCCTGGTAGCGAGAAAAGCATCGACATGACCTATACCATGGGGTCTGACCTATATATGGGTGACGTCAGCAGTCAGGTTGCAGAGTTCCTGACCACGCCACGCCCATGCCTGTTCGTTGATGCCCATGCGACCCAGTGGCGTGACAACCCGAACTATACGAGCTGGTCGCTGGGGAACGTGATCCATTCAGTCACGGACCTGGACCATGAAATCGACAGGGCGTTTACAATGCAGACCCAATTCCTAGACCGGCAGAAATCATATATACATGACACGTTCGGCCATGCCGTACCGGGACCGAGCGCCGCGACTGCTGCGAATTCAATCATTGACTTTCTAAGGGCAAATGATTGATGACCGCGTTTTCTTCATTCCAAGTTCTGCCCGTGGAAGTCACATTACCGGAAATGACACGTCTCCCGACCCCTACAGATTCTGGCCAGCTGCGACGCTACGGCGATTTCGATACCTTCCTGCAGGCGCTTGATTACGCCGCGGAAGGCGAAAGCGGTTTCAATATCTACTCGGGCCGGGGTGAACTGCTAGAGGCACTTCCTTACCGCACCTTGCGCGAGCAGTCCCGCCAGGTCGCACAGCGCCTTTTGTCGCTGGGACTGCGGCCGGGGGACCGGGTTGCAATCGTTGCGGAAAGCGATGGGGATTTCGCACGCATCTTCTTTGGTTGCCAGTATGCCGGCCTGATCCCGGCCCCGCTGCCGTTGCCCGTGGCATTTGGCGGGCGCGAAGGGTATGTCGCAACCCTGCGTGGTATGGTGGCAAGCGCGGATGCATCCGCTCTGGTCATCGCCTCCATCATCGCATCGTGGAAGGACGAGCTGGTCGAAGGGTTAGACCTGCGTTTCGCCGGTGTCCCCGAGGATCTGCTGGCCACGCCGATCACCGTGACCGACCTGCCAGAAGTCAGGGCTGACGATATTTCCTACCTGCAGTTTTCATCGGGCAGCACACGCTTTCCCATGGGGATCGCGGTCACGCAGCGTTCTGGCATGGCAAATGCGCATGCCATCGCGCTGAATGGCCTGAAAGTGCGTGAAACCGGGGACCGCTGTGTTTCATGGCTGCCCCTCTATCATGACATGGGGCTGGTCGGGTTCTTTCTGACCCCCATGACGTGCCAGTTGAGCGTTGACCTGCTGCCGACACGTGAATTCGCACGTCGCCCCCATGTCTGGCTGGACCTGATCAGCCGTAATCGCGGCACGATTTCCTACAGCCCGTCCTTTGGTTACGAACTGTGCGCGCGGCGGGCGACCTCCATCTCACTCGACCTGTCGTGCTGGCGGGTGGCGGGCATTGGCGGTGACATGATCCGCTATCACATCCTGGAGGATTTCGCAGAACGTTTCGCCGCCTCCGGCTTTGACAGTCGCGCCTTTACCGCAAGCTATGGCATGGCGGAAACAACCCTTGCCATCAGTTTCGTCCCGCTTGGTTCGGGTATCCAGACCGATACGATCGACCTGCGCATCCTGGAAACGCAGGATATTGCCTCCCCTTCCAATGACCCGTCACAGATGTTGCGCACCTTCGTCATCTGTGGGGAGGTCCTGCCCGGTCACGAGCTTGAGATCCGCGACAGCGACGGCAAGGTCGTCAAGGACCGGCAGCTTGGGACAATCTTTGTGCGTGGCCCCAGCCTGATGCAGGGCTATTTCCGTCAACCGCAGGAAACGGCCAAGGTCGTTGATGCCGACGGGTGGCTTAATACAGGCGACCTTGGCTATATGCTGGACGGACAAGTGGTCATCACCGGCCGCGCCAAGGACCTGATCATCATCAATGGCCGCAATATCTGGCCGCAGGACCTGGAATGGTCAGCCGAAACGGAAATCGCCTCCCTGCGCAGTCGTGACGTCGCGGTCTTTTCCGTGGATGAAAGCGAAGGGGAAAAGATCGTTGCCCTGGTCCAGTGCCGCGCCACGACCCCCGAAGCGCGCGAAACCCTGCGCAATGAGACCGCCAGCCTGTTCCGGCGCCAGCACGGCGTCGATGTTTCGGTCATCCTTGTGCCGCCCCACACCCTGCCGCAGACGTCTTCGGGCAAGCTGACACGCGCACGGGCAAAGGCAATGCTGCTGTCAGGGGCGTTCAAACCGATCGACACCACCATTTCCGTGGCCTGAGCCCATATCCGTTCCCGTCATGTGGCGGGAACGGATGTGTGGCTGACAGGTTAAAGCGGCACTGGTCAAAATACCGCTTTTCAATCATAAGGGGTTCCTTCATGGGGGGACACCATCTGGCGCGGCCCCCTGTTCCGGAAAACCCCGGACTCTGGCAACGACACGCTGACCCCCTTTTCGGTGATATCCGGCAGGGTCATGCCATAAGGATGTAATAATGAGTGAAACGGTAGCGGACGTCTCGGCCATCATTGTGCAGACACTGCTGGCGAACCCCAAGGTTCCCCGTGATATCAATGGCGGCAGCAAGATCGTCGAGGATCTGGCTTTCGATTCACTGGCCGTCATGAATTTCGTCATGGAAATCGAGGACAAGCTCGACGTCTCCGTCCCCCTCGACCGGCTGGCGGATATCCGCACGATTGATGATCTGGCCGCCTGTATCGTTTCCCTCAAACAGGCGTCCTGATTCGCATGTCCATTTTTTCGAAATATGAGGGGCTGTCGCGTTCGCTTTCCGCCGTGACAGCCGGGGGTGGGCGCAACCCGTTTGACGTGGTGATCGAACGCCCGATTTCCTCCACCGTGGGGCTGATCGAGGGACGTGAAACCCTGCTGTTCGGCACCAACAACTATCTTGGCCTCAGCCAGTCACCCGCCGCGATCGAAGCCGCCGTCGAAGCCGCACGTAAATATGGTGTCGGTACGACCGGATCGCGCATCGCGAACGGCACGCAGGGACTGCATCGCCAGCTTGAAGCCCGGCTTGCGGCATTTTTCCGCCGTCGCCACTGCATGGTGTTCTCAACAGGGTACCAGGCCAACCTTGGCACGATCTCCGCACTGGCGGGCAAGGATGATTACCTGCTGCTTGATGCTGACAGCCATGCCAGCATCTATGACGGCAGCCGCCTTGGCCATGCGCAGGTCATCCGTTTCCGCCACAACGACGCCGATGACCTGCGCAAGCGGCTGCGTCGCCTTGATGGTACTCCCGGCGCCAAGCTTATCGTGGTGGAGGGGATCTATTCCATGATGGGCGATGTCGTGCCAATGGCGGAATTCGCACAGGTCAAGCGTGAAACCAGGGCATGGCTGCTGGCCGACGAAGCACATTCCGTGGGCGTCATGGGCGAACATGGGCGTGGCGTGGCCGAAGCCGACGGCGTGGAAGACGACATTGATTTCGTTGTCGGCACCTTTTCCAAGAGCCTTGGGACCGTCGGCGGTTACTGCGTCTCCAACCATGACGGGCTGGACCTGATCCGGCTGTGTTCGCGGCCTTACATGTTCACCGCCTCCCTGCCGCCGGAAGTTATCGCCGCAACCATGGCGGCACTTGATGAACTGGAAAACCGGCCGGAACTGCGCCATCAACTGATGGACAATGCCCGTCGCCTGCATGCTGGGCTGAACGCCGCTGGCCTGCGGACTGGGCCGCAGGCCAGCCCGGTTGTGTCCGTCATCCTTGATGATGTGGAACAGGCCGTCACGTTCTGGAACCGGCTGCTGGACCTTGGGGTTTACGTCAACCTCAGCCTGCCCCCCGCGACGCCGGACCAGCATCCGTTGCTGCGCACCTCCGTCATGGCGACGCATACGCCTGCACAGGTCGATCAGGCCGTCAGTGTTTTCGCCGCCGTGGCCGGGGAACTGGGCATCAATCGCGCGCCTGTTTCCGCCTGAAGAACCCTGCCTGTCGCAACGACCATAACAGATGCGGCAGGCAGATCAGGGGGTGACGTTCGGCAAAGGGTGACAGCGGCAGGTCTATGCCGGAATGCCGCTTGATTTTCCACGCGATGTAACGCGCGCCACCGGAAAATGTGAACGTTCCTTTTGCAAGGCGGGCGATATTCAGCGGCTGCCCCATTTTCTGGCGCAACCACCAGCCATCCAGCATTCCCCTGCGCCAGGCCTCATCCACCTGTGGTACAAGCACATCGCCCTGCACCATAAAAGACAGCCCATCAGCACGCCACGCAGCGGCAAGCAGCGCGCGGTAACGTACCTCATGCCCCTGCACGATGGCACGTGGGCGTTTACGGTTATTTTCGACACGCAATTCCGCGCCATAGGTATTTGAAAACAGCGCGTTCCAGAACTCTTCGGGCTGCCCCCGCCGGGGACCAAGCGCCATGGCCCAGCGCGCGGCCATCGCCACGGCGCGAATCAGGCAGGCCAGGATGGTATCGGCGGCCACCGCATCGCGCACCCAGACCAGACGCACCGGCTGACAGAAACGCGCCCATATGGTGGTATCCAGCGTTCCCCGCCCGGTCATCTGCCGAAATTGCGCCAGCGTCAGGATCGCGACCTTCGCACGCACCATCCGTCCATCCACCAGCCGTTCATGATATTCCACATTGGGTGGTAAAAGCCGGTTGGCCGTACGCGCCCAGCCCCCGGCGGGCCAATCGGACAGATGTTCGACGATGATATAGAAATCCAGTATCCCATCCATATCCGGCTGTCGCAGGGCGGAACCATAAAACAGCACCCCCAGCGGCCGCGACGGGCCAATCATGGCGGTAACAAAGGATGTAATATCAGGCGCGACCGGCTGGATCAGTTCGGACACCAGCAGATGCGCGATTTCGCCAGCAGCACCAGCATCAGGGGGGCTGGATGTCTGTTGTGGGATCATTTTTCCCTCATGCCTGGATAAAGTCGATGGGAGGCGTGGCCGACAGATAGGTCACGCCATCGGGGCCGGAATCCATGACTTCACCATCAAGCACGAAATCCTCCTTCATCTCCAGCCGTATCCGCCGTGCGCAACCACTGTCATACGCAGCATTACGCCGCAGCCACGTCGGCACGCGCCCACGCAGCAGCGACATCACAGCCCCCGTCAGGCGCGGTGGGCCCCCTGCCACATCAAGGTACCAGATACCGTCACCATGCGAATCATGCCCCTGCCCCTGCCCCTGCCCCTGCCAGAACGGCCACACACCGTGCGGCAATTTCTGCAATGTCGTCGCCAGGAACAAAAAGCACGCGCCATTACGCCTTGGGATATCCTCCACCGTGACGGCGACCTGATCTCCATGCAGCCATTCCTGCCGGGAACGGCGCGAGAGCAGGTGCGCGATGGAGGAACAAAGCGTCACAATCACCGCCATTTCATGCGAATACCGATCAAGGATCGCAGGCTGGTGCGCCAGTTCGATACCACGCCGGAATGCGCCCCCCCCGTGAAACATACCCACGACAGGCAGGCGTTGCGGATCGCTCCAACTGACGACAAGACCACGGCGACGACGGATATTGCGCCGCATATCCCCCCCTGCCGCAAGGTGGTTGAGCCGTGATAGCGCCTCCATCCCACGCAGGCCGAATCCCACGTCGCCCGCGATCAGGTTCGTATTGCCCGAAGGCAGGATCGCGATTGCGGGAAGGTTGTCCGGACGATAGTAATGATGGACCGCGCTGAGTACATGACTCAGGGTGCCGTCCCCCCCATCCACGACGATGCATTGCACATTGCGCCGGGCAAGGTCGGCCACGGTATTCACCAGTTCGTCAGGCGCCCGCGGTGTAAGGAAATTGTCACCCAGCGACTGCCGGGCCATCATGCTGTAATGTTCATTCCCGCTTCGATTCCGCCGACTGCGCGGATTATGGATAATGACGAAGCGTGGTGTCACGGGTGATCCCAATCGTATAGAAATTTGACGTACGGGTCATAAGCAACCATCTGCCTTTTATTGCAAGGCAGGAAAACCCGCCATTCTCGACATATATCGCGTCGGGATGGCGTGTCCCGGTCATCGCAAAGCCTGCAAAGCCGCCATTCTGGCGCATCCAGACGCATCCAGGGGAAAGTGCCTTTTGACCGATATTCTAATTGCACATGCCTCCGATCCGCATCTGGCAATCGACACATTGCGCATCCGTGCGGGGGATCTCCTGAACAAGCGGGTGCTGAGTTACCTGTCATGGCAACGCAGGCGGCGTATCCACCGCACGGCCGCCCTGCAACGTGTCATGGAAGATATTGCGGCCCATAACGTCGATATGCTGGCCCTGACCGGGGACCTGACCAATCTGGGCCTGCCTGACGAATGCGCGCAGGCGGAACGGTGGCTGTCACGCCTGCCGATGCCGGTCACGGTGGTGCCTGGCAATCATGATGCACTGGTCAGCAGTGACTGGCACGCCACCATCGGCCGGTGGAGCCCCTGGATGGGCCCCCTTCCCTTTCCGTTCGTCCGTCGGGTCGGGCCTGTCGCCCTGATCGGCCTCAATTCCGCCCATCCCACCCCGTGCTTCAACGCATCGGGCGACATTGGCGCGCATCAGGCCGCACGGCTTGCCGCCGTGCTGGAGGAAACCGGCCAACAGGGGCTATGCCGCGTGATCATGATCCACCATCCGCCGCTGGCGCACCTGACATCGCGGCGCAAGTCCCTGCGGGATGCCGGCAGGTTTGGCGCATGTATCGCACAACATGGTGCGGAACTGGTCCTGCATGGCCATACCCATGTCTCCACGCTTGCCACACTCCCGGGCCGCAATGGCCCGGTGCCTGTCATGGGCGTGGCGTCCGCATCCACCGATACGTCAGACCCTGCACGCGCGGCATCATGGAATCTGGTGCATGTCTCCTCCTTTATGACGGGCTATCGTATGGAAATCACACGCAGGATCATGCTGCCCGATGGAAAGGCCACCACCACGCCACCGATTATTTTCACCTTCGCTGCTTCATCACCGGCCCTTTCGGGTATAAGCACGCCCTGATGAACCTTCCTCCGTCCATGCGCCGTGGTTTCCGGGGACTGATGCCCGGAACGCTGGATCATTACCTGCTGCAGCAGGTCACCCCGCCATTTTCCATCTCGCTGGGCGTGGTGATGGCGGCGTTGCTGCTGGAACGGCTTCTGGCGCTGTTCAACCTGCTGGCGTCCAACGGCAGTTCGATGAAGACGTTCGTATCACTGCTGACGGACCTTGTGCCCCATTATCTCGGCCTTGCGCTGCCAGCGGCCATGTGCGTCAGCGTGTTTTCCGTTATCCGCCGGATGAGCCAGAACCACGAAATCGACGCCCTGATGGCCAGTGGCGTGTCGATGTTCCGCATTGCGCGGCCTTTCATCGTCGTGGGGGCCATCCTCGGTGTGCTCAGCTTTTCGCTCTATGGGTTCATACAGCCTTATGCCCGTTACAATTACCGCTCGGCCCTATATTTCGCCAGCCATAGTGGCTGGGCCCCCCACCTGCAATCGCACATGTTCGCCGCCCCGTCACACGACCTGATGCTGACGGCGGAAAAGGTCGATGATGCGGGATCACGGATGTTCAAGGTCTTCATCCGTGACAACAGCAACCATGACCTGACGCGTTATATCACCGCACGTAAGGGATATCTTTACATCCCCAATGATGAAGACAAGATCCGCCTTGACCTGATCGACGGGACCATCATTACCGACCGGCATGACAAAAGCCCGAGCGTCATCCATTTCGACCATACGACGGAACTGTTTTCCCCGCATGCGCAACTGGACAAGCTGAAGGCATATCGCACGCGTGGGCAGACGGAACGTGAACTGACGCTGCCTGAACTGTATCGTGGCATCCGTCATGGCATGCCGGGCATCAAGCATTCCTATCTTGTCGCTGAACTGCATTTCCGCCTTGCGCGGACGCTGGCGATCCCGTTCATCCCGCTGCTTGCCTGCGCACTGGCGGTTATGGCGAAACGACAGAAACGCAGCCTTGGCCTGCCCATCGCGGCCATCGCGCTGGTCGGGTTCGACCATACCCTGCAAATGGGCCTCAGCCTTGTTGCGAACGTGCATATGTCGCCATTACTGGTGATCTGGCTGCCGACACTGGTTTTTGGCATCGGCTGCGTCTGGGCGCTGATATGGCGATGTGGCGGCATTCGCATCCTGATGATGCCCGAACACCCCGCGGCCCGCCGCACATTGTCGCCTGATGGCCTGCCCGGGCGTATTCAGGATTCACATTCATGATGCGTCGGGTCATGCGCGCCCTGCTGCCTGGTGGCGGCGTCCTGGTGGGATACCTGACGCGCGAACTCCTCTCCAAGATCTTCATCACCGCCGCAGTCATCATCGCATTGATGGAAGTCCTGGCGTTGCTGGAGGAGGTCACGGAAATCATGAGTCGGCATCTCGGCCTGTCAGGGGTGCTGTATTACGCCGTGATCCGCCTGCCGCTGCTGTTTGGCAACGCCATGCCGCTTGCGGTGCTGATCGGGGCACTGATCACGCTGGTGCAGTTGACGAGTTCGAACGAGATTTCCATCATGCGGGCGGCCGGCCTTTCGACTGCGGGGCTGTTCCGCCTGTTCCTGCCCGCCGTGCTTGGCCTTGGGGTCTTATGCGTGGTGGTGGACGATCAGGTCGCCCCGCGGAGCGAGATCGCACAGGCGCGGTGGTGGAACAGCACTGCCCCCGCCCCCAACGGGGTGACGCGCGACGTCTGGTTCCGCACGGGCATGACACTGGTCAATATCGGCGGCGTTGCCCATGGCGGGCGGGAACTGCATGACGTCACCGTCTATCGCCGTGATGATGAAGGCGCCCTGCAGAAGGTCATCCACCTGCCGACAGTCCGTTATTTCATCAACCGGTGGAGCGGCGTGCCCGATCATGCGCTGACGGTCCTCAGCCCCACACGGGTGGAAGATGTCGCGTTGCAGGACGATACGCGCCTCACACTTGACTGGCCACGCGCGCTGACACCTGACGTGCTGCTGCAGATGTCGGAGAATACGCCGCTGTCAATCATGACAATGGTGCGTGTCCTGCATAATGCTTTTCCGTCAAGCCAGTCCCCGGCATTCTTCATGACCGAAATACTGGGTCGTATCATGTTACCCCTGACATTTACGGTTATGCTGTTATTGGCTATTCCTGTGGTTTATATCCCCCCCCGGGCCGGAGCACGTAGTTGGCTTCCTGTATGGTGCCTTGGGGCGGGACTGGTATTTGTCGTATTCCAGGGGTTATTGCGGGCACTGGGCAATGCCGGTACGCTTCCCTCTGTGGTGGCGGTTTTTGTCGGGATCGTAATTTTCATTCTCGGCGTTGTGACAGTGCTATTGAGGATAGAAGAGAGATGATTACCAGCACCCTGAAGAATACATCGCTCAGGACGGGGCGCAGCTTCGACCTTGGGAAGATGAATCTTCGCCAACTGTGGATTGCCTACCTCACCTATCCGACCATTCTGCTTTATTTCGCACTGGCGCTGTGCAGCTTTGGCATCATGGTCCATACATTCGTGTCATGGCTGCCGGTCGTCATCAGCGTTTCGTCGGTTGTCCTTGTCTATCCGCTGGTCTGGTATGCCATCCACCGCTTCATCCTGCACGGACGGTTTCTGTATCGCCTGAAATGGACATCCGCCCTGTGGAAACGCATCCATTTTGACCACCATCAGGACCCGCACCTGCTTGATGTCCTGTTCGGTTCGCCCCTCAATACCATTCCCACCATCGCGATCGTCACCATTCCCATCGGCTTTGCCATCGGGCAGATCGCAGGTGCTGCCGCCGCATTCGGCGCGGGGCTTACGATCACGTGCATCTATGAATTCTTCCACTGTATCCAGCATCTTAATTACAAGCCGAGAATGTCGTGGATACAGCGTATGAAGCAGCGCCATGTGCTGCATCACTTCCACAACGAAAACGGCAATTACGGCATTACCAGCTTCATCGCCGACCGGCTTTTCCGCAGCTATTACGTTGATGCGAAAAGCTGCCGACGTAGTCCCAGCGTCTTCAACCTGGGATATGATCAGGCCGAGGCGCAACGCTACCCATGGGTCATGGACCTGACCGGTTCACCGCCACGCGACCGCCCCGATGGTGCGAATCCGAACCGGAACGCCGCATGAGCGCCACCAGTGCCGGGTTGAATGTCCTCATCCTCGCGGGGAGCAGGCGCGGCATACGCGATCCCATGGCGCAGGCTGCGGGCATTTCGCACAAGGCCATCCTGCCGGTCTGTGGTCGCCCGATGATCACGCGGGTATGTGACGCTCTGATGCAGGTACCAGGACTGGGTCGGGTTGTGGTGTGCATCGACAGTCCAGACGCCATACGCGACGCCGTCCCCCCATCCGTGACATTCATCCCCGAGGCCGCAGGCCCAAGTGCAAGCGTCATGAACGCGTTGGGCATACTCGGCGCGCCTCTTCTGGTCACGACGGCGGACCATGCCCTGCTACGTCCCGAATGGATCACGGCATTCATTGCCGATTCGACCCGCGCGAATTGTGACATGTCCGCTGGCATCGCACTGGATACGGACATCGCGCGCGACGTGCCGGACACCAAACGCACGATGATCCGTCTGGCCGATGGTGCTTTTTCGGGTTGTAACCTGTTTTTCCTGCGTACGCCTGCCGCGATGTCGGTGCTGAAACTGTGGCAGCGGCTGGAAAACGACCGCAAACATCCCCTGCGCATGGCGCGCCTTCTGGGTCTGGGGATACTCCTGCGTTTTGTCCTGCGCCGCCTGACGCGCGCGGCTGTATGCGATCGCATCGGCCATCTGACCGGCGCACGCGTTGGCCTGATCCCCATTAATGACGGTCGCGCCGCCGTGGATGTGGACAAGCCTGCCGACCTCGAACTGGTGACACGCCTGATCGGACAGGAAACCACAATCGTTCACCAAAACGTCTGAAAGACCGTTCGGAAAGGCGAAATATCGCGTTTTTAAAAGAGTGCCACCCAAATATCTTTTATCAACAGGTTGTTTTCAAACGGTTCCTTAGAGACTGTTTAAAAAGTCAGGCTCGATAACACCCTGAAATTATAAGGGTTTTTGGTGAAGCTTTTTCCAAAAAGCTTCAGAAGACGC
>NZ_BANE01000072.1 GCF_000964405.1 Novacetimonas hansenii JCM 7643
ATGCCCGACCCATACGGCATGGCGGACGGGGAAGGCCCCGCCGCAACCGGCGCGCCGCCACCGGGCGAGGGGGGGGGCGATGCCTATGTGCAGGTTCCGGTCTCCCGCCTTGATGCGCTGTCGGGGGCGGTACATGACCTGATGGGGGTGGCCGAACGCCACGACCGGTTATGGGAACGTTTCAGCGACCTGCTGCGTGACATGCGTGCGCTGGCGCATGCGCCGCAACGGGTCCATGCCGATCCTGTTGCGCTGTTTTCGCGCATGACGCGACGGCTGATGGCCATCGGGCGGGAACATGAACTGATGACCGGGCAGGCGGATCGCGCCCTGCTGCGCCTGGGCGAGGATGTGCATGCCATCAGCCTTGTGCCTGCCGGGACGGTGTTCGGGTCGCTTGCCGCGATGGCCCGGCGCATCGCGCGTGAACATGGCGGCCCGCAGGCACAGGTGGAGGTACGCCTGCGCGGGATGGAAGTACAGGCCGAACGCCGCGTGATGCAGGCCCTGCGCGATCCGGTGTTGCATCTGCTGCGCAACGCGATCGTCCATGGGCATGAAAGCCGCGCGCAGCGGCTGAAGGCTGGCAAGCCGGAACAGCAGACCATCACGCTGACGGTGACGCTGACGGGGGTGCGCCTTCAGGTCAGGGTCAGTGACGACGGGTGTGGCCCCGACCTGAAGGCGATTGCCGCGCGCGCGGTGCGTCAGGGCATGATCCATGTCGATGCGCCGCTGGACGCGCGGCAGTTGCTGGCGCGGGTGTTCGAACCCGGATTTTCCACCCGTGCGCATGTCGATCACCTGGCCGGGCGTGGGGTCGGCCTGTCGATCGTGGCAGAGGCCGCGCGTGCATTGCACGGCACCGTGGCGATGGAACAGGCACAGCCAAGCGGCACGGTCGTGACCCTGACGGTGCCTGTGTCGCAACGCCAGCGCACCGTTTTGCTGGTGGAAAATGGGGAACAGATGATCGGCCTGCCGGGGCGTGTTATCCGCCACCTTCTGCGGGTGATGCGCGATGATATACGCATGGTCGATGGCTGTCCGTTCGCGGTCCTGCCACGTTCTGGCATGACGGGCGTCCCCCCCGGTGGCGATGGCGCGCCGCCGGATGATGAGGCGCTGGTGCCCATCGTGCCGCTGTCGGCGTTTGTGGGCGATGATGCGGGCACCGGCTACCTGCCGGTGCGCAGTGGTGCCGTCACGGTCGCGGTGATGGAGGTCGATGGCGTATCGTGCGGTTTTGCCGTCGAACGGATGGTGGAGGTGCGGACGCTGCTGATTTCCGATGCGTCCGCCGTTGGACTGGACAGCGAACTGGTTCCCGGCATCGCCTGGCCGCGTGAGGACCGGCCCGTTTTCGTCATCAGCCCCGACCGCCTGTTCGAACGCTGGCGCGCGCGGGGCGGGCGGGGGATGCATGTGGCGCCTGCCCCGCCGCCACAGGCCACGCCAGAGGCCCGGCGCGCGCCGCTGGTCATGGTGGTTGATGATTCCATCACCACACGGACCTTGCAGAAGACGATCCTGCAGGCCCATGGTTTTGACGTGATGCTGGCGGTGGATGGGGAGGAGGCGTTGATGCTGCTGTTGCAGTCGTCGCGTCGGGTCGATGTGGTCGTGACCGACGTGGAAATGCCCCGCATGGACGGTTTCGCCCTGCTGGCGGCCATCCATGCCGACCCGCGCCTTGCCACCATCCCGGTCGTGCTGATGACATCACGCGATAATGACGAGGAGATACGCCGCGGGCTGGAAGGCGGCGCACGTGCCTATATCACCAAGCAGAAATTCGATCAGGGCGAACTGCTTGAGACGATACGGGGACTGTTGTGAGCCACGCGCCCGTCATGCCGACGCGCTCGGTCCTTGTGGTGGAGGATTCGGCCGTCCTGCGCCACCTTCTGTCACACAGCATCCGTGCCGACGCGCGCCTGCGCCTGATGGATGCGGTCGAAAGTGCGGAAGAGGCGATCCGCCTTGTCCCGCATCTGCGCCCGGACGTGATTTCCATGGATGTGTGTCTGCCCGGCATGGACGGGCTGGAGGCGACGCGCCGCATCATGGCGCAATGCCCCACGCCCATCGTCATCGTCAGCGACGCGCTGGATGCGCAGGTGTCGATGAATGCGCTGCGTTCGGGGGCGCTGGCGGTGATCGAAAAGCCGCGCGGCCTGACATCGGATGCCGGACGCGCCGCCGTCGGCGCGATTACGACACAGCTTTATATCATGAGCCAGGTGCCCGTGATCCGCAGGCGCCTGCTGACGGCGCAGGCACCGCACCCCGCGCCGGTGGCGCCGGTACCATCATGGACGGTGCCGCCGCGTATCCTTGCGCTTGCCGCGTCCACGGGGGGGCCACGTGCCTTTGCGCAGGTATTGGGGGCGCTGCCGGTCGATTTCCCTGTGCCCGTTGTGGGGGTGCAGCATATGGGCGGCCCGTTCATGGAGGGATTTGCCCATTGGCTGGACCAGCAGGTTCCCATGCCCGTCGCACTGGCGCGCCATGGGGAGACGCTGCGCCGGGGGCATGTCTATATCGCGCCGGGCGACCGGCACCTTGCCATCGGGGCGCGGGGGGAGGCGGTCGTGCTCGATACCTCGCCACAGCAGGGGCAGCGGCCATCGGCGTCGGTGCTGTTTTCCTCTGTCGCGCGGGCCTTCGGACGGGGGGGCGTGGGGGTGCTGATGACCGGAATGGGCGAAGACGGGGCGCGGGGCCTTGGCGATATGCGGCGCGCGGGTGGCTATACCATCACAGAGGATCGCAGTACCGCTGTCATCCATGGCATGCCGGGTGCGGCGGAACGCGGTGGTGCGACCTGCATCAGCCTGCCGCTGCCTGACATTGCGCCACATATCGAACGGATCATGGCCGACAGCGCCGATCCCGCCGGGGGCGTGGCATCCCCCGCACGCCAGCCCCCCGGATGATACAGACCACGGAACATGACCCGATCATGACAGTACAGCCCGATGATGAACGCCCCGCCACCGTCTTGTTGGTGGAGGATTCGGACACGCAGGCCCTGCGCATCCGCCATATGCTCCAGGGGCATGGGTTCAGCGTGGAACGTGTTGCAAGCGGGGAGGCCGCGCTCGATACCCTCGACAGCCATATCCCCGACCTTGTGATCGCGGATTATCACCTGCCGGGCATGAATGGCGGGCAGCTTGCGCGGCAGTTGCGCATGAACGCGGTGACACGCACCATCCCGGTCCTGATCCTGACCGAAGGGATCGAGCCGGGGTTGGAGCGCGAAGGGCTGGAGAGCGGGGCGGACGCCTATGTGCCCAAATCCTCCGACTCCGCACTGATTGTTTTTCGCATCCGCGCGCTGCTGCGTGAATATGCGGGTAATGTGCGCGCCCGCCCTGGGCGCGTCTTTCGCCGCGCGCGCATTCTGGTGGTTACGCCACGCCATGATGCAACCACCGATGGGGGCCGGGTCGGGGCGCTGATCGACCTGTTGCAGCGTGACGGGCATATCGTGACCATCTGTGGTGATCCCGCGCATTTCGACCGTCAGATGCTGCTGGACCCCGAATGCGCGCCGGATTGCGTGGTGGTGGACCTGACGGTGGGTGGGATGGATGGCGTGGTCTTTTGCCGCAGGCTCGACGAACTGCGTCAGGAGGTGCTGATGCGGGGCGGTGTGCCGTTGCGTATCCTTGCCATCAGTCCGCCCAGCCCGGACCAGCGGGAATTTTCGGCCCGCGTGTTCGAAACGGGTGTGGACGACCTTGTGCCCGATGATGTCGCCCCTTCGGTACTGGCGCTGCGTATCCGGGTGCTGGTGCGGCGCAAGCTGCTGCAGGATGACGTCCGCCGTATCGAGGTGGAGCGCCAGAACCGTGAGATCGCGGTAAAGAGCGCGCGTGCCGAAGCCGCGGCGATTGCGTCAAAGGCATCACTGGCAGAGGCGCTGGAACAGGCGAACCGTGAACTTGCCGATGCCAACCGCAAGTTGATCGAGACGCAGGGCAAGCTGGTGCAGACCGCCAAGATGGCGTCGCTGGGTGAACTGGTTGCGGGCATCGCGCATGAAATCAACAACCCGCTGGCCTTCATCCTGGCGCATAAGGATACCGTCGCACGCGGGCTGGACCGCGTTATGGATATGGAGGAGAGCTCGACGGATACAGGCCACGGGGCGCGGGGGGCGATCTTGCGCAAATGCCGTGATCGCGTGGCGTCAATGAACCTTGGGTTGCGCCGTATCCAGAATCTGGTGCTGAACCTGCGCAAATTCTCGCGACTGGACGAAGGGCTGTTCCAGGTCATCGACGTGCCGGAGGCGCTGGAGACGGTGTTGGCGCTCCTGACGCAGAAACTGGGCAATGGCATTGCCGTACATCGCGACTATACCGCGCCGGAGCGGCTGTACTGCCAGGCCGCGCTGCTCAATCAGGTCATCATGAATATTATCAGCAATGCCGCCGATGCAATTCTGGAGGCGGCGGAACGTGATAATCCCTTGTCCGACATGCCTGCGCAGGGCCGGATCGACATCCGCACCGAACTGCGCCGCGAGGGGGAGGGCGGAACCCCTGCTTACGTCTTTACGATTTCGGACACCGGCCCGGGTATCGCGCCGGATGTGCAGGAACGTATTTTCGAACCCTTCTTCACGACCAAGCCGGTCGGGGCGGGAACGGGGCTGGGGCTTGCGATCGCCTATGGCGTGGTGCAGGCCCATCAGGGGACGCTGATGGTCACAAACCGCGAACAGGGCGGCGCGCAGTTCACCATTTCGGTGCCATGGCGTGCGCAGGAGGCAGAAGACAGGACCGATGGGCAGGCAGGCAAGGCATGATGGGAAAGACGACGATATGACAGAACAGGCCCCGCGTCCCGTCATCGTGGTGGTGGATGACGAACCCGAAATCCTTGTCGCCCTGACGGACCTGCTCGAAGATTCCTTTAGCGTCGTCGCCACCACCTCCCCTGTGGAGGCGCTGGAGATACTGGCGCGGCGCAATGATGTCGATGTGATCGTGTCGGACCAGCGCATGCCAGAGATGGGCGGCGATGTCATGTTGGCGCGCGCGCGCGAAATCTGCGACGCGCAGGCGATCCTGCTGACGGGATATGCCGATATCGGCGCGGTGGCTGCGGCGTTGAACCAGGGGCGGATTTCCTTTTATTCGCACAAGCCATGGGACCCTGACGCCCTGCGGGCGATGATCGTGCAGGCTGCGGATTACCACCGGCTGGAACGCGAACTGCGCACCGAACGGCAACTGCTGCACGGGTTGCTTAATAATATGCGTGCGGGCCTTGGCTTTAAGGATGCCGAAGGACGCTTCGTGCGCATCAATCATCAGGCGGCCGATTTCTATGACCGTGACATCGCCACCTGCCTTGGTCAGCGTGAAGAGGATCTGTGCGATCCCGTGCTGCTGCCCGCCCTGCGCGCGGCGGAAGAGCGGATGCGCGACGAAGGCCGCGACGAGGCCGCGATCGAACTTCCGCCGCAGGTGGGGCGCACCCATGGCCGCTGGCGCGAGTTCACGCGTGTCGTCCTGAATGACGGGGAAAGCCCCGATGTCTATTCCGTGGTCATCAACCGCGACATCACCCGGCAGCAGGAAATGGAAGGTCGCCTGCGTCAGGCGGAGAAGATGCAGGCCCTTGGCACCATGGCCGGCGGGATCGCGCATGATTTCAACAATCTTTTGACGGCGGTGCTGGGATCACTGGAACTGGCCCATGAAATGCTGCCCCCTGAGGAGGGCGCGGTGCTGCGCCTGCTTGACAATGCCACGGCGGCGGCGCGGCGCGGGGCGTCGCTGACGCGCAGGTTGCTGAATTTCAGCCGCCCACGCGATCTCAGCCTGGAGCCGATCGACGTGAACGCCCTGCTGCATGGCATGAAGGACCTGCTGGCGCAGACGGTGGTGTCGCGGCAGGACAAGGCCCTGCCGATGCCGTGTTCCATCATCGTCGATACCGCCGCATCCGATGGGGGCCTGCCGCCCGTATGCACCGATGCGGGGCAGCTTGAACTTGCGGTGCTCAACCTGTGCATCAACGCGGTGGACGCCATGCCCGATGGGGGTGTGATCCGTGTTTCCACCGCGCTCAAGCGTGTGCGTGAGGTCGTGGCGGGCACGAACCTTGTGCCCGGCAGTTATGTCATGGTGTCGGTGCAGGATCAGGGCATGGGCATGTCGGAAGAAACGTTGGCGCGCGTGTTCGAACCGTTCTTTACCACCAAGGATGTGGGGCGTGGCACGGGGCTTGGCCTGTCCATGATCTATGGCTTTGTCCGCCATGTGGGGGGCGAGGTCCAGGTCCACAGTACCCCCGGTGTGGGAACGCGCGTGGACCTGTGCCTGCCGGTGCAGGATGGAACCGTGCGCGAGGGGAAGGTGGACGAGGCCGTATCTTCCATCATGCCCGACCGGCCGCTGCGTATCATGGTGGTGGATGATGAACCCGGTGTGCGCGCGGTCACGGCCGGGTTCCTGCGCGCCCGTGGGCACGAGGTGCATGATTATGCCGGGGGGAAGGCAGCCGTCGCCGCCCTGGAGGCGGGATTGGGCCCGCTGGACCTTGTCATCATGGATGTGATGATGCCCGAAATGGGGGGGCAGGAAACGGCACACCGCCTGCAGGCGATCCAGCCGGGGCTGAAGGTGCTGTATCTGACGGGGTATGCCAATCTTGGCACCCTGCCAAAGGGGGGGAATGTCATGCACAAGCCCTTTACCCGCGCGGGACTGGCGGAACAGATCGGGCGAATCATGCGTGGCGGGGGGGACGCCGGTGCGCAGGCAGGGCATGGATGACGTCCATCCCCCTTGTGCTGCGGGGCAAATCTCCTATTTCTTCATGATATGCAAGATCATCATGTAAATCCCCACGATCCGATTGGCTGGCACGGCACAACCATCCTGTGCGTGCGGCGTGATAACCAGGTGGCGATGGCTGGCGATGGCCAGGTGACGCTAGGTGCGACCGTCATAAAGGGCAATGCGCGCAAGGTACGCCGCATCGGCCCATCGGGCAGCATCCTTGCCGGCTTTGCCGGGGCAACCGCCGATGCCTTTACCCTGCTCGAACGGCTTGAAGCCAAGTTGGAGAGGTATCCCAACCAGCTTGAACGCGCCTGCGTCGAACTGGCGAAGGACTGGCGCACCGACCGTTACCTGCGGCGGCTGGAGGCGATGATGGCCGTCGCCGATGCGGATCATTCCTATACCCTGACCGGTAATGGCGATGTGCTGGAACCTGAGGACGGCATCATCGCCATCGGGTCCGGCGGGAATTACGCCCTGTCGGCGGCGCGTGCGCTGCTGGGTATCGACGGGTTGGGCGCGCGTGAAATCGCGGAACGGTCCATGAAGATCGCGGGTGATATCTGCGTCTATACGAATTATTCCGTCACGGTTGAAACGCTGGGCGGTGATGTGGACAAGGGACAGGCATGATGGAAATCCCCAACCATTCCCCGCGGGAAATCGTCTCGGAACTCGACCGTTTCATCATTGGCCAGACCGACGCCAAGCGTGCGGTGGCCATTGCGCTGCGCAATCGCTGGCGCCGCGCGCAATTGCCCGAGGGCCTGCGTGATGAGGTCGTGCCCAAGAATATCCTGATGATCGGCCCGACCGGGTGTGGCAAGACCGAGATCGCGCGTCGCCTCGCACGTCTGGCGCAGGCGCCGTTCCTGAAGGTCGAAGCCACGAAGTTCACCGAAGTCGGTTATGTCGGGCGGGACGTGGAAAGTATTGTGCGCGACCTTGTGGAGGTCTCGATCAACATGCTGCGTGACCTGCGGCGTCGCGACGTGCAGGCCAAGGCGGAAATGGCGGCGGAAAACAGTCTGCTTGATGCGCTGGTGGGCGAAGGCGCGTCGGCGGATACCCGCAATAAATTCCGCCGCATGCTGCGCAATGGTGATCTGGAAACCAAGGAAGTCGAGATTTCCGTGACGGAGGGACCATCCCCGTCGGGACAGGCGGACATGCCGAACATGACGCCGGGTACGGTCATCAACTTCTCCGACATGATGAAGGGTTTCATGAACCGCGTGCCCCAGCGCCGTCGCATGACGGTGGCAGAGGCCCGCGCCGCCCTGACGCGTGAGGAAGCGGACAAGATGCTCGATACCGAAACCCTGACGCGTGAGGCCGTGGCCCATGCGCAGGATCACGGTATCGTCTTCCTTGATGAAATCGACAAGGTTTGCGCCCGTGGGGCCGAAGGCGGCGCGCGTGGCGGCGATGTCTCGCGTGAGGGGGTGCAGCGTGATCTGCTGCCCCTGATCGAGGGGACGACGGTTTCGACCAAATATGGCCCCGTGCGCACGGACCATATCCTGTTCATTGCATCGGGCGCGTTCCATATCGCCAAGCCTTCGGACCTGCTGCCCGAATTGCAGGGGCGCCTGCCGATCCGTGTGGAGCTGTCCTCGCTGACGCGTCAGGACCTGCGCCGTATCCTGACGGAACCCGAACATTCGCTGCTGACGCAGTATATCGCGCTGCTGGGCACGGAAAAGGTGACGTTGCGCTTTACCGACGATGCGGTGGATGCGCTGGCTGAACTGGCGGCAGATATCAACGAACGGGTGGAAAATATCGGTGCGCGCAGGCTTGCGACCGTGATCGAGCGGTTGCTGGAAGAAGTCTCCTTCACCGCCACCGACCGGGCGGGACAGAGCGTGGAAATTACTGCCGCCGATGTCCAGGAAAAGGTGGCCCCGCTGGCGCGCAAGGGCGACCTGAGCCGCTTTATCCTGTAAATCCCCACGAGACTGGCAGAATGTTTTTGGACGCCGCCTTTTTCGAAGAAAGGGCGGCGTTTTCCCTGAAGCCTGTTGGAAAAAGCTTCACCAAAAACTTCTTTATGATTTGCAGGCATGCCTGTGGCGAGCAAGAGGAAGAATATGACGGATCCATTCGTAAAGCCCGAAGACGATACGGCGGCAGATGCGATTGCGGCGATTGCCGATGAACTGGCGCTGTTCGATGACTGGATGGATCGGTACCAGTACATCATAGAACTTGGCCGCAAGCTGCCGCCCTTTCCCAAGGAATGGGCAAATGACGCGCACCGCGTTCCCGGATGCCAGAGCCAGGTCTGGCTGGAGGCAAAGGACATGGGCGATGCCCTGTTCCTGGCCGGGGCATCGGACGCCGCCATCGTGTCGGGGCTGGTGGCGTTGCTGTTACGGGTTTATTCCGGGCGCAGCAGGGCCGAAATCCTGCAGACCGATCCGGGGTTCCTGCGTGAACTCGGTCTGGTGCAGGCTTTGTCCACCAACCGTGGTAACGGGGTGGAGGCGATGGCCCGCGCCATCCGCAAGGCCGCGGCCACGCAGGACGTGGCCTGAACGTCGCTTACGTCCACACCCCGTTTGGGGGGGGCGGGGCAATGCGGTCATTACCCCGTCACAGGCACGCAATGCGTGTCCTTAGTATTCCTGCACGACGTCAAAGCCCGCCGCGTCCACTGCATTGGCAAGCGTGTCGGGATTGACGAACGTATCGTCACACAGCACATAGGCTTCGCCCTTTTCAAGGGAGACTTCCACGTCACGGACACCTTCGACCTGTTCGAGGGAGCGGCGCACCTTGGCCGCGCAGCCGTCACAGGTCATGTCTGATATCTTGAGGGTGAATTTTTCCATCTGGAACTCTTTCCTTACGTCGTCGTGGGCAATGTCGTGGCGCGCCATCGGTTCAGCAACAGCGAACTGGTGACGACCGATACGGAACTCATGGCCATGGCGGCCCCGGCGATGGCGGGGTCCAGCATGCCCATGGCCGCCAGCGGGATGCCTATTATATTATAGATGAAGGCAAAGAACAGGTTTTGCCGCACCTTGCGCAATGTGGCGCGTGACAGGGAAATCGCGTCAAGTATCCCGCCAAGATTGTCACGCATCAGGATCACACCCGCGGATTGCACCGCGATGTCCGATCCGTGGCCCATGGCGAAACCGATATCGGCCATGGCCAGTGCTGGTGCGTCGTTGATCCCGTCGCCCACCATACCCACCACATGGCCCTGCCCACGCAGTTTTTCAATCTCTGCCGCCTTGTCCTGTGGCAGTACGCCCGCGATGAAGCGGTCCATGCCCAGTGTCCGGGCGATTGCGGCGGCTGCCTGCTGGTTATCGCCCGTCAGCATCAGGGTGGCGATCCCGTCGCGGCGCAGGGCCTCGATACAGGCCGGGGCTTCGGTGCGGAGGCTGTCGCTCAGTGCGATATAGCCCACGATTCCCCCCGAATCCGCCACGCCAATAACCGTGTGTCCCTGCTGTTCCAGGCGGGTGACGGTGTCTGGCATGTCCGTATCGGTGCCTGTCCCCACGAAATGTGGCGCGCCGAGACGCAGCCGTTCGCCCTGTGCCGTCCGTCCCTCTATCCCGCGACCGGGCAGGGCGGTGACATCATGGACCGCAATGGGGGCAATACCCTGCTGGCGGCCATGGGCGACGATGGCGCGGGCAAGGGGATGTTCCGAGTCCTGTTCCAGCGCGCACGCCATGGCCAGCAGACGTTGCGCGTCATGCCCCGGCAATGGCGAGATTTCGCGCACTTCCGGCTGTCCCTTCGTCAGGGTTCCGGTCTTGTCCAACACCAGAAGGTCGATCGTATGGGCATGTTCCAGCGTGTCGGCGTCACGAAACAGCAGCCCCGCGCGCGCGCCACGACCGGTGGCGACCATGATGGCCGTCGGCACCGCAAGCCCGAGCGAGCATGGGCACGCCACCACCAGTACGGCAATCGTTCCCGTCAGTGCTGTCGCCGCATGCCCATGAACCATCCATCCCACGATGAATGTCAGCAACGCGATGCCCAGCACGCCGGGCACGAAAATGGCGGAGATCCGGTCCACAAGCTGCTGAACCGGATCGTGGGACGCCTGCGCGCGCTGGACCATGCGCACGATCTGCGACAGTGTGCTGTCGGCCCCCACATGTTCGGTACGCACGCGCAGTACGCCGTTCTGGTTGAGGGTGGCGCCAATTACATGGTCATTGACCGTGCGCGCCACAGGCACGCTTTCGCCCGTCATGGCCGACTGGTCCACGTCGGATTGTCCGGCAATGACGATCCCATCGACGGGAATGTTCTCGCCCGGGCGCACGACAACGATATCGCCAACGCGCAGGGCGGCGACGGATATGTCGCTGACCTGCCCGTCGCGTTCGACATGCGCGACCTTGGGTTGCAGGCGCAGCAGGCCGGCGATGCCCGCGCGCGTCTGGTCCCGCGCCCGTGCCTCCAGCAGGCGGCCAAGCAGCACGAGCGTGATGACCACCGCGCTCGATTCAAAATAGACATGCCCGGAAAGGGAGAACAGCCAGATGACCGTACTCGACAGCCACGCAACCGTGGTGCCCAGCACGACCAGCACATCCATGTTCGCCCCGCCACCCCGGACGGCCTTCCATGCCTTCTGATAGAACGGCCAGCCACACCCGAACTGCACCATGGTCGCCAGCAGGCATTGCAGCCACAGGGGCAGCATGAAATCCATCCGCCCGGAGACCATGTCCACCATCCCCAGCAGCAGAGGCAGGCTCAGTATGGCCGACAGCGCAAACATCGCCCATTGCAACCGCAGGGCCGTGGCATGGGCGTGTTCGCGTGCGGCGGTATCGTTATCGGATATGGCCGTTGGCGCCTGCACCGGTGCGGCGTCGAACCCGCCCTTGCGCACCTGCGCGATCATGGCAGGCAGGTCCGCAAGGCCGGGAACATAGGTGATATCCGCCTGTTCCGTGGCGAAATTGACATGTGCGCTGACGCCGGGCAGGCGGTTGAGCAGTTTTTCAATCCGGCTGGCGCATGCCGCGCAGCTCATCCCCGTCAGTTGAAGCGACAGGGCCTGGGTGGGGATTTCAAATCCCGCCTTGCGCACGGCCTCGAACACGGGGGCGAGGGCGGCTGTGGTGGGGGGCTGTATAAGGCCGACCGTGGCCTGCGCGGTTGCGAAATTCACGCTTGGCGTTGTGCCGGGTACGCGCCGGATGACTTTTTCGATCCGGCTGGCGCAGGCGGCGCAGCTCATGCCTGTTATGGGGAAGGTAACAGCCGTCTGCGTTGCCGTGGCCATGACTTCATTCCTGAACTGTCACGCCTGATGGAAACTGGCTGTCGATTGGCGCGTGACCCTGATGTTAGGGCGGGCGGGGCCCAATGCAACCCCGCCCGCGCCAGTGTTATGTGGACGCCAATGTTAGGTAACCCGTGTTAGGTAGCCCGCGTTCATGACCAGTCCCCGCGTCACAACCCGGATAATGTCGCAGGGCAAGGGCACACGAATATGCGTCAGTCCACCGTGCTCATGCGGGTTTCATCGACGAACTTTTCGGTATCATCATCGATCTTGCGCGATTTGCGCCCGGAGGGGCCGTGTACATACAGCGTTTTGCGGTCGATCTTCTGATTGGTCCCCTCGGGCTTGACCGGCATTTCATAAACCGGCTTGCGCGCATGGTCCGCCATCTGAAGGGACGGGTTGAAGACCGAGTTGAACTTCCAGATCATGGTCAGGAAGTTGGTCTGCCCACGCAGGGCAAGGCGCAGCGCAATGCCCAGCGTGTCCTTGATCGCGGCCCAGCCCAGATGCTTGTTGTTCAGCACCTGTTGCGTCTTTACCAGTTCCTCATAAAACTCGCGCAGGGGCAGGGTAGTCGGCATGACCGCGTGCTGGATATCGAACAGGCGATAGTCGCGTGTCGTCAGCTTGCGCGATTCGCTTTCCCAGATCTCTGTGCCGGGATAGGGGGTCGTGACCGACAGGTTGACGATGTCGGGGATTTCCAGGCACCACTGGCGGATGACCTCGAAACGTTCCCGGTCCCATGACGGGTCGGCAATCAGGTTGATGGCGACGATCAGGTCGAGCGAGCGGGCGTAATCCAGCGCTTCGAAATTGCGGTCCATCGACACACGCTTGCGGAAACGCTTCAGCCCCTCGGCATCAACGGCTTCAAGGCCGATGAAGATATAGCTGAGGCCGATATCCTTCCATTCGCGGAAAACTTCCTTGTTCCGCAACAGCACATCGGCGCGCGTTTCAAGGTAGTATTCCTTCTTGATGCCCCGGCGGCGGACTTCGGCTGCGATCGCCATGCCATGTTCGGCATGCACAAAGGCCACGTCATCAACGATGAAGATGCCGGGCTCCTTGATCTCCTGAAGTTCCTGCCCGATCACTTCCGCACTGGCGGTGCGGTAGGAGCGGCCATAGAATGTCCATGCGCTGCAGAACGTACAATCCCACGGGCAACCCCGTGCGAATTCGATGGAGGCGGCAGGGTCCAGCGTCCCGATGAAATACTTGCGGCGGTGGCGCAGCAGGTCACGTGCGGGGCGCACACCATCAAGGTTTTCGACAAAGATGGGGGGCGGGCCGTCGCCCTCCATCGTCACGACGCCCGGAACGCCAAGCAGGTCTTCGCCCTTTTCCCAGGCTTCGAGCAGGAGGCCCACTGTGGCGTCGCCTTCGCCCTTCAGGACGCAGTTGATCGCCCCGTCGGAAAGCGCAAGCACATCGCGTGCGATGAAGGAAATCGAATGGCCGCCGATGAACAGGAAAACATTGGGCAGGCGTTTACGCGTTTCCTTGCACAAATCGATGATTTCAGGAACGTTCGCAAGGTAATTGCCCGAAAAACAGATCGCATGCGGGCGGAATTTCTCGATACGTTCCCAGTAATCGTTGTGATTTTCCACCTGCAGGTCGATGATATCGACATCATGCCCCTTATCACGCGCGGCACCCGCGACAAGTTCCAGGCCCAGAGGTTCCAGTCGCAAAAATACCTTTGTGTACATCAGCGAACTTGGATGAACGGCCAGTAATCTCATTATTTCACCTCGGGCATGGGTGGGGCAGGGCTGGTGCGGACGTCCACATACGCAATCCAGAGGGAAATTTACAGACTTCCCACGGTGGTATTTGACGTTTTTATAAATCGCATCCAGTTATAAAAAAACCGGATAAGATACGAAGGGTGACAATATAAGACCATAATGTCACCCAATTCGCAGTTATATCACCTATGCACTGAAGATATACCGGCAGTCGTCCGGGCCCTGGAATGGCGGTCGGGCGGGCGGGACGTGAACCTATGCGAAAAACGAAGGGCTGGGCTGGGGGCGTGCCTGCGCGGGCCTATCGCCACAAGCACTTTCATGTCACACTCTGGCGTTAACCTCCGGGGGCGAGATGAAGCGCAAGACACTGCGAAAAGTGACGGGTCCATTGATGCTGCTGGCATGCGGCGGTGCGATGGCGCTGGGTGGATGTTCCGCCGAAATCGGGCGTATGCCGTATGAAAGTGACGTCCGCTGCCTGCGTAAGGAACTGGGGACGCAGATGCATCTGAGCTTCCCCCTTGCCGCCAATACATGCCAGCGCATGACCGATCATAATTTTGCGATCGGTTCGAAAAACCCGCAGCCCATCCCGCTGAACCTGCATAATGCCCCTGACCTGCAAAAACAGGCGGACGAATACGGATACAGCTATACCCGCTGACCCACGCCGCAACGGGAATGGTGCTGCGGGCGGGCTGCGTCAGTTTTCCAGTTCGCTGTCCCAGTAAAGATAGTCCCGCCAGCTTTCGTGCAGGTAATTGGGCGGGAAGGAGCGTCCGTTATCCTGAAGCAGCCAGCTACTGGGCTGCTGTGGCGTGCGGGAGGGATACATCCGCAGTTCATGCGGCATGTATGATCCCTTCAGCAGGTTGCACGGGCTGCATGCGGTTACGACGTTTTCCCATGTGGTGCGTCCCCCCTTTGAACGGGGGATGACATGATCGAACGTGAGTTCGTGTGTCGGCAGGCGCGTGTCACAGTACTGGCATGAAAAATTGTCGCGCAGGAATACATTGAACCGTGTAAACGCCGGGCGTCGGGCGGTCTGGATATAATCCTTCAGCGCGATGACGCTGGGCAGGCGGACTTCCTGTGATGGGGAATGTACGACTTCGTCATATTCGCTCAGGACGGAAACACGGTCGAGCCATACCGCCTTGATCGCGTCCTGCCATGACCATAGGGAAAGCGGGAAGTAGGACAGGGGCCGGAAATCGGCATTCAGGACGAGGGCCGGGAAATGTTGACTGTCAGAAAGCACGGGCGCATCCTTGATGTGATGCCGCCACACAAGTCTTCAGGCGTCCTTTACTTTGAACCGAACGCCGATCATGTGCGCCGTCATGAAGTAACTGCCCTGAATCTATTGCAGACCTCTTTCCATGTGGCAAGGGAGGGTGCGTGCGAATATTCGCGAACCCTGTTCCGGTATCTGCGGGTTATATGGAAAATGTCGATGCTACTTGACTGTTATCGTGTGGAAAATGCCTGACATAACCCGTTTCGCCCCCAGCCCCACCGGGGGGCTGCATCTGGGGCATGTCGCGTCCGCCCTGTCGGGATGGCAGTCGGCAAGCGAGTCGGGGGGCCGTTTCATGCTGCGGATCGAGGATATAGATCCCGGCCGCTGCCGTGATGTGTTCGCCCACGACCTGATGTACGACCTGCGCTGGCTTGGGCTGGACTGGTCCGAACCGGTGCGATGGCAGTCGCGTCACCTTGCGGATTATGCGGCGGCGCTGGCTGGTCTTGGCGCGCGGGGGCTGGTTTATCCATGTTTTTGCACCCGGCGCGATATTGCCGATGAAATCGCCGCCTCCGCGCATGCCCCGCATCATGCGCCCGATGGCAGCGTGGTATATCCCGGAACCTGCCGCCATCTGTCAGCGGCGCGACGGGCGGCGTTGCTGGCGGCGGGGGCGCCACATGCAATGCGCCTGGACATGGGGCGTGCGCTGTCGGTGCCCGGTGCATCCGATCTGACATGGCATGAACGCGGGCAGGGGCGGCAGCGCTGTCATCCTGAACTGTTCGGTGATGTGGTTCTGGCGCGCAAGGACGTGATGGCGTCCTATCACCTGTGTGTGACGCATGACGACGCGTTGCAGGGCATTACGCTGGTGACGCGTGGGGAGGACCTGCGCCCGGCCACATCGTTGCATCGCCTGCTGCAACATCTGATGGGCTGGGCGGAACCTGAATATGCCCACCATGCGCTGTTGTGTGATGAAACGGGACGCAGGCTGGCCAAGCGTGACCGGGCCATGACCATCGCCGCGATGCGTGCCGCAGGGATGAGTGCGCGTGCCGTGCTGGCCGCCGCGGGCTATCACGGTCCTGTCATGGGCTGAACGGATGCCGCCTTTATGCGGGCAAGGGGCGCGAAACATGGGCGTGGTGCATTTGTGCTGTTTTCACGATGGCGGCTTCGCACTAGGGTTTGCAACCGACGTTCCAGCAAGGAACGGTAACTTCATGTCATAATGGATCTCGGTCTCATGGATCTTATCGCCGCGCGTCTTGACAGGATCAGCCCCAGCCAGACGATCGCCATTTCCACCAAGGCACGTGAACTGAAAGCCGCGGGCAAGGATATCATCAGCCTTTCGGCGGGCGAGCCCGATTTCGACACGCCCGCCAATATCAAGCAGGCAGCCATCCGCGCCATCGACGATGGGCAGACAAAATATACCGACGTTGCCGGAACCCCTGCATTGCGCAGGGCTGTTGCCGAACGGTTCCGCCTTGATTCGGGGCTGGATTACACGTCCGATGAAATCATCGTCTCCAACGGGGGCAAGCAGGTTATCTATAACGCGATGGTGGCAACCATCAATCCGGGGGATGAGGCCATCATACCTGCCCCGTGCTGGGTTTCGTATCCCGATATCGTGGCCCTTGCCGAAGGGACGCCGGTGGTCGTGCCATGCATGGCCGAACATGGGTTCAAGCTGCGTCCTGCCGACCTGGAGGCCGCGATTACGCCACGCACGAAATGGCTGCTGCTCAATTCACCGAACAACCCGACGGGCGCTGCCTATGACGCACAGGAACTGCGCGGGCTGTGTGATGTGCTGTTGCGCCATCCCGATATCTGGATCCTGACCGACGATATTTATGACAAGCTGGTGTATGACGGGTTCACACCGGCCACCATCGTGCAGGTCGAACCCCGCCTGCGGGCGCGCACCGTCACCATGAATGGTGTGTCAAAAGCCTATGCCATGACCGGCTGGCGGATCGGTTTTGCTGGCGCGCCGGTCGAACTGATCCGCGCGATGAACAAGCTGCAGGGGCAGTCCACCTCTGGCCCGTCCTCCATCAGTCAGGCGGCGGCGCTGGAGGCCGTCAGTGGCCCGCAGGGATTCATCGCGGAAATGGTTGCCACCTATCAGAAGCGGCGCGACCTTGTGGTCAGCATGCTTAACCAGGCATCCGGCCTGCAATGCGCAACGCCGGAAGGGGCATTCTATGTCTTCCCGTCGCTGCGTGGCTGCCTTGGCAGGACCAGTGCAGGCGGCGCGCGGATCGACAGCGACAAGGATTTCGTGACCGCCCTGCTTGATGAAGAAGGGGTCGCCGCCGTCCATGGCAGTGCGTTCATGTTCGCGGGGCATTTCCGCATTTCCTATGCCACCGACACCCAGAGCCTGACAGAAGCATGTAAGCGCATACAGCGCTTCTGCGGTGGCCTGCGCTGAGACGGGATCGGAAAACGTCATGACAAGCAGTACTGCAACCGCCACCGACGGATTTCTGGCCGGGTGCATGGATCGTCTGGAAACCCCGGCGACCATCGCGATGGCGCAGCGCGCGCGCGCGTTGAAGGCCCGGGGGGAGGAGGTACTCTCCCTCGCCCTTGGGGAGCCCGACTTTCCCACGCCCGCAGGTGTGATCGAGGCCGCCCATCGCGCGGCCCTCGACGGGCAGACGAAATACCCCCCCGTGGAGGGAACGCCCGCGCTGAAGGCTGCGATCATCCGCAAGTTCGCGCGGGAAAACGGCCTGACCTATGAACCGTCGGAGGTCATGGTTTCCAACGGGGGCAAGCAGGTCATCTTCAACGCCTTCATGGCCACAATCAATCCGGGGGACGAGGTGATCGTCCCGCGTCCGTACTGGGTCAGCTATCCGCTGATGATCAGCCTGTTTGGCGGGGTGCCGGTCTTTGTGGACTGTCCAGAGGAAAATGGTTTCCGTCTGGATGCGGCGACGCTGGAGGCGGCGATTACCCCACGGACCAAATGGCTGGTCCTGAATTTCCCCAACAATCCCACAGGTGCGACCACCACGCGCGCGGACCTGGAGGCGGTTGCCGAAGTCCTGCGCCGTCACCCGCGCGTGCATGTCCTGTCGGACGAGATTTATGAACATCTTGTCTATGACGGGCATGCCCATGTTTCGATTGCGCAGGTGGCGCCGGACCTGAAAGGACGTGTCCTGACGCTTAATGGCGTATCAAAAGCCTATGCCATGACCGGTTGGCGCGTGGGATATGTGGGTGGTCCCGCCCCGTTGATCCGCGCGATGAGCGGTATCCAGAGCAGTTCGACATCGGGCATCTGCTCCATCAGTCAGGCCGCGTCGGTCGCGGCACTCGACGGGCCGTCGGGTGTGGTGGAAACGATGCGCCAGACATATGACCGCCGTCGGCGCATGGTGGTGGATGCGCTGCGCCAGATCCCGGAACTGACCTGCGCGATGCCGCTTGGCGCGTTTTATGTCTATCCGGGGATTGCCGCGTGCATTGGCCGCACCAGTGCAGGTGGCCGTTATATCGGAACGGACGAGGATTTCGCCATAGCCTTGCTGGAGGAACAGCATGTAGCCGTTGTTCACGGCAGCGCATTTGGCAAGGGGCCGTACCTGCGCCTGTCCTATGCCACGTCCGATGAAATTCTGGTGGATGCCTGTGGTCGTATCGCAACGTTCGTGGCGGGCCTGCAAGGGTGATATCGCAGGATAAGAACCCGGGGGATGTTTCGAAACCATAACAGCCCCTGATCGGTTTTTTGCAAAATCTGCGCAAAGGCGTCGCCTTGTTGACGGAACAGGTGACGCCCGGAAACTGTCATGTCCTGCATGCAGGACATGACATTCAGGGTATGAACTGTCCTTAACCCGATGCCCGTCCATCGGTGGCAGGGGGGGACAGCACGAAAATTCCTTCTGTCAGCAAGGTCGGCAGGAGGAATGCCGCCCCCGGCAGGCCGCACAGCCCCATGGCCACCGCAGTTGCGATCATGGCCGTTATATAGGCAAGCCGCCCGCCAACACGTTCCGCCATGACAAAGGCAAAAGCCCCACCGACCCCGGTGATCGCGCCAATCGCGGTGCGCCATGGGTGTTGTCCGGCGCCATGGCCCATGCTGTCGATGATCTGGCTCAGGGCAGAGGATTGATCTACCGAGGTGCCGCTCATGCCGAACATAAGGGAAAATGGCAGGATCAGGACGCTCAGCACATCGCGCAGCAGGCCGACAAACCCACTGACAAGCGGGATCAGCAGAAGGATGGCGACAGACGAACTGGTGCTTAACGCCACGATCAGCAGGCCGATGCGCCGCTGTTGTCCCGGTGTTATCGGATGATCATGCATCCGCCGTGCCTTTCCGTGCCGGATATCGTGTCGCAGGCATGCCGCATGGATATGGCCCCATCGTGGGGGCCGGTTGCGGGGCCGGCGAAATGACGCCCTGAATCATGAATGTCCTGCGCCATGAATAACCCGGTGATGACCCGGCGATGATCCGGGTCATGAACGCCCCCGCCCATGAGCGTTCCGGGTCATGATGGGTTTATTTCTTGCGGATCCACCACTTCACGGGTTCGTCTTCGTCCTCTTCCGTTGCGACGTTTTCAACCGCAACGGTCGCACGGCGTGGCTGTGCCGTAATCCTGGCCTTGCGTATTGCCGCGTTTTCTTCCTTCAACCGGTCAATCTGCGCCTGTGCGGCATAAAGCTCGGTCTTGAGGCCGAGGATTTCCTCATTCTTCTGCGCGATCGTGTTCTTGGCTTCGCCAAGCATGATTTCCGCATGCCCGATACGGGTTTCCAGACCACGCAGGTTGCCCTGTGCCTCATGGCGCTGGCGTTCGGCGGTTTCACGCAACTTCTGCTCTATCTGAAGCTTGTTGCGCAACTGCTCTACTTCACCGTTACTGTCGGACTGTATGTGAAGTGTGCGTGTTGACGTCGGGCGTGTTGAAATATTCTGGTGTTCGACCCGGACGTCGCCATCCTGTACGAACTTGCGGCGTCGCGCCCCGGTTTCGGGCAGGCGCTGCTGCTGGCGTTTGGGCTGGGGCGCGCGCCGGGGGGCAGGTGACTGGGAAGAAGGTTTGTCCCTGTCCTGTCCCTTGCCAAGGCGTTCAAGCGCCTGACGCAGGGCCATTTCATTGACTTCGTCGCGGTGGGGGGAGGCGTCCTGTTCTTCTTCACCGGGGAAGGACAGGAATTCATTATATGATGACACGGTAAGACTCTTTGATAGATACAAAGCCGAGGATCTGGAGGATGGATATCAGCCACCAGAATAGGAAATTATTCCTAATGGGGATATTCCAAGATGTCGCACCTGAAAATGACTTCGTGACTATGTAGCCTTTATTCTGGAGGGAATGCAAGCATCCATCCCGATATTGCGACGTCTTCATGTTTTGCATGCACTGTGGGTGCTGTTTTATGGTGGAAGATCGCCCAGCGGCGATTTGAACAATATTCAGGACTGTCATTATGCTCTTCCCATATGGGGATGAGTATAGAAATATATGTTTCGATATGATTACGTCATATGTGTATCACACACTCTTGCAATGCGGCTTTTTTGTTCATGTTCTATTGAACCATGCTGTCATGAGGCGATAGCATCGCATTCGTGCCTGCGGTTTGCAGGTTGATGTGACACGCGTGTGGGGCATGCCCATGCAGGGCCTGGTTGGGGCCGGCGGCTGGCCCGCGAAGTGAATGGGTAAAGTGATGTCGGAAAACATGTCCCTTACGGAAAAGGCGCTGGCACGTCCGTCGTCCGTCCTGAAACAGGCGGGGGCACCATATGTGCTGGTGGTCATGGGGGTGTCAGGGTGTGGAAAGTCCACCTTTGCGCGGATGCTGTCCGAACGTATGGACTGCCCCCTTGTGGAAGGGGATGACCTGCACCCCGAGGCCAATATTACCAAGATGGCGTCGGGCACGCCCCTGACGGATACCGACCGGCAACCCTGGCTGGAACAGATCGGACAGCAGGTCGCGCAATGGGTTGACGCGCGCCAGATGGGGGTCGTCACCTGTTCGTCCCTGAAGCGCGATTACCGCACGACCATTTCAGGACGCCATGCGCAGGTATGCTTTGTCTATCTCAAGGGCAGCCGTGATGGCGTGGGGACGCGCCTGCGTGAACGCACCGGTCATTTCATGCCGGCAAGCATGCTCGACAGTCAGTTCGCGACCCTTGAGGAACCGCTTGATGATGAGGTCGTGCTGGAACTTGATGCCGCCGCCACGTGCGAAGACATGCTGGAGGCCGCATGCGCGGCATTGCGTGCGCTTGGGAAACCGGTGGGTCATGGCAACGGCATGGTGGAAAGCAAGCGCAACCTGACCTGATCAGGCCGAAAAGCTGCCGGGCATCCATGCGATGTCATCGCGCCCATCGGCGTTGAGATGCCGCCCAAGCACAAAGAAATAATCCGAAAGCCGGTTCAGGCAGGCGGGAATCCCCGGGGCAAGGGGGGTCATGCGATGCAGGCTGATCATCCGGCGTTCCGCGCGGCGGATGACCGTGCGCGCCAGGTGGGCCTGCGCCGCCGCCTGTGTCCCGCCCGGCAGGACAAAGCTCTTCAGGGCGGGCTGTTGCGCGCGCAGGCGTTCGATTTCGGCTTCGATCATCGTCATTGCAGCCTCTCCGGCGGGAAAGGCATCTATTCCCTTGTCCGGTTGGCAGACGATGCCACCAATATCAAACAGCAATGACTGGATACGGCGCAGGAATGCCGCGTCGTGCGTCTGGGGCGGGCAGGTCGCACGCAGCACGCCGATGACGGCGTTGGCTTCATCCAGCGTGCCAAGAGCCTCAATACGCAGGTCGTCCTTTTCAACACGCGCGCCGTTGCCCAGCGATGTCTGTCCCTTGTCGCCACCGCGGGTTACGACCCGGTCGATCCGAATGACCATGAATTCTCTCTTGGCGTGAAGTGATGCGTGGGCCGAATGGGCCGATTGAAAGTAACCTGCGGATGGAAAATAATAAAAATTTTAAAGTGCTAACTTATATCCGCAAAAGGTCACGCTCTGCACGACCCCACGTTGCCTGAAACTTTTAGAGAGTGTTTGAAAACAAATCATTGATAAAAAATAAGAAAAGTTTTCGGGTGCCGCTTTTTGATCGAAAAAGGCGGCGTCTTCTGAAGCTTTTTGGAAAAA
>NZ_BANE01000071.1 GCF_000964405.1 Novacetimonas hansenii JCM 7643
CTTTTTCTAAAAAGCTTCAGAAGACGCCGCCTTTTTGAAAAAAAAAGGCGGCACCCAAAAACTTTTCTTATTTTTTATCAAGGGATTGTTTTCAAACAACCTACTGGCGTCATACAAGAAAATCATCATTCCTGATCGGCGGGTTATTCAGGCCGTTTCTTATTGCCGTTCCTGCCAGAAATGCAAAAAGGGCCGTGGCGGATGACGCCACGGCCCTTCTTTCATACCCTGCAACGGCATGAGCCGTTGCAGGGATGGTCGATGGATCAGACCAGAGCCTGCTTCAGGGCGGCCGTCAGGTCGGTCGTGCTCGCCTTGCCGCCCAGGTCGCCCGTGCGCACCGCACCGGATGTGATGACCTTTGCGATGGCGCTGTCGATGCGGTCGGCAAGGTCCTTGCGGCCGACATGCTGCAGCATCATGTTCGCCGCCAGCAGCAGTGCGGTCGGGTTGGCCTTGTTCTGGCCCGCGATGTCGGGGGCGGAACCATGGACCGCTTCGAACACGGCAGCCTTTTCGCCGATGTTCGCACCGGGGGCGAGGCCAAGGCCACCGACAAGACCCGCCGTCAGGTCGGACAGGATGTCCCCGAACAGGTTGGTGGTGACAATGCAGTCAAACTGCCACGGGTCCGTCACCAACTGCATGGCGCAGGCATCGACAATCCGTTCGTTCACTTCGACGCGGCCTTCATATTCCTTTGCGACCTTGCGGCCTTCTTCCAGGAACAGGCCGGTCAGCAGCTTCAGGATGTTGGCCTTGTGCACCAGCGTCACGCGCTTGCGGTTGTTCTTGACCGCATATTCAAAAGCATAGCGGACAATGCGATTGCATTCCGCGCGTGAGGTGTAGCCGGCGCTTGTCGCGATGGCGTGCGGGTCATCACCGACCGGGATGTAGTTTTCCAGCGCGGCGTAATAGCCTTCAAGGTTCTCGCGGAAGATCACGAGGTCGATCTTGTCAAAGCGGCCACCCGGCACGATCGTCTTTGTGGGACGAACATTCGCGAACAGACCGAACTCCTGACGCAGTGTCACGTTGATGGACTTGAAGCCACCACCGACGGGGGTGGTCAGAGGACCCTTCAGCGCGAGGCCGGTGCGACGGATGCTTTCGATTGTTTCCTTGGGAAGCGGGCTGCCGGTGGCGTCAAGGGCGGACACCCCGCCCAGCGCCTTCTCCCACTTGAACGGTGCGCCGACGGCGTCAAGGATTTCGATGACGGAGTCAACAATTTCGGGGCCGATCCCATCGCCGGGGATCAGGGTGGCGGGAATTGTTTTTTCTGCGGACATTTTGAACGTCTCCCTATCGTGCTTGCACCTGACTGCGGGTCAGGTTGCGCACCGGCTTGGCTGTTTCCGCGTATCGTTACCGGATCCAGTTGCGTCGGAACTGGTAAAAAGTCCTAGGCCCCAGACCGGCATGTGACAATTCCATCACCGCCTTCCGGGGCCATATTCATAGTCACATTATCTGGCGCGCAGCGGTGCGCATGCCGCCTCCAGCCATGTCTGGCCGACTTTGTCCAGATGTGGGGCCACCTGTTCAAAAACCCGTGCATGATAGGCGTCGAGCCATGCGATTTCGGTGCTGTTGAGCATGTCCACCGCAATCAGGCGACGATCGAACGGCGCAAGGGTCAGTACCTCGAACGCCAGAAAGCGGCGGCTTTCCCCATTCGTGACCGCAGGCTGCACCAGCAGCAGGTTTTCAAGGCGGATGCCAAACGCGCCGGGACGGTAATATCCCGGTTCGTCAGAGACGATCATCCCCGCCTCCAGCGCGACGGGCCGGTAATGGGTGGAGATATTGCAGGGCCCTTCATGCACCGACAGGTAGCTGCCGATTCCATGGCCGGTGCCGTGGTCGTAATCCAGACCGCCTTCCCACAATGCCTGGCGCGCCAGCGCGTCAAGCGCATGCCCCGTGGTGCCGTACGGGAAATGTGCCCGCGCCAGCGCGATATGACCGCGCAGGACACGGGTAAATGCGTCGCAGACATCGTCGTCGGGCTGTTCCGGGCCGGTCCATACCGTGCGTGTGATGTCCGTCGTGCCATAAGGGTACTGCGCCCCGCTGTCGATCAGGTACACCTCGTTATGGCGCAGGATGCGGTCGGTTTCGGGGGTGACGCGGTAATGGATGATCGCGCCATTGGGGCCAGACCCGGAAATGGCGGGAAAGCTTTCCTCGCGGTAATCCATGCAGCGTTTGCGAAACGCATCAAGGCGCTGTGTCGCCTCCAGTTCCCCGGTGCCGACACCTTCGGTATCAAGCCAGTGCAGGAAGCGGCAGACAGCCACCGCGTCGCGTTCATGGGCACGGCGCGCGCCCTCCTGCTCCACCGGGTTCTTGATCGCCTTGGGCAATGTGCATGGGTCGGTGGCGCGGATGATGGTCGCCCCTGCCTGTTCCAGCGTCTGGATGAACCACACGGAATTGGCTGCCGGATCCACCTGCACCCGGCGCCCCGCAAGTGCTGCAAGCTGTGCGGGCAGGGCGTCGGGGGTGAAGGTGCGCACATCCTCACCCATCCATTCGCGCGTGCGCGTCGTCAGCTTGACCGGGTCGATGAACAGGGAAACGGTGGCGTCGGCATGGACAATGGCGAAACACAGGCTGAGCGGCGTATAGGGGACATCGTTGCCACGGATGTTGAGCAGCCACGCGATGGAGGCCGGATCGCTGAGCACGACGCAGTCCTCGCCCGAGTCGCGCAACTGCGCCGCGAGTGTCGTGCGCTTTGTCGCGCTGTCGGTGCCGCTATGTTCAAGGGGCTGTTCCAGGCACGGCGTGCAGGGCGGCAGGGGGCGGTCGGTCCAGATGGCGTCCACCGGATTATGCGCCAGCGGCACCAGCGTCAGGCCTGCCTGCACGAATGGCAGCAACGCATTTTCGCTCAGCAGGCGCGGGTCGTATCCGATGCGTGCATTCGCCCCGTGCTGCGCCAGCCATTGCGCGGGCGGTGTTTCACGCAGGTGCAGCCGTTCCCAGCACAGGCCATTGACCTGATGTTCCATCTGCGTGGTGTAACGGCCATCGGAAAAGACCGCCGCGCGTTCCATCAGCACCGTCGCCATGCCCGCACTGCCGGTAAAGTCCGTCAGCCATGCCAGGCGTTCGGCGCAGGGGGCGACATATTCACCAAGATGTTCATCCCCGCGTGGCAGGATGAAGCCATCGACGCTGGCCTGTCGCAGGGTTTCGCGTAACGCGTGAAGGCGGGTGGGGGCATCCGTCATGGAACGTGGCTCCGTTTATCAAAAGAAGGAAATACAGGGGCGCAGAGGGGCCGTAGGCGCGTCGTGGCCATGATGGCAGTCAGTCGTTGGGGACAAGCTTGTAAAGGAACATCAGGTCCATCCACCTGCCGAATTTTGTCCCGCATTGCGGGATCATGCCGCCGGGCTGGAAATCAAAACGTTCATGCAGCAGGCGTGAGGCCGTGTTCGATGCGGTGATGGCCGCGACCATCACATGCACATCCGAATTGCGCGCAAGCGTGCACAGATGGCCCAGCAGCAGGCTGCCGATGCCACGTCGCTTGAACGCCGGTGCGATATAGATCGAGTGTTCAACCGTATGGGCATAGCCGGAAAACGGGCGGAACGTCTTCCAGCTGCAATATCCCGCCACGGTCCCTTCGGGCGTGACCGCGACCAGAATGGGAAACCCCTGCGCATTGCTGTCGCGCAGCCAGTCGAGGCGCACCGGCACCGTGGTTTCGCGTGTTTCCCATAATGTCGTGCTGTTGCGGATGGCATCGTTGATGATGTCCACGATCGCGGGGATGTCGTCGGGGGTCGCGGGCCGGATATGGATGGCGGGATCGGGGTCAGACATCTGGCTTCCTCAGGATCAGCGTGGCCCAGTCCCCTTCGCGCAGGCGATGTTCAAGCACCAGCCCCTGCCTGTGATGCGCGGACAGCACCATGCGCACCTGTGTATCGAGCAGCCCGGCCAGGATGGCCGTGCCACCGGGAAGCAGGTTGTGCGCAAGCTCGGCCGCCATTGAACAGAGCGGTCGGGCAAGGATGTTGGCGAACACCAGGTCATAGGGGGCGTTCTGCCGGATGGCGGGCGTACGCCACCCGTTGCCAAGATGGCACGATACGAGGTTCGACAGGCCGTTCATCCGCGCATTGCGCCGTGTGACGCGCACCGACCATGGGTCGATATCGGTCGCGAGTACCGGGCGTTTGAGCAGCGCCGCCGCCGCCATGGCAAGGATGCCCGACCCGCAGCCAAGGTCGAGGATGCGGCGTGGCCGCCGGTGGGCGATCATTTCCAGCGCGCGCAGGCATCCGCGTGTGGAGCCATGTTCCCCCGATCCGAACGCAACGCCCGCGTCAAGCACAAGGGTGATGCGTTGCGGGTTCGCACCGGGTTCAAGGTGGGTGCCACGAATGGCGAAACGGCGGCCTGCCGTCTGTTCGGGAAATGCCTCGTAAGTGCGGGCAAGCCACCCTTCGGATTCGGTGGGGGTGCGTTCAAGCGGGACATCCACCCCCGTCAGCGCCGCCGCCAGCACAAGGGCGGTGCGCAATTCGTCCTCCCCCGAACCTATATCGCGCACGCCTTCGACCCGCCAGGCGGTCTGGGCGTCGTCCACTTCGAAAATGCCGATGGTCGCGCAGACGATGGAAAGCGCATTTTCATAGGCTTCCACGGCCTCTGGCGGGACAGTGACCGCAATGGTCTCCAGTTCGGTGGCGTGGCGGCGGGGGGGAATGGTCATGATACCTGCTCAACAAAAGTGTCGATCACCCGCTTGGTGCCCGCTTTTTCAAACGCGACCTCCAGACGGGTGCCTTCTACGGACGCGATGGTGCCGTATCCGAATTTCTGATGGAAAACGCGGGCGCCAACGCGAAAGGCCGACTTGTGCGATGGCGTATCGCCGGACGACGTTGCGTCTGTGACGGCGCGGCGGCGCGCCACGACCGGGAATGGTGTGGCCCCGAATACCGGGCTGCGCATCGCGCCATTATGGCGGGCACGGGTCGCATCCCCGATGGTGTCCACATGTTCGGGGGGAAGTTCCTCCACAAAGCGGCTGGGAATCGCGGACTGCCAGTTGCCATAGATACGCCGGTTGGCCGCATGGCTGATGATCGCGCGCAGGCGTGCGCGCGTGATCCCGACATAGGCAAGGCGGCGCTCTTCCTCCAGCCCCTTGGCGCCCCCTTCGTCCATTGTGCGTTGCGAGGGGAAGACCCCTTCCTCCCATCCCGGCAGGAACACGGTATCGAACTCCAGCCCCTTGGCCCCATGCAGGGTCATGATGCTCAGCCGTTCGTTGCCTGCGTTTTCCTCCGTCTCCATCACCAGCGCCACATGTTCGAGGAAGCCGCCCAGCGTTTCAAAATCCGCCAGCGCGCGCACCAGTTCCTTGAGGTTGTCCAGACGTCCCGGCGCCTCGGGTGACTTGTCCGCCTTCCACATGTCGAGATAGCCGCTCTCCTCAAGCAGGCGTTCGACCACGACCACGTGCCCTTCGCGCGCCAGATCCTCGCGGCATTGCCCGAAACATTTCATCAGGGCGGCCAGATGTTCGCGCGCGCGTCCCTTGATCCCGCCCGTCGCCAGCATTTCCAGCACGGCGGCGGTCAGGGGAATGTCGCGCGCGCGGGCATGCAGGTGCAGTTTCTGCACGCCGGTATTGCCGATGCCCCGGCGCGGGACGTTGATGATGCGTTCAAACGCAAGGTCGTCCGATGGCTGTGACAGCACACGCATATAGGCCAGCGCATCGCGGATTTCGGCACGTTCGTAAAAGCGCAGCCCCCCAACCACGCGATAGGGTAGGCCGATGGTGATCAGCCGTTCCTCGAACGCGCGGGTCTGGAACCCCGCACGGACCAGGATCGCGCATTCCGACAGGGGATGCCCGTCATTGTGCAGGCGCTCCAGCTCCTCGCCCACCATGCGGGCCTCGTCATCGGAATCCCATACGGAGATGACGCGCACCTTCTCGCCCTCCGCATCCTCGCGCCCGGGGTGCAGCGTCTTGCCCAACCGTTCCTCGTTATGGGCGATCAGGCCCGACGCCGCGCCAAGGATCTGCCGGGTGGAGCGGTAGTTACGCTCCAGGCGGACGACGTGGGCGCCGGGGAAATCATGTTCGAAGCGCAGGATGTTTTCCACTTCTGCCCCGCGCCAGGAATAGATCGACTGGTCATCATCCCCCACGCAGCAGATGTTGGCCTGTCCCTCCCCCCGCTGTGCCAGCAGGCGCAGCCACAGATACTGGATCGTGTTGGTATCTTGGTATTCATCAACCAGGATATAGCGGAAGAACCGGTGATACTGCGCCAGTACATCGGGATGGGTGCGCATGATTTCGGTCATGTGCAGCATCAGGTCGCCAAAGTCACAGGCGTTGAGCTGGATCAGGCGCTTTTGGTAATCGGCATAGATCTCGCGGCATTTACCATCCGCAAAGTCGCAGTCCTCTGCCTTGCTGACGCGTGATGGGGTCAGGCCACGGTCCTTCCACCGCTGGATGACGCCCATGATTCCCTGCGGCGGCCAGCGTTTGGTGTCGATATGGCGTGGTTCGATTACCTGTTTGAGCAGGCGGACCTGATCGTCGGTATCAAGGATGGTGAAACTGCCCGACAGTCCGACATATTCCGCATGGCGGCGCAGCATGCGCGCGCACAGGGAATGGAACGTGCCCAGCCACAGCCCCTCCACCGGCGCGCCAAGCAGACCGGCGACTCGTTCACGCATTTCGCGTGCGGCCTTGTTGGTGAAGGTCACGGCAAGGATCTGGTTCGGTCGCGCGCGACCCGACAGCAGGATATGGGCAAAACGCGTCGTCAGCACGCGCGTCTTGCCCGTGCCCGCACCGGCAAGGACAAGCAGCGGGCCGTCCGTCGTTTCGATCGCGGCGCGTTGCTCCGGGTTGAGCCGGGCAAGGTAATCGGGCGCACGTTCGGGGGGAACGTGGTCGGGGGGGAAAAGACTGTCCATCACGCGGTTATCTATAGCAATGTCAGTCCCGGCAGGCCATGACCACGCGCACCGGACCCGCATCATTGTGGAATGGGTGTGTGATCGGCCATGATGGGGTCGATGAAGGCAGTGATGGTGAAAGAGACGTGGTGGCGCGTATAGGCGGTGGCGCAGGCAGCCCCGGTGGCCATCGCGCCCGCATGCGTGCGCGGATACGCACCGCGGGCGGGATGTCGCTGGCGGATTATGAGATATTGGAGGTCCTGCTTTTCGCCGGGGTTCCGCGACGTGACACCAAACCGATGGCCAAGGATCTTATCGCGCGTTTCGGCTCTTTGTGCGCCGTTCTGGCGGCGGGGCCAGATGAACTGCGCGCGGCGGGCGTGGGGCCACGGGCCTGTTCCGTGCTGGGGCTGCCCGCGCTGGTGGCGCGACGGCTGTGCCGCGGGGATGCAAGGCCGCAGCCCTATATTCATGACCTGCATGCGGCCTGGACCCATTATGCCACCACGCGCGCGGCCATGGCGGGGGTGCCTGCGCCGGGCGGACGCGGGCAGGTGACGATCCTGCTGCTTGATGCGACGAACCGCCTTGTGGGGGATGAACGGGTGGCGGATGGTTCTGCGGCCGATATGTGCCGTGCGATCCTGCAACGTGTGCTGCATCTGCATGCGGTTTCGATGGTGGTGGTGTGGGATGGCGGGACAGTCCCGCCCACCACGCGACAGATGGAGGACGCGGCCACCGTCATGCGGCAGGTGGAGGCCCATGGCCGCCTCCTTTCCACGGTGATGCATGATTGCATCATCGCGGGGGACGGGGGCTGGACCTCCCTGCGTCGGGAAAAGATGCTGTAGGGATCAGGCGGCGTGTTTCGCCATCAGGCGGAACTGCGTGTCGATTGCCTCAAGCAGTTCGCCAGGTTGGCTGACCAGTGCGTCGGCCCCTGCGGCAACCAGTTCGTCATGCCCGCCATATCCCCAGAGTACGCCAAGCGCGCGGACATGGTTTGCATGCGCGCCGGTGATGTCGAACCGGCGATCCCCGATCATCAGCGCATGGTTGCGCGCGACATCATGTTCACGCAGCAGTGCCGCGATCAGTTCGGGTTTTTCCGCGCCGCTGTCATCCGCACGTGCGCCCGACATCCCGTCGAAATATTGCGACAGGTCGCGCAGATGCAGGATCTTGCGCGCGAGGTAGCGGGGTTTCGACGTGGCGATGAACAGCCGCGTCCCCGCCGCATGCAGGCTTTCGATCACATGGCGCATCCCGTCGAACACCGGGCTTTTGCGCATGCCGCCGCCTTCGTAATGCCTGCGGTAAAGGTCCATTGCCTCATCCACGCGGTCATCGCCGTAATGGGCAAGGATATGTGCCAGAAGATCGCGCAGCGGTGGCCCCACCACCCATGTCAGGTCAATCGACAGGTCGGGTTCATGCCCAAGGTCGCGCAGCACGGCATGGATGGATTCGATGATGCCATCATGTGATCGGATGATCGTGCCATCAAGGTCGAACAGGACCGCATTGCGCGGGGCGGGGGGAGCGGAAAAATTCATACGGGTATGTAACCTCCGTCTGTTATCGATTATTGGACCTTACTATGCCCTGTTGTCGGGCTGTCTGTCGCGAATTTATCGACATTTACGGATCGACCCGCAAATGGGAACTTATGCCCCCCGACATGATACAGCCTCCGCCCCATGGGGGGACGCCGGCGATGGCGGGGAAATGGACGACCGGGCATTGCTGCGTCATGTGCTGTGTACGCTGGAACCGGGGAATGCGGATATCGACATGTTGCTTGATATCCTGCTGGCCCGTTTCGGTTCCGCCGGGATGGCGCTGTCGGCCCATCCGCACGACCTTGATGCGGTGCTTGGTACCCACCCGCTGCTGTCACCCATGATCGCCACGGTGCGCGAGGCGGCGTTGCGCATGCACCGTGCCTATGTCCGCCATGGCGACGCCCTGTCAGGGCACGGGCGTATTGTGGATTACCTGCAGGCAGTCATGGCGCATGACTGTACGGAGCAGTTCCGGGTGCTGTTCCTCGATGCGGAATATCGCCTGATCGAGGACCGCGTCATGGGGGTTGGCACCGTGGACCAGGCGCCGGTTTACCCGCGTGAGGTCATGCGCCGCGCCCTGGACCTTGATGCGCGTATCCTGATCCTTGCGCATAACCATCCCAGTGGCGATCCCATGCCGTCGGCCACGGATATCCAGATGACCCTGCATATACAGCAGGTGGCCAGTGTCATGGGCATCCACCTGCACGATCATTTCGTGGTCGGGAACGGGCGCAGCATCAGCTTTCGCCGGATGGGGCTGATCGCCGACGATAATCGGTGATCCCGCAGCCGGTATTTCATGGGTGGCATGCATGTTGCATGCCCGGTTTACAAATGCCGGACCGGCCGCCGGCCTTCAGGGGGAGTGTTCCCCCTGGTCCCCACCGACATCATGCCCATCAGCATCCCCATCAACCTCCATAGGGGACGCCAGCGGGCCAAGGGCATCTTCCACCCCGAATTCGCCAGGCAGTCCCCCATGCGGGAACAGCACATTGACATGCCCCATCTTGCGCCCGGGGCGGGCCTGCGCCTTGCCATAATGATGCGCCAGCAGGCCGGGCGTCGCCATGATCCGGGGCCACAGCGCCATGTCATCCGGCCCGATCAGGTTTTTCATCACCGCATCATTGTGCCGTGTCGCAGGCGGCAGCGGCAGGCCGGTTACAGCGCGGACATGCATCTCGAACTGGTCCACGGGACAGGCATCCATTGTCCAATGCCCTGAATTATGCGGCCGTGGCGCAATTTCATTGACCAGAAGCCCGCCATGGCGATCGACGAACATCTCCACCCCCATGATGCCGATCAGGTCGAGCGCGCGGGCGATGTCCGTCGCCAGTTCACGCGCGCGCGTGGCAAGTCCGGCGGGAATACGCGCCGGCGCAAGGCTGAGGTCAAGGATGCCATTGCGGTGACGGTTTTCCGTCGCATCGAACGCCACGACCTCGCCCATGGCATTGCGCGCGACCATCACGCTGACCTCGCAGGCGAAATCGACCATGCCTTCGGCCACCAGTGGATGGGGCGACAGGCGGGCGAAGGCGGGGGCAAGGTCTTCGGGCGTATGGATGCGCGCCTGTCCCTTGCCATCATAGCCCAGGCGCGTGGTCTTGAGGATGAAGGGATAGCCCAGTGTCTCTGCTGCGACGGCAAGGTCGGAGCCGGTCTCAATCAGGTGGAAAGGGGCCAGCGGGATGCCCGCATCGCGCAGGAATGTCTTTTCCGCGATGCGGTCCTGGCTGATGCGCAGGATACGGCCCGACGGATGCACCGGACATAGCGAGGACAGCAGGTCCAGCCCGTCGGCGCTGATATTCTCGAACTCGAACGTCACGACATCGACCGCAGTGGCAAAGCGGCGCAGCGCATCATGGTCGTCATAGGCCCCGATGGTCACGGCATGCGCGACCTGCGCGGCAGGGCCATCGGCCTCGGTCGTCAGGATGTGGGCACGAAAGCCAAGGCGGGCGGCGGCAATGGCCGACATACGCCCCAGTTGGCCGCCCCCCACGATGCCAAGGACGGCGTTCGGGCAAAGCGGTTTCATGTCACGGGTTCCTGCGCGACGGAGTCCGTCTGTTCTGCGCGCCAGTCCTCCAGCCGGGTGGCCAGCGCCCCATCGCCAAGCGAGAGGATGGAAGCGGCCAGCAGCCCCGCGTTCTTTGCCCCGGCCTTGCCGATGGCAAGGGTTCCGACCGGCACGCCACCGGGCATCTGTACGATCGAAAGCAGGCTGTCCATGCCCTTGAGCGCCTGGGATTCAACAGGGACGCCCAGCACCGGCAGGCTGGTCCATGCCGCGCACATGCCCGGCAGGTGTGCGGCCCCACCCGCACCCGCAATGATGACCGAAAGCCCCCGCGCCCGCGCCGTGCGGGCATAATCCGCCAGACGGTCGGGCGTGCGGTGGGCCGATACGATGCGGATTTCATGGGCAATGTCCAGCGCCTCCAGCACGGCGGCGGCATGGCGCATCGTTTCCCAGTCGGACTGGCTGCCCATGATCAGGCCCACGCGCACGGCGCTGTTCCGGGGGGAGGAAGGGGCGGGGGAATTGGTCACGGCGTCTGTACTTTCACGACTTTCGGGCGGGGAAAAGGATCATGCCCGCGGCAGATAGGCGAAACGCCGCGATCAGGCAATGCTGTCGGGGATCAGTCGACTTTCAAGCCACATGATCTCGTCCTTGAGCAGCAGCTTGCGCTTCTTGAGGCGCTGGATCTGCAACCGGTCCACTGGGTGTTCGCCCATCCGGCTGATGACGGTGTCAAGGTCGCGATGCTCGCTGCGCAGTTCGTGCAGCTTGCGAAGGAGGGTATCCCGGTCTGTCAGCATGGCGCTCCATCCAGCACATGAACATGACGCCATCCTAAGCACATTGCAGGCAAAAAACGAAATGATGGCGAATTCGCCGTCATGCAGGATTTTGTCATGGCATATGGCGTGCCGCTTGCGTTAGCGTACCCCGTCGTAGCCAAACATGCTGGAGGAGATTCCATGCTGTACGAAGCGCGTATCAACAGCCTCAAGACCCGTCACGCCCGTCTGGATGACCAGATATTTGACGAAGACAGGCGGCCAATGCCCGACCAGCGGGTACTGATGCGACTCAAGCTCGAAAAACTGCGGCTCAAGGAAGAAATAGAGCGGCTCAGCGTGCGGGGCTGAACCTTACGGGCCAGCCGGTCCCTGCTGTATTGGCGGCAGGGACCGGGGCACGCAGGGCGGAAATCAGATCAGATCGGATCGTTGTCGAGTTCGATGGGCTGCGGCACGGCCTGTCCCTCCCGGGCGAGGCGTTCGTTTGCTGCCGTCACCATCGCATTCAGGTCGGTCTGGCTGCACAGGCCCAGGATGACCGGATCGCGTGGCTTGATGTTCGGGCTGTTCCAATGCTGGCGGCTGCGGACCTTTTCAATGGTGTCCTTGGTCGTGCCCAGCAGCTTGACCATCTGCACTTCCGACAGTTGCGGGAAATTGCGCAGCAGGAATGCAATCGCATCCGGGCGGTCGTTACGCTTGGCCACGGGGGTATAGCGCGCGCCCTTGGATCGGCGGTGGATCGGGTTGGGGGCGGGCAGGATCTTCAGCCGCTGGGCCGGGTCCTTTTCGCAGCGTTCGATTTCCGCCTGCGTCACCTGATGGTTCTTCACCGGGTTATAACCCACGATCCCCTGTGCCACTTCACCATCGGCGATGGCCTGTACCTCAAGCGGGTGCATGCCGCAGAATTCAGCGATCTGGGTAAAGGTCAGCGCAGTCTTTTCAATCAGCCACACTGCGGTGGCCTTGGGCATAAGGGGCAGAGCGTTCATTGCAAAACAGGTCCTACTGCGTGTGATGGCGCCACGCGCAGGCACCTTGGAAAGAAGGGCAAATCGTCAATGCCGTGGAAGGCATCGTGCGTGCCTGCTGGCGCGCAAAAAACAAAAGCACTTGAAGCAAGGGATATGAAGGTGACGCACCCAAAAGGTCAAGGGCCGTATGCGTATGTGGCACCATTTCATTTGACCGACCCACAGGTGATCGACCCACAGGGCATACCCCAGATCCGACCCATCAGGACAGGCCAGTCATATAAAGCCAGTCAGACAAAGCGAGTCAGACAAAGCGAGTCAGACAAAGCCAGACAGGGCAGGCACACCAGACACGAAAAAGGGGAGGCTGCATGCAGCCTCCCCCCTCGGCTTGGTGCCGGGCGGATATGGGTCAGGCCGCCTGGCGCGATGTGCCCGCATGGTCCGCTGTTGTTGTGCCTGACGCTGATGCGAAGGGGGCGTGTGACTGCGGTGCGGCGGTGGCTGCGTTTCCTTCGTCAGTGCTGCCGGGCGTCAGGGTGTCCGGGGTCTGGGCGCCCGGGGCCGGGGTGGCGGTGCCTGACGAAATGGGAATGCGGCGTGGCTTCAGGGCTTCGGGAACGACATGGCGCACCGCAATGCAGAGCAGGCCATTATCGAGGTTGGCATTTTCCACCACGATATGGTCAGCCAGCACAAAGCGGCGTTCGAAGGCGCGCCGTGCGATTCCACGATACAGGATTTCACGGTCGGGCTGTCCGCCCGTCACACGTCCCGCCACCACAAGCGTGTTGTCCTGTACCGTCAGTTCGATGTCATCGGGGCCGAATCCTGCCACCGCCATCGTCAGCATATAGCGCGACTCCGCCACCTTTTCGATGTTGTAGGGGGGGTAGGACGGGCTGACGGGGTTCTGTGCCGCTGTATCCACAAGTTGCGCCAGACGGTCGAACCCGATCGCGCTGCGGAACAGGGGGGCAAAATCGTAACTCATGAAAAACCTCCTGGATATGAGCAAGGCCTGTTGTCATGTGGTCCCCCACGGGGGGCGGACCACGATCATGTCGGTATCCATCGCGACCCGACATCGGCATCGCGACCCCCTGGAAATGGAAATGCCCGGCGCCTTTTTCAAGGGCCGGGCATTCATGGACTGACAGGCAAGCTGATATACGCAGGAAGGAATCCTGGTGTGCCTCAGCCCTTCTTGCGCTGGCCCAGGCCACCGAACTTCTTGTTGAACTTGGCAACCTGGCCCCCGGTGTCGAGCATGCGCTGCACGCCTGTCCACGCCGGATGCGACTTCGGATCGACGTCAAGGCGCAGCGTCGCGCCGGGCGTGCCATAGCAGGAGCGTGTCTTGTACTCGGTGCCATCGGTCATGATGACGGTGATTTCGTGGTAGTCGGGGTGGATGCCGGACTTCATGTTCACAGACTTTCGTGCTGAATGGCCCCGATGCCGACCGGGGCAGGAGTTTCGCAGGCGTATAGACGAGGACGCCCGCCCGATCAACATCTGATTGCCGCGCGATCTGGCCATTCTGTATCGGCCCCCCTGCATCGCGCATGTATCCGTGGCGTTACAATATCCCCGCAACTTGTGAAATTCTGTCACCCGTAAGCATCACTTTTACTGTTGTCGAGACAGTATGTCATTTCCCCTGTCGTAAATGTGGCGGGGGGTTGTTAGACAGGTTGCAGAATAGTTTTCAAAAGAGGAAGACACAGATGGCGCAAAAGCCTACGCATCTGCATGTGCCCGATATTCATGCTCCCGGCTGGCTGGGGGATTTTCGTGCGTTCCTGATGCGCGGAAACGTGGTGGACCTCGCGGTCGGTGTAATCATCGGCGCGGCCTTTACTGCAATCGTCAACAGCCTGGTGAAGGACATCTTCACCCCGTTCCTTGGCCTGCTGATCGGGGGGATCGACTTTACCAACCTGTTCATCACCCTGCGTGGTCCCCACATGCCGACCCTGGCGGAGGCGCAGAAGGCCGGGGCGGTGACGCTCAATCTTGGCGTCTTCCTTAACGCCGTGATCCAGTTCATTATTATCGGCTTTGTAATTTTCTGGGTGGTGCGCATCATCTCCCGCTTTGCCGAAAAGAAAGCCGCCGCACCCGCCGCTCCCCCGCCGCCGCCGCGCAGCGAGATCCTGTTGCAGGATATCCTTGATGTCCTCAAGGAACAGGAAAAATCGAAGACACCTCCCACGGCCTGATCCTTCGATCACGCATCGTGGCGAGATAATCTGCAAAGGGCGGGTTCCGGCATATGCCGGAACCCGCCTTTTTTTATGCCTGAGCCAATCTGTGGGCCCGCCCATTCGGGGTGGGCGCAGGAAACAGGTGACACAGGAACAAGAAGTACCAAGAATTACAGGGCGACATGTTTCAAGGGGGCGTCATCCGATATCCTTGCCCATGGAGTGGGGGAACGTGCTAGGCTCGGGGCCTGATGAAAAGTATTTTCAGGCAACTCCGCATGTCGGCCATCGCCATGGCCGGGTGCTGTATCCTCGCTGCCTGTCATGGGCAGGTAAGGGACGTCAATCACCTGCCCCCCGATGTGCAGAGCTATCTGCTGGTCACGACCTATGCGATGGCTGAAGGCGGCCTGCTCAGTCGTGTGCAGGACGGCGCCTTATCGCGTGAGCAGGTGCAGGATATGTCGATTTCGCTGAAATACGGCAAACTGATGATCCTGAACAACCTGATGCACCCGTCGCGGCGCAGGCGCGAGCGCGCGCGCCAGGCGGTTGAACTCATTATCGCCTGTACGGACCAGCCCGACATGACGCGCAAGGATGCCCCACCCGCGCCACGCTGCATCCCCGATGCCCGCACCCTGCTGAAGAATGCCGGGCGATAAGAGATTGTTTGAAAACAAGTTATTGAGAAAAAACAAGAAAAGTTTTTGGGTGCTGCCTTTTTTCAGAAAGGCGGCGTC
>NZ_BANE01000070.1 GCF_000964405.1 Novacetimonas hansenii JCM 7643
CGCCTTTTTCGATCGAAAGGCGGCACCCAAAAACTTTTCCTGTTCTTTATCAATGATTTGTTTTCAAACACTCTCTTTGGGATGCCAGCCAAGCGGCGGCCCCAGCCCCCACACCCGGACCATAAATTTTCTGACAAAGCCATTTTTTCAAACAGGCGTCGCAAGACGCGCGCCCAAAGAAACGGCACAAGCAGGACAACCCCGAACAGCTTTCGCGCCATACCGCACAACAGGGACGCCCCCTTTTTCAAACCCGCCGCCACACCCCATCCCTTAACCATGAGTTATAGGGGGACTGCATTTTAAAACTGGCCTGCGCGGGTATCTGTTTTTAGGTTTCCACCTGAAATAACCTCATAAAAACATTACCATCTTGCAACAGGTAGTGAGTAGCAAGGGACAGGCGCGATGCCGGCACAACGCAATATCACGGTCATTGGCGGCGGCGTCACGGGACTGGCGACGGCCTATGCGCTGCTGCGCGATGGGCATGCGGTCACGCTTCTTGAACGGCGCGACGATGTGGGGCAGGAGGCCAGCTTCGCCAATGGCGGGCAACTGAGCTATCGCTATGTCCATCCGCTGGCGGATGCGGGGGTGCCGCGTGAATCCGTGTCGTGGCTGTTGCAGGCGGGATCACCGATTTCGCTGCGCCTGCGTGCCGACCCGCACCAGTGGCGCTGGATGCTGGCGTTCCTGCGGGCGTGCAACAGCACCACCAATGCCCGTAACAGCCAAATCCTGCTCCAGCTCGCACTCCGCAGTCAGGATGAACTTACCCGCTGGCGCAGCGAGGGGCTGAAGGATTTCCTGTGGCGGCAGCCAGGCAAGCTCGTGGTCTATCGCAACGCCGCCAAATTTCGCAAGGCCGCCGCCGGGATCAGCAATCCCGAACGCGAACAGGTCCTTTCCCCTGCTGAATGCGCGCGCGTGGAACCGGCCTTTGCCGCGCTGGCGCCCCGTCTTGCAGGGGGGATATTCTCCCCCGCGGACGAAGTGGCGGACTGTTACCGTTTCTGCCTGTCGTTGCGCGACGCGATGGCCGCCATGCCGTCCTTTACGTTGCGGCATGGACAGGCCAGCCTGCGTCAGGGCACGAACGGGCGATGCGACGTGCTGGTCGATGGCAGGACGCATGAGACTGACCTTGTGGTGCTGGCGGCGGGCATGGGATCGCGACAGATGGCGCGCGCCATGGGCTTTGACCTGCCGCTTTACGGACTTAAGGGATATAGCCTGACGGTGGCTTCGCCCGCCGGGACGATGCCCGATGTCAGCGTCACCGATTATGACAACCGTGTGGTCTATGCCCGTCTGGGCGATGCGCTGCGCATTGCGGCGATGGTCGATATCGGGGCGCGTGACAACAGCATAAATCCCCGCCGTATCGCGCGCCTGCGTGACCTGGCGGCGAAAACCCTGCCACGGGCGGGGCCATATGACACCGCGCGCCCGTGGGCGGGCCTGCGCCCGGCGACGCCAAGCGGGGTGCCGATCATCGCGCGCACACGCGCGCCCAACCTGCTGCTCAACGTGGGACAGGGGGCGCTTGGCTTTACGCTTTCCGTGGGATCGGCGCTGCGGGTCTGCGACCTTGTCCGTGGCAATGTACGCGGCGATGCAGCCCCCCTTACCAACGCAACATAAGGACACCAGCATGCGCAACATCGGATGCAGCCGCCGGCAGATCCTTCTGGGTGGGGCAGCGGCAGGGTTTGCCACATTTTCCCCCATGGCGCGGGCCGCACGCCAGCGTATGGTGGTCGCGGCACTGGACGGGCTGTCGGCCCCGGTGGAGGTACTGGAGGATCATTGGGGCGTACCCCATGTCCGCGCAGGCAGCATCCCCGATGCGTTTTTCGCAAATGGGTTCCTTGTGGCGCGCGACCGCCTGTGGGAACTGGATTTCGGCCATCGCCAGGCACTAGGTCAGCTTGCTGAGGTCTTTGGCCCGGATTTCGTGGATACCGACACCGCCAACCGCCTGTTCCTGTTCCGGGGCGATGCGGCCGCCGAACTGGCGCGGTTTTCACCACAGGTGCAGGACTGCGCACGGGCATATGTTGCGGGGATCAATGCGCGCCTGGCGCAGGTGCGGGCCAATCCCGACCTGCTGCCGCCCGAATTCACGATTTTTGGCTACATGCCGATGTCATGGGACGTTCTGGACCTGATCCGCATACGGGCCGAGGTCACGGGCAATACGCGTGCGGAAATCCGCCGCGCCCGCCTTGCCGCACGCGGGGGGCTGTCCTACGACGCGCTGTGCACGCCACTGGAACCTGCGCATGAACCACGTGTGCCAGGCGGCCTTGATGTCCATGCGGTCTCGCAAGGCGACCTCGGGCTGTTTGACGTGCTTCAGGCATCCCCGCCACTGGGACGCGTGCGCGACGCAGGCGATACGGAACACCGCCGCACCAATTCCGGCAGCAACGCCTGGGTCATTGCCCCATCGCGCACGGCAACGCAACGTCCCATCCTTGCCAATGACCCGCATTTAAGCTTTGGCGTGCCGGGACCACGATATGTCATCCACCTCAGCGCGCCGGGACTTGACGTCATTGGTGGCGGTACGGCGGGAATGCCCGGCGTGATGCAGGGCCATAACGCGCAGATCGCCTTTGGCCGGACCAACTTCCATATAGATCAGGAAGACCTGTTCATCCTGCGCACCCACCCGACCCATCCCGACCGTTATTTTCATGATGGCGCATGGAAACAGATGGAAACCGTCCCGACACACATTGCGGTGCGGGGCGAGGCGGGGCGCGACGTGGTGCTGCGTTACGCGGCGCAGGGCCCGGTCGTATCCGCAGACCCCGCGCGCCGCCGGGCCACGGCGGTCAGCGCGACATGGCTGTATCCGGGCGCCAACGGGCTGTTGGTCAATATCGGCCTGAACCTTGCCCATGACTGGGACAGCTTCCGCGAAGCCCTGCGTGTCCATACCAGCCCCACCAACTTCACCTATGCCGACACGGCGGGCAACATCGGGTGGCAGGCCGCAGGGGGCCTGCCATCGCGCGTGGACGGGCATGACGGGTTGCTGCCGGTGCCGGGGGACGGACATTATGACTGGAAGGGGCTGCAGCCGCTGGAGATGCTGCCTTCGACATTCAATCCCGCATCCGGCTGGTTTGCCACATCCAACGAAATGAACCTGCCGCCCGGCTATCCCGCGCAGGAACGCCGCGTCAGCTTCGAATGGCGTGACCGCTTCCGCCATGACCGCGTGGCACATGTGCTGGAGGAGACGCCGCGCGCCACCATCGCGGATTGTGCGGCGTTGCAGCATGATACATTTTCCCGTCTTGCCCTGGATATGGTCGGGCTGCTGGGTGCCGTGCCGCCCGATCTCATGGACGTGGCGGCGCTGTTGCGCGGGTGGGATGGCCATGTGCATGCCGACAGTGCGGCGGCGGCACTTTACGAAGTCTGGTGGACACGGCTGGAACGCGCGCTGCATACCCTGTTGATCCCGGCACGCCTGCATGACCTCCTGCCCGGTCCCATCAACGCGACGGTGCAAAAGACGTTGCTGCATGCGCCCGATGCCCGGTTCGGGGCGAACCCGGCCCAGACGCGTGATGACATGCTGGTGACTGCGTTGCGTGGGGCGAAATCGGAACTGCGCGACCGCCTTGGCCCCGTCATGGCCGCATGGCGATGGGGGACGCTGCATACGATCACGCTGGATCACGCGCTGGCGCATGTCCCTGCCATCGCCGCGCGGTTCCCGCAGCTGGGTGGGGCGCGGACCGGCACGGGGGGCGATCCCTATACCGTCATGGCACGATGGTACAACCCGTTATCGAACGGACATGATCCCTATGTCGCAACGGGGGGCGCAAGTTATCTGATGGTATGCGACGTGGGGGAATGGGATCATTCGGTCTTCCTCAATTTCCCAGGACAGAGCGGCGATCCACGTTCGGCCCATTATGCGGATTTCATGCCGGACTGGCTCAGGGGGCGCATGCAGCCCCTGCCCTTCTCCGCCCATCGGGTCAGGGCGGCTGCGGTCGGACGCACCATCTTGCAACCGGCGCACACGCCATGAGGGGCGGCTGCCTCCTTGCCATGATATGCGCGCTCGCACTGGGTCCGGCCGCCAGCGCAGCCCCTGCCGCGTCGGGGCGCATCGACACGGCCATGGATGCCATCATGACGCAGGGCGAGGCACGCCCGCTTGCGGCCCTCGTGGCCATGCGGCTGCACAAGGGGCAGGTTGCCTACAGCTACCATGGCGGTTTCGCCCGCCTTGGCGATACAGGCAGCATTCCAGCCGGTACGGATACCCTGTTCCGCATTGCCTCGGTATCCAAGGTGGTGACGACCATCGGGCTGATGGAACTGGTGGAACAGGGGCGTGTTTCGCTGGATGCGGATGCTTCGGAGTATCTGGGCTTTGGGCTGCGTAACCCGGATTTCGCGGATGTGCCGATCACGGTGCGGATGCTGCTCAACCACACCTCCACCATCGTGGATGCGGACCGCTATACCCTGCCGCCGGAACAGAAGGTGGCGGACCTGTTCGGCCCGGCCCATCAGCCGGGGCGGCCAGATTACCATTTCGCGCATGATGGGGGTCATCGGCCGGGGACGTGGTTCGAATATTGCAACCTGTGTTACGGCCTGATCGGCACCATCATCGAACGTGTCAGCGGCGAACGTTTCGACCATTACCAGCAGACACATGTCCTGGGGCCACTGGGTATTGATGGTGGCTATAACATCGCCGAACTGCGTCATCCCGAACGGTTGGCGACGTTATATCGCGACCTGCCGGGTGGTTATGTGGCGCAGGTGGATACGCAACCGCCACAGGGATGGTCGCCAGCGCAGCTTTCGACCTATGTCATCGGGTCCAATGGCACCGCATTTTCGCCACAGGGCGGGTTGCGGATATCGGTGGCCGGGCTGGCCCGTCTGGCGCGCTTCATGCAAGGTGGCGGGACCCTTGATGGCAGACGCCTGCTGTCGGCGCATGACGTCCGGCAGATGGAAACGCCAACATGGCAGTATGACGGCCATAACGGGGCCTGCCCCTATCCCATCGCCAGTTATGGGCTGGGCATGATCCAACTGACGGGGCAACCGGACCCCAATGGACGCCCGGGCGTGCCCTATCGTGGATATCATGGGGACCTGCGCGGGCATCTTGGCGATGCCTACGGGCTGCATTCGGGCTTCTGGTATGAAACGGCCAACGGGGATGCGTTCGTGTTCGCCGCCGCGGGATACCCCGATGAGGATGCCGTGACACCAGGTGCCTATTCTTCCTTCACACGGGTGGAGGAACAGATCTTCACCACCCTTGCCGGAGCCATTCCGTGATGCCTCACATCTCCTTATTGCTGCGTCGTACGGGCCTTGGCCTGCTGGGGGGCGTGCTGCTGGCATCCTCTGCGCTGGCTGCCCCACCGGGGAGCATCTCACCGGGGAGCATCCCACCAGGTGCGGCGGCGCCGGATGATACGTCACAAGGCGACAATGCCCTGGCAAAGCGTCTGTCGGCCCTGCTGGCGATGCCGTATGCCAACGGGCTTGCCGGTGCGGCGCAGGCCCCGCGCATTGCGTGGGTGGAACGCCGCGCAGGCGTGCGCAACATCATGATATCGGATCATGGGCAGGCCCCGCGTCGTGTCACCCATTACACGACCGATGACGGCACCGACCTGTGGGGACTGACCCTGACCCCTGACGGGCGCAACCTTGCATATGTCGAAGGCGGCGATCCCGAATATCCCAATGACGCCCCCCCCAACGCGGGGCAGGCCACCTTCGCAGGGAAGGAAACGGTCCACCTGATCGGGCCTTCGGGACGGGACAGTGTCATGGGGGAAGGACATTCGCCCGCGTTTTCGCCTGACGGGGCGTTCCTGGCGTTCAGCCGTGGCGGGACACTGATGGTCGGACATACAGGGGGAGTACCCACCGCTGCCTTTACCACACCGGGGTCCATCACCGCATTGCGCTGGGCGCCGGACGGGCGGCATGTGGCGGTGGAAATAGATCGCGGTTCCCACGGGGTAATCGCACTGTGGGATGTCGGGGCGAAGGCAACTGTCCTGACCTTCATCCCACCAGCCCTGTCGAACGACCGCCAGCCGGTTTTCTCCCCCGATGGGAAATCGGTGGCGTTCATGCGCACGCAGGACCCGATCCTGGGGACAGACCCGGCCAAGGGACGGTTCTGGTCCGTGCATGTCTATGACCTGGCATCCGGCCACGAACATACCGTCTGGACTGCACCTGCGGGGAAGGGATCGCGCTTTGCCGCACCGGAAGGCTCCGTTCCTTACTGGAGCGCGGATGGCAGGCTGCTGTTTCCATGGGAAGGCAGCGGGTGGATGCGCATCTGCGCCCTGCCGATGACCATGGCCGGACCGGGTGGACAGGATACACCGGAATGCCTGACACCCGATGGCGCGGAAGTTTCGGCGTATCAGGTGTCACAGGATGGGAAAAACCTTCTCTACACCTCCAATACCGGCGACCTTGACCAATGGCGTGCCTGGTCGCGGCCGGTTGCGGGCACTGGTGCCGCGATCGCGCTGACACCGGGAAATGATGAGATTTCCACACTTGTCACGGCGGGTAATGACATCGCCGTCATGGCAACCGGCGTGACGCAGACAGCGCACCCCGTTGTCCTGCAAAATGGGCAGGCCGTCACGCCCGTCACACCAATGCTGCCGTCGGGTGTATCATTCGTCACGCCGCAAAGCGTACGTTTCCACAGCGCCGATGGTATCGACCTGCACGGGCAGTTATTTATCCCCCCCGACGATACGGCCCGGCGTCATCCCGCCCTGCTGTTCGTTCATGGTGGGCCAGAGCGCCAGATGCTGCCGGCATTCAATGCGATGGGATATTATTCCAATGCCTATCTGATGAATCAGACGCTGGCGTCACAGGGCTATGTTGTGCTGTCGGTAAATTACCGCAGTGGTTCGGGTTATGGCGAAGCATTCCGTAACGCACCGGGCATCGGGCGTGCGGGGGCCAGCGAATATCGCGATGTGCAGGCTGCGGCGGCCTATCTGCAGAAACGTGATGATGTTGATGCCCATCGGATCGGAATCTGGGGTGGAAGCTGGGGCGGATACCTGACGGGGCTGGCGTTGGCGCGTAACAGCGACATCTTTGCCGCCGGGGTGGATTTCCATGGTGTCCATGACATGACCGAACCCGACCATCCCGGCCTGTCACCACAGCAGAACCGTGATGCACATGACATGGAATGGCGCTCCTCTCCCATTGCGGACATCCAGCGCTGGCGCGCGCCGGTCCTGCTGGTACATGGCGATGATGACCGTAATGTGGAATTCGAACAGTCGACGCTGCTGGCGCGGATGCTGACCGCGCAGGGCGTTCCGTACGAAGATCATATTTTCCCCGGCGAACGTCATGCATTCCTGCGCACGCAGGACTGGTTACAGGGATATTTATGGATGGACCACTTTTTCGACCGCACCCTGCAAAAGACGTCATCCCCGCCCGAATAAAACGACATATCGGGCAGGGACTAAACACCTACATCATTATAAAAATATTCTTGTACGCTGCATTTTTCTGAAATGCAGCGTTTTTTAGAGCATGTTACGAATGGCTTAAATCATAGGATTCCCAAAGGGGCGTCTGATGTGATTCCAGATGAAGACAGGCGAAGGAGGCCAGCCTTCATGCCGAGAGCCTCCTCACAACGCCATGCTTTGCCGAGCAGCATGCCATCGACGGTGACAGCAGCGCCAAGCCGGCAGACCAATGGCCCTGGTAGTGCCGCGACCGGCTTGAGCAACGGCACACCGAGCGGCAGATAGCCACCGCGCGCCAGCATTCGGGCGATGTCGGCAGGCGGCCGGATCACGATCAGATCACCGACATGAAGGGGGCTTACCGATTGCAGGCGATACAGCCCGACGGGCGTGCTGGCGGTGGCGTTCCAGATCAGCCGGGTCGCCGGATGGATCACCACTGACGTGCCAGCACAGAGGATTGCGAAATAGATGGTGAAAAACCAGACGAAGTGCGTCATGACACCGCCCTCCGGCGCAGCCAGGCCTGATGGCGGTCGCGCGTGTAGGGACGTGACCCCTGCCCGGAAAGCATCCGGTTGTGCAGATGCCGCCAATGCTCGGGTGCCACAGCAACGGGGTCGCCGCCCACCAGGACAGGACAATCAGGAACAGGGCCTGCGCGATCTGGCCCCAGAGAATTTTTGTGCCGGACATTTTCATCCCTCCTTGCGCAAGGACAGGTCTGGCGGCCATTTTCCGGTCTGCAAGAACTTTTCCCGCGTCGTCGCATCCCGGCGAACGGCAGGGAAAAAAATACTTGCCCGGTGCGGACCGGACCTTCGTCATGCTGGACGAAGATCGCGGGAGTCGAACGATACCGGGCGGTTCTGGCGGGATGGAATCTTCGGCCAACGATGACCCGAACCCGGATCGGATATGGATTTTCTGGCAATGCCTCCCAATATGTAGTAATGTTCCTACATTGCAGTCGGGAGGCCGGACATGAGCATCACCACGCTTTCAAGCCGCGAGTTCAACCAAGACACCAGCCGGGCCAAGAAGGCGGCGGCCAAGGGGCCGGTGTTCATCACCGACAGGGGGCGCACGGCCCATGTCCTGCTCAGCATTGAGGAATACCGCCGTCTGACGCACCATCCGCGCAAGATCGCGGATGCCCTGGCGATGCCGGACGCGGCGGACATCGCATTCGATCCGCCTCGCGCCAATATCACGCTCCGCCCGGCCGATTTTTCCTGATGTTCCTGCTGGACACGAACGTCGTTTCAGAACTGAGGAAAATCCGCGCCGGAAAGGCCGACCCGAATGTGGCGCTCTGGGCCGACAGCATGGAGGCGGACGATCTGTATCTCTCCGCCATCACCGTCATGGAACTGGAAACCGGCGTCCTGCGCGTGGAGCGCCGCGACGGAGCCACCGGCACGATCCTGCGAACCTGGCTGGAACAGCATGTCCTTCCCGCATTCGAAGGGCGTATTTTTCCCGTCGATACGTCCGTGGCCCTGCGCTGCGCCCGGCTCCACGTCCCCGATCCCCGTTCGGAACGCGATGCGCTCATCGCCGCGACCGCGCTGATTCATGGCAAGACGGTCGTGACCCGCAACGTCGCGGATTTTCTGCCATGCGACGTCCCCCTGCTCAACCCGTGGGAACCCCAGCCGGACTGACAGGAGCGCTGGTTCACAAACCCAACCCCCTGTTCCGGATGAAGCTCCAGTCGATCCCGCCGTCGTCACGGGCAGCCGCACCACCGGTACGGCGTTCGAGCCGATGATATCGGCCAGCACCTGCCCCGGCCCGACCGACGGCAACTGGTCCACATCGCCGACAATCAGCAGCGCTGCGCTGTCAGGCAACGCGCGCAGCAGGGACCGCATCAGAAGCACGTCGACCATATCCCTGACTCATCAGATCGACATGTGGAGCGACACCAATCACGTCGCCGCGTTCCATCGCCTTGTGAATTCAACATTGAACGAATACCCCGCCGGAGACGTCCTGTTCTGGAACAGCGTATATTCCCGCGTCCGACAGGTCATTAAAATAGTGTTGGTTTGTAACGGTCTTCCATCGCAACCAACGGAATTCTCCGAAATGGCAGTAGATCAGATTCTCGCTCTTTTGCTGGACAGCCGACGATGGTGGTATCCCGAGAGCCTGATCCGTCGACCTGGATATGATGGACTTCGTCTTCGCCTCCTTACCTCAATTGTTGACGAAGTGTTAGTCACTACTCCCTAATAGAAAACCAAACCATGTGCTTATCAGCCGATATTTTCGGAATTATATTATTTATAAATTTGTAATAATAGGTGATTTGTACAGCCATTTCTTCTGAAGAAATTCGCCAACAACAAAATTCGCGACATCGGCACGTGCGATACTACCTCCCCGAATACCAGCCAAATTTGTGGTCACCCGGATATTGCCAGTCGCCGGTCCATTGGTCAGATAGCTCGGTCGGACAATCGTCCAATCCAGATTGCTCGCTCTTATTTCGGCCTCCTGCCGATCCTTGTCACGATAGATTTTGCCCAAGACGAATGGCAGGATAAGCCGATCATATATAAATCCACCATGACCCCGACTATCACCAGCGCCCATCCCCGTGATGCAAACGAGACGATGCACGGACTGCTGTCGCATGGCCTCGATCATGGTGCGCGTCGCGTCGGAAAGCACGGTCACTTCATGAAACAGGCTTAGCCCGGTTCCCAGCGCGCTGATCACGCCATCACAACCTGACAGGGCGCCTGCGACTGCCTCCCGATCCAACGCATCGCCCTGGATAAGCTTCAGCTCTGGGAACAAGGTTTTAATATTGGGAAAGATCGCCTCGCCTTTAGTAAGCGAACGAACCAACGCCGTGACTTTATATCCTTGAGCCAGCGCCTCCTGAACAATCCGCTGTCCGGTACCGCCGGTAGCTCCAAGAACCAGGACTTTCATGACCTGCTTTCCTTCCCTTTAGTTTTATTCTTGGTCGTTTCCTAACCGTGAGTTGCCGTTACTACGCATCTCGCGGTCGACGAGCCGCTCACCATTTCTCCAGAAATGGCCTGACTTCGACCTCGAAACTCCAACCCCGGCGATCCTGTCGGGTCAGTTCATACGCCGTATGGGCGACAGCATCTGGCGCTACCAAACTCTCAACTGGCCTGTCCGGAACGTAGGCGCGCGTCGCAGGAGTGTCGACGATGCCATCGATAATGATCAACGCGACATGGACGCCTTTCGGCCAGAGCTGCCGCGCCATGGATTCCGCCAGGCTCCGCTGTGCTGCCTTGGCTGGCGCGAACGCTGCCATCTGCGCTCCACCCCGGCGCGACGCCGTCGCACCGATAAACAGGATATGACCTGCTCCTCGAGCGACCATTTCCGGAATGACGGCCTGGCTGCAGAGCAGGCCACCGAGTGCGTTGACCCGCCACGATGCCTCGAACTGTTCCGCCGTTACCGTCTCGATATCGGCAAAAATTGCCGACCCGGCATTGAAGACCAGAACATCAACTTCTCCCAGATCCGATCGGATCTGGGAGAATACCGAAGAAACCTCATCGGAATCACTGACGTCACAACCATAACCGACGGCCTGGGGGATCTCCTTGGCCAGGTCCTGCGTCTTCTCTGCATTGCGACCAAGTAGAACCACAACGTATCCCGATTCAGCAAAACGACGTGCAATAGCCTGACCATTCCCGGGGCCAGCTCCTGCGATCACGGCGACCGGTCGGCGTTCAAACGATGTCGACATCCTGCCTCTCCTTTCCAGCACAGCGATACCGCCGAAACCCGTTACCCAACGAAGCTGACACCAGCCTTGGCGGCTAGTACTTCCGATGCACCGACATAACGCTCGGCATAGGCCTTGGTCATACCGCCGGATGGGAGAATCGCCTGCGCTTTGCGGTTGAAGAATGCCCCGCTTCGGTGATCCAGATCAGGGGAAAACAACAGAGGCAGAATGCGCGCCGCGTAGTCGTCAGCGCTCGGAGCCAGCTTACCGATCAGCCATTCCATGATGCGGTGCTTGAGGCTATCCGCGCCCATCAGGTTGCTGCGGATGCTCGATTTGATCAGGCCAGGATTAAGACCGAACACGTCCAGATCGGGATAGCGATGGGCGGATTCCATGACCAGCGCCTCGTTGCCCGCAACCGTATTCATATGGGCCGTCATCACCTTGTAGGCCCGCTCCGAATTCAGGTCGTCCGGTGTGCCGAGCTGGCCAGTCCCCGGATATCCCATGAGGAACACGCGTGCCCGCGCTGCACCTTCACCGCGTTGCGTTCCCAGCCGGGGAGCAAGGTTACGCAGCATCACCAGACGGTTCAGGTAGCTGACCGCCATGTCGCGCTCGATCCCCTCAGCCGTCACCTGACGTTTCGGCGCTGCGAAAATGCCGGTCGTAAAGAGCAGCAGGTCAGCCTGTTCCGCGGGTAACTCCCGTGCCACCCGTTCCGCGTCTTTCAGCAGGCTGAGATCAGCCTGGACGAACGAGAGATTGGCAACATCCGCGTCACGGAACGTCTGTCCAACGACGGTCACTTGAGCCCCTCGTCCCGCGAGTGACCGGCTGATGGCACGGCCCAGTCCGCCGGTCCCACCAACGACGATAACTTTTCTCCCTTTCAGGGAGCCTGGATCCACATTGTGCCATTTCAGGCTATGATCCTGTTTCATAATTTGGATACCCCTTGCTTTCTTTCTAGACAGAAAGATATAGTGCCGGGGTGAATCGTCAAGTCGGAATCAGGAATGAAAATCGGACGCCCAAAAGAAGTCTCGGACGAACACATCGTAGCTATTGCCCGTCGCTGCTTTTTAGAACGTGGCGGGAGCATCTCGGCTGCGGACATCGCACGGGAGATCGGTGTCAGTCATACGACCCTTTTCAACCGCTTTGGTTCGAAGCAGGGCCTTATGCTGGCAGCGTTGGGCGCGCCAAAGGACATCCACTGGATTGGAACACTTGAGGTCGGTCCCGATAACCGGCCAATTCGGGAGCAGCTTGTCGAGATAGCCTGCACAATTGCGGCTTTTTTCGAAGCCCTGCATGCCGGATTTACAGTGCTTCAGGCCAGTGGCATCGCTACCGATGCCCTCTGTTCAGGGGAAGACCCGGAGCAATCGGCGCCTGCGCGCGCCTTCCGGGCCCTGACAGAATGGATCGGCCGGGCGCAGGAGCAAGGAAAGCTAGCGCGGTGCGATGCGCAGGTTCTTGCCTCGACCCTGCTGGGTGTTCTGCATAACCGGGCCTTTTCAAACCGCATCAACGGCGAACCGGGTTCTGACAAGGCAACGGACGAACGTCATGTTGCCGACGTAATCACCTTGCTTTGGGACGGGATCAGACCAGTGCCCTAGCAGGCTTTTCCATCAGGCATCGCGTTGCTGAAAGTGCTCGATGCCGAACAAGGACAGATGACTATGACGGATATCTGGCAGCCGATTACCTTGGGCCGGGCCACTCTGCCCAACCGTTTTGTAATGGCCCCCATGACCCGCAGCCGCGCGCAATATGACGGCACACCGGGGCCTCTTGCCGCCGAGTATTATGCTCAACGCGCCAGTGTCGGCCTGATCGTTGCCGAGGGCACTCAACCGTCCGACGACGGCAAGGGTACCCGCCGCACATTGGACTGGGACAGCACCAGCCGGTTGAACGGAATGTCACGAGAGGAACTCAGGGTGATTTTGGGAATAGCGGTCAGGATGTGTTCGCCCCCTCCCTAAAACAGGTCGGGCTGTCGGCACGGCGAACGATCTTTGTCGAGGCCAGTTCGGACGTCGATGTGCTGGCCTGTTTCGAGGAAGGACTGCGACATGGTGGCCTAGGGGCCGTGGTCGCCGAGGTGGCGCGTCTGTCCATGACGGCCTCACGTCGCCTGCAACTGGCGGCCGAAACGTCTGGTTCGCTTGGCATCGCGATCCGCCGCTGGCGGCGGCAGACCGACGCGGCGGATTTCGGCCAGCCGACCGCCAGTGTGACCCGATGGCGGGTTTCTGTCCTGCCATCCGTGCCGTTGCCAGTTCCCGGTGTGGGACGGCCCCGCTGGCTGCTGGAACTGATCCGTGCCCGTGCGGGCGAATG
>NZ_BANE01000069.1 GCF_000964405.1 Novacetimonas hansenii JCM 7643
AGAAAAGTTTTTGGGTGCCGCCTTTTGATCGAAAAAGGCGGCGTATTTCAAAGATTTTTGTAAAAATCTTCACAAAAAACTTTTATGATTCCCGTATGTTATCGATTCTGACGTTTCAAAAACTCTCTCAGGCTATGGGAACATCTTTGCCGGTAATCTGGCTTGCCAGCCATGCGGCATCACGTGAAACACCGGAAAACCGCCCCGACCCCCATGTATGCAGCCATGGCAGGCCAAGAAAGTAAAAGCCCGGCATATCGGTCACACCCCGACGCCAGACCGGCTTGTTGGCCCCATTGAAAACCGGCACATCAATCCAGCGATAATTCGGGCGGAAACCAATGCACCAGATGATCGCGGTGATTCCGGCAGCCTTCAGGGCCAAAGGCATGTTGCCGCCATCGGGTTCCCATACAGGGACATAGTCTGTTTCCGTCGGGGCGCTGATACCTTCGCGGGCGATATAGGCGTCAATGGACTTCTTGATGTCGGCATTGGTCCTGTCCGCATCATCAAGGTTTTCCTTCAGATCCGGTGCGAAATGCGCCACCTCGTCCCGGATGGTCGCCAGCGTGCCATGCAGGCCCACGCCTTCGCGGGCGAAACGGCGCAGATCAAGGTCATGACCACCATTGCGCCCAGTCACATAATGATTGGTCTTGTCACGCGCACCATCACGCAAGGGATGATTATCCACCGTCAGGTCGTAAAAATGCATGTCCGCAAGCCAGTCCACAACATCGCGGCCACGATAAAAGCGTGAAACACGCGGGGCGGACCCCACACACAGATGCACCTTGCGGTTTTCAAGGAACAGGTCCTCAGCAATCTGCGCGCCGGACTGCCCACTGCCCACAACCAGCACCGCCCCTTGTGGAAGTTGGGAGGCATTTCGGTAATCCTGCGAGTGGATCTGGAAAATTGATGGGTCAATCGCACTGGCATAGCCGGGGATCACCGCATCCTGATACGCGCCCGATGCGATGACCACATGCCCTGCATGCCAGACTTCATCGCCCACCACCACGCGATACCCCCCCGCTTCATGGCGGGTGATGGAGGTGACGGCACTATGTTCACGCAGGGGGGGATTGAACGAGGCGACAAAACCTCTGACATAATCTATGATTTCGTTCTTTACCATAAATCCATGCGGATCGTTTCCCTGATAGGGATGACCGGGAAGCGCGCATTGCCAGTTGGGCGTCACGAGACAGAAATTATCCCAGCGTTCATCATCCCACGAATGACAGGCGGTTTTTGCCTCAAAGATAATATGCTCCACCTTCTCGCGACAGAGGTACCAGCTCATGGAAAGGCCGGCCTGGCCCGCGCCCACGATCACGACGGGGATGGTTTTTTCCTGCTGTGTCATAAGAATATTCCGCCTTATGGTCTGAAGGACAGGACGCGCACCTGCGCATCGGGTCGCGTGAGGAAGGGCGTGCAGGTCTGGCGGATGGCCTGAAGCTGACCAAGGGCACGGCTGCACGGGACGCCATAACGTGCCCGCACCCGCGCGCTGGCCTCTGTCAGGGCTATGTCTGCCTTTTCAAGAAATTCACGCACCGGATAGTCCTGACCGGCCGTGAAATGGTCCCTGATGACCAGTGAGGGAGAGTAGCACTCAGCCTCCTTCCCATCAGGCCAGCGCACACGAAAAATCATTTCGGGCATAATGATACCCTCCTTGGAACAGGGCGTCCGGCGGGCTGCAATGCCGCCAGGCGCCGATATGCGCGAAGATGCCGTCCGGCGACGCGGCGCCAGTCGAAACGGGCCGCCGTTACAGGCCCACTGACCCGAAAGCGGCGCGCGCTTTCGATACTGAGGGCCGCGCGTAACGCATCACCAAGTGTCCGGGGACATTCTGGCTGGCACCACACAACCTCCGGCGTATGGAAATGTTCGCTAAAGGGCGGCGCAGCAGGCACCACCACCGGAATTCCGCAGGCCAGAGCCTCAAGCGGGCACAGGCCGAAGCCTTCCGTCCGTGAAGGATAGGCCAGTACGCAGGACTGCCGATATAATGCGGGCATATCGTCATCGGCAATCGTGCCCGTCACACTTACCGCACCGACCAGATCCCCTGCCTGAAGCTCTTGATCGAAAAGGCGGCGATAATCGGAATGGTCCAGCAGGGACGCCCCCCCGGCGATTACGAAATGCAGGTCAGGTTGTTCGCGGTGCAGTTCCTTAAATGCCCTGAGCAGCACAAGCGTATTCTTGCGGCGCTCTATCCCGCCAACCGACAGCACAAGACGTGCCGTACGCGAAAGCCCATAGCGGGCGCGCAACGCATGATCGCGCGGCCCCGCCCCCGGAAAGAACCTTGTAAGGTCAACGCCATTTCCCACGACAGGCGCAGGCCGCCCATAATCGGCAAGGAGGGTATCCTCCCAGACGCGGCTGACCGTGAAAAGCTCGCTTGCACTGGTAATCCCTCTTGCCTGACGGGCTGCGACACCACGATGCGGGAAATGGTCCAGATGATGGACCGTGCGGGCAAAACCCGGTATCCGCCCTTCCGCCACCAGATCCGCCAGCGCGTTGGCGCTGATCGGGTCCTGGGCGTGCAGCACATCGAAATTCGTATCCTCTCTGACTGCATCACGGATTTCCATAATGCGTCGTTCCACCAGTGCCGGCAGGTCGTCTCCTGCCATGGCCGCGATGCAGCGGGTGGCGCAACGGGGCCTGCGAAAGAAACCCGCCCCCGTCACATCCGGGGCGATCAGCATCGCGTCATGCCCGGCGTCACACAGGGCTTCCGCCAGCGCCATGCCATGCACCACACCGCCGCGCGGATTGGTCGAATGGGTCAGGATACCGATGCGAAGGGTCATGGCGCCACCCCCATGAGCGGCCTGTGCGCAAGGTCCCAGAAGGTTTCCCGCGCATCCGCCCACAGGACATCGACCCGATGCGTGCTGTCACACCGACCGATGACGGACGCCGCAATGTCACGTCCGCGAAACCGGTCCATGATCGCCCCGGCATCCTCGGGGCGGGCCGTCAGCAGATAGCCATAGCTGGGAAATGCGGACAGCCAGCGTTCCATTGGCGCATCCCCCGGACGCGGGATGTCATCAAGCATGATGGTCATGCCCACGCCAGAACATTCAGCCAGCATGAGGGCCGTGCCGAGCAGCCCGGCCATGCTGATATCCTTGGCGGCGCGGCTCAGGCCATCTTCGGCAATCATGGGCAGGAGTTCGATATCCCCGCGCAGCCGCGCAGCCCCGCCGGTACCGCACAGGGTGGAACTGGCATCCCAGAACGGGTGCGGATCATGCCAGCGCCCGCGCAGGTCGATGGCGGCGATCAGGACCTCGCCCGGTCGCGCATCGAAACTGCTCAGAAGATGCCGGGCACGGCCAAGGATCGCAACCGACAGCGAATTATGGGGGCTGCGCATGTTGGTATGCCCGCCCACGACAGGCACGCCATAGGTGCGCGCGCCATCATGCAGGCCGGTCAGGATCGGGGCTGCAACCTCTGGCGTGTCACTCCACAACGCATCGACCACCGCAAGCGGGCGCCCCCCCATCGCCGCGATGTCGCTGACATTGACCATCACGCCGCAATAGCCAGAAAACCATGGCATGGACCGGACGAAACTGTCCTGGAACCCTTCGCTGGCCAGCAGGAGGTAACCATCGCCATCGGGTATGGCGGCACAGTCATCCCCAAGGCGGATGGCCTGTCGCGCCCCCTTACCCAGAATGGCGACGGCCTGTGTAATGTCCTGCTTTGCCACAAGCGCACGCCCCGTGCGCAGGCGCGAAAGCATGTCGCACAATATATCGGCCATCACGCCACCTGCCGGTTGCGAAGCTGTTGACGGGAATATTGACGGGGCTGTGGCCGCAGCAGCCATGTCTGGTCCTGCCTATGGGCGGGATACCGCGACAGGTCGGCCTGCATGTCATGATGCGGCAGGCCGTGCAGGGTGATGGCGCCAAGGCTTTTCCAGTGCAGGCGGCGAAAGAACGGTACATTCTGTTCCTGCACCTGTGCCATAAACCGCGTGGCCCCAAGCCCGTGCGCGGTACTGACCGCCATTCGGATCAGTTCCGCCCCGATCCGCCCCAGTTTGCGGTGATCCGCATGAACAGCCAGGCGGGAACCACGCCAGATGCCGGGTTCGGCTTCGTGGATGCGCACGGCACCCACAATCCGGTCCGGCATGCCCGCCATGCAGCACGCTGCGATGATGGGAATGGCAACCGCATCGGTCGCATCGCGGTCATCATCGGCGAACACATGTTGTTCAGTGCAGAACACCTCGCGGCGCAACGCATGATAACCAGCGCATTCCCATGGCGTACGGGCAAGGCGCACGACATATTCCGTGGGAATGAACGGCCGGTCTTCCATCCCTTCAACCCGCATATTCATCGTTCATACGCCGAAAGCGAGGAACAGGCGCCACAACGGCCGCACCCGGCCCGGATATCGGTGGATTTCATGTTTGCTTCCCGCAGCATCCGCCCGAGTGGCGCCAGAACGGACTTCATGAAATCTGACGAAGGGGGCGCATGATTTTCCAAGGGCGTGCCGGAAATAGGTACAAACGGCACCACAAAGGGATAGACCCCAAGTGCGATCAGACGCCCGGCCAGGGCCAGAATATCTTCGGCACTGTCACCAAGCCCTGCAAGAATGTAGGTATTGACCTGCCCACGCCCGAAAATGGGCACGGCGCTGGCGAACGCCTCCATATAGCGGTCGATGCTGACGGTGGCCTTGCCGGGCATGATCTTCTCACGCACGGCCTGCGTGGCCGCTTCGAGATGCATGCCAAGGCTATCCGCCCCCGCGTCACGCAGGCGATGGAACCAGTCATGATCGCGCGGCGGTTCGCACTGCACCTGAAGCGGCAGGTCCACCGCCGCCTTGATGGCGCGGGCGGACTCCGCCAGGACCGCCGCCCCCCGATCCACCATATTGGGCGTGCCGGTCGTCAGCACCATGTCGCGCACACCATCCAGCTCCACGGCAGCCCTTGCGACCTCCGCCAGTTGCGCGGGCGTCTTGTGGGCAATGGTGCGCCCGGCCTCCAGCGACTGGCCAATGGCGCAGAACTGACAGGCGGTGCGCCGGTCGACATAACGGATGCAGGTCTGGTGTACCGTGGTCGCCAGCGTGTCACGCCCATGCAGCAGGGCAATTTTCCAGTAAGGGACGCCATCTGCCGTGCGCAGCCCATAAAAACGGGGGGCAGCGGGAAAATGGATCGTGCCCAGAACCCGTCCATCACGCAGCAGCGTACTCGCGCCCTGCGGGTCCGGCGGGCTTGCCTGAAACGGGGAACGCCGGGCACCGGATGTATAGACCGGGACCATGACGGTCTGGCCCGCGATGGTGATGGTCTTGTGGTCCGAAGGGCCGGCCCCGCCCTTGCGGGCGATGCCAGCATTATCGCTGCCGATCTGCAGCCCGAAGGATTGCAGATCCGTGACAAGCTGGCGGCCCGAAAGCGTGCCGAGGGTCGGTACGGTCATGGCGCGGCCTCATCCGTAAATGGGAAAGACGGATCCACCTCACCCGCGTAATGCACCATGCGCGCGGGCCGTCGGTCATGCAGCAGGCTGAGCAGTTCGGGACGTGCGTAATGCCCGACGGAATCCATCATCCGCTTGCGCTTGGTAATCAGGGCAAAGTCGAGATCGGCAATGACCATGCCCTCCCCTTCCGTCAGCGGCGTGCCAAGCAGCCTGCCTTCGGGTGAGACGATGGCGGTAAAACAGCCCCCTCGCATCGGTCCTTCCAACGCGGGATCACGCGCGATTTCCTTGATCTGTTCGTCCGTAAGCCAGCCTGTGGCATTCACGACAAAGCAGCCGGATTCCAGCGCATGGTGGCGGATGGTGACTTCCATCTGATCGGCGAAAATCTGCCCCACCAGTGAACCGGGAAACTGCGCGCAGTGTATTTCTTCATGCTGGGTCATCAGCGCATAGCGGGCAAGCGGGTTATAATGCTCCCAGCATGCCAGCGCCCCGATGCGCCCGGCGGCACTGTCCACCACTTTCAGCCCGGCGCCATCGCCCTGCCCCCATACCATGCGTTCATGGTAAGTGGGCGTGATCTTGCGCCGTTTCAGCAGGATTTCACCTGTTGCGTCAAAAATGACCTGTGTGTTGTAAAGCGTGCCGAAATCGCGTTCATTCACACCCAGCACCACGACCATGCCGGTCTGGCGCGCGGCCTCGGCCACCATCCTGGTCACGGGGCCGGGAATGACGACGGCACGTTCGTAAAGTGCCAGATGCTCGTTCCCAAAACGGAAGGCAGGCTGGATAAACGAAAAATAGGGATAATAAGGCACGAAGGTTTCGGGAAAGACCGCAAGCGCAACACCTTTTTCGGCGGCATCACGGATGGCCTGGCAGACTTTCCGGGCAGTTCCAAGACCATCATCCCCCAGAACAGGGCTGATCTGGATGGCTGCGGCGCGAACGATACGGGACATGGCGTGCGGTCCTCCCTTCGACCTTCAGAGAGTCCAGGTATTGAGGATGAAGGCGTTGTCGCGCCGCGCCAGCAGGATGATGTCAAGCACGTCCTGCGGATTGATCGGCGTAATGCCGGGGATCAGGTTCTGCTCGCCATAACCATAAAGGGCCTGAAGCGCAAAGCGGCAGGCATAGACTTTGCCGCCTTCTTCAAGGATCTTTGCAACCTGCCTGTTGCAGTTCATGTGCCCCGGAAAGGCTTCATCACCCAGGCGGGGGAAGCCGCGCTGCACACCAAGGGTCACGCCCGGCCCATACAGCAGCACCGACGTCTCGAACCCCTTGCGGATCAGGCGTGTGGCCTGCAGCAGATTTACAAATCCGACCGATCCTTCATTGGCGACGGTATGAAAGGTGATGAGGGCTTTCTCGCCGGGCCGGGCTTTGACGTCCTCGAAAACCTTGTTTTCATAATTGACGAAGCAATCACCATCTTTATGCGGAGTGTGTTCGACTTTCGGCATGATATATCTCCCGTATGCTACGATCATCGGCGAGACGCCGGGACTGATCGTGTTGCCACAGCGAACGTGGCACGGGATGACGGAAGGCCAAAATATTGTATACCTGTGTTCAGGGGTACAAATGGTTCAAAGAAAAGCCCATGCCCCTCTCCTTGTAAGACAGAGCCATACAAAAAATATCACATTGCCACACAATCAAGGAATAATTCTCTAACATATTGTTTTAAAACGCTTTTAAAATCACTTATTCGTGAATGAAGGGGCTGTTTGTTTTTCGGGATTCCCGCATTCCTCCCTCTGGGAGCAGGAAATTTTGTCGATTCGAAGCATGACAGCCCGGTCACACAAAGCCCGGTCACACAATATCGGCGAAACCGGGGGAGCGTTTGTGCTGGAGCACCGACAGCACCCCGTGCAGGGAGTCCTCAAGGCTTGCGGCATCCGGCGCACTGCCCAATGCGATTCTTGCACGTTGCGGGGGCTCCCCACTGATGGTGAAAACGGTGCTGGGCACCAATGCAAGGCCACGCCTGCGTGCATACGCGACAAAATCCGCACTGCCCCACCAGGCAGGCAGTTTCAGCCAGACATGTGGCCCGTCAGGATTCATGCAGTGTCCCGCCCCCAGCACCTTGCGGGCAATGGACTGGCGCAGGCGCAGTTCCGTGCGGATGGCATGCAGGATCGTATGTGCCTGCCCGGTCAGCATCCACCGCGCCGTCAGCGCGCTGAGCAGGCCGGCATTGGTCAGGGCGATGGCCCGTATGGCCGCCGCAACCCGCCGGGTCATGTCCGCATTGGGCAGGGCGACATAGGCGGTGCGCAGGCCCGGACTGAGTGTCTTGGCAAGGGTGGCCACATAGCTGACACGGCTATGGTCAAGGGCCGCCAGCGCGGGGGGCGGGCTGTCCATCAGCAGGCTGTAGGGGTCATCTTCCGCGATATGCAGGTGATGGCGTTGGGCAACCGCAAGAATGTCCCTGCGCCTTTGCAGGGACATCGTGGCCGTGGTGGGGTTGTGAATGGTCGGAATACAGTAAAGCAGCCGGGGGTGATGTTCGGCACAGACCCGAGCAAGCTGTTCTGGCATCATCCCTTCCATGTCACTATCCACACCGACCAGAATAAGGTCGAACTGTGCCGCTATGGTTCGGATGCCGGGATAGGCGATGCGATCGGTAACAATCACGTCGCCCGGCTGTGTATGGGTGCTGACGATTGCCGCAAGCGCACTCTGGGCCCCCGGTGCGACAAGGATTTCATCCGTACGACGCTGTCCGATGACAGGGGCGATCCATTTCGCGCCAAGCTGGCGTTCCTCGATCGTCCCCCCTGTTACCCGATAGGACATCAGGCTGTTCAGGTCCTGCTGCTTCAGAATGGCTGTAATATCGGTTTGGATAATACGCTGTAACGATGGGTCCTGCGGGATGGGCGGCAGGTTCATGGTCAGGTCCACCACGGCAGGCCCGGTATGGCGCCAATGGCTTTCGCCCGCGCCGACACGGACAAAGGTGCCGCGCCCGACGGTGGCGTCAATCAGACCACGCCGCCGGCCTTCGGTAAACGCCCGGGTTACGGTCGTCAGATTGGCGCCAAGATAGTCTGCGATCATGCGTTGGGGTGGCAACCTGTCCCCTTCCCGCAGGTCGCCCTTGCGGATGGAAAGTGCCAGAGCATCCACAATCGTCAGGTACATGGCGTTCGGGCTGCGGCTGATCGCATCTTTCCACTGTGCAAGATAGGCGTATTGCGGCACAGAATATCTCCCTACATTTTTGTCATAATTTTCTATATTACAGTCATACAATGATAGCCTAAAAACATTCGGGCCATTATGCTTTTTCATACAGATCCCTGCCAGAATGCCAGGCCGGGGAGTATCAGGCGTCCCCAATATTCCGATATAAGACGAAGGTTGTATCTCATGACGATCTTATTGCGCGCCGCCACCGGGGCATTGCTGGGGATTGCAGCAACCTATCTCATTGGCGACGCCTTATCAGATTTCGATCATATCGCGATCATCGCCCCCATGGGGGCCTCGGCAGTGCTGGCATTCGCCGTCCCGGCCAGCCCACTTGCAACACCACGGGCAATTATTCTTGGGAATACTTTGTCCGCCATGATTGGCGTTGGTATCTCCCTCCTTTGCGGCCTGCCCCTTGCGCTTGCCTGCGGGCTTTCGGTCTGCCTGGCCATCATGGCGATGTCCATGACGCGGTCACTGCACCCACCAGGAGGGGCGACCGCGTTGATGGCAACGCTGATCCATCCGGCCAGCCATGACCTGATGACGGGACTTGCCTTCCCCTTCCTGCCTGTTGCGCTCAATTCAGCCATATTGACGTGTGTTGCGGTCCTGTACCATCGCAGCACCGGTCATGATTACCCACACAGGCCCGGACCAGCCACCCTGACCGCCCTGCCCATGGGCCATTTCACACGGGATGATATCCATGTTGCCCTTCAGAAAATGCCTGATCCGCTTGATGTCGATGAACGGGACCTGACGGCACTTATCACCCTGGCAGAAGAAATCTCTGCAACCAGAAGGAAGAAATCATGATGCAGGTACTGAAGATGGATAAGTGACACAACCATCATCACCGATCACAGCCTCTGGCGTCATCTGTGCCGCGACGATCTTTGCAATGGAAAGGATATGGAAAACCTGCCGGTGGTTTTCCAGAAGATAGTCGGTGATGATACGCCGATGACATCGCCACCACAGGATTTCGGCGCACATGATGGCGACAGTAAAATGTTCCCCCAATTCCATGAGGGTTTTCAATCCCTGCTGGAATTCCCCTCCCAATGCATAATCAGCATAATTGTGAAAACTCTGCACATGCCAGAATGCATTGGTGTGTGTGCCAACCGTTTTCGAGCGCGGACGTCGCCCCCCAAGCTCCCGAACATGACGGTAGCCAATCCCATATGGCGCCAGTTCGGCTATAAGGCGTGAACCGTCAAACTCCCGATTACGTCTGGAATATGGAAAAGCCCGGACATCGACAACCATCGTAATATTATAACGACGCAAGATCGCGATAAAATCAGAGACTGAATGCGTTGAATGGCCAACCGTATAAAAAGCGTTCGAAACAGGATCCAAGGCCCCGTCGCCCTTTAATATGTTGAGAGAGGAAGCCGTCATGCAGTCAAAGACTTTCGAAATCGGTGATATCGTATCGTGGAATTCCGAGGCCGGTTACGTCAGCGGCCGTATCCGCAACATACATACCGCACCTTTTATGGTGAATGGATACCAGCATCATGCAACGGCCATAAACCCGCAATATGAAATTGAAAGCCTTAAGACCGGACATATTGCGTTTCACAAAGGTACGGCCTTGACCCGTATAACGTCATAGGAAACCTGTTGGAAACAAGCCATTCATCAGGAATGATAAAGGTTCTGGGACAGTCCATTTTTCATAAAGACACCATATCCCACAGGCCTTATGCATCGTGGGCAATAATTTCAGTAATCCGTCGCGATTATACGCATTTTTTGGATCAGTATAACACAGAACACGTGCCAAGGCCTCTGTATGGCATCCTGACATCAACGCGCAGGAACATGTGAATACGGCCACAGCGTCCATACCGGGTCATAACATTGCACAGTAGCGCCGCCCTGAGCGAGCCAGACGGTCACAACATTCCCGTGCTGTTGCGCCGCCGGGGTCACGTGGCGACACAGCACCTTCCCGGCGGAACGCAAGAGGGATCAAGGCGCGTAACGCGTCATCGGTTCGCAACATAAGCTTCATGGTCGATTAAAGGTATCTGATATTGACATGATTTCCAATGCGGATAAATTAAGGTGTATGGATCATAAACCTTAAAAGGAAACGACCATGTCCGCCCCCCTGGACGACCAGACACGCTCCATCATCCTTGCCACCGTTCCGGCGCTCAAGGCACATGGCCTGGCGATTACAACAGAGATGTACAAACGTCTTCTTGAGACACCAGCCATTCGCGACCTGTTCAATCTCTCCCACCAGCAGGATGGCGAACAGCCCAAGGCCCTGGCTTTGGCCGTGCTGTGCTATGCCGAACATATCAATGACCTTGGCGCACTCGGCGGCATGGTGGAACGGATCGCGGAAAAACATGTTGGCCTTAACATCCTGCCCGAACATTATCCTTATGTAGCAACCGCGCTCCTTGGTGCGATTGGCCATGTTCTTGGTGATGCCGCGACACCGGAAATTCTGGATGCATGGGGAAAAGCTTACTGGTTCCTTGCTGATATCCTGATCGGGCGTGAAAAACAGATTTACGAAGGCAACGAATCCACGACCGGTGGCTGGACGGGCTGGCGTGCATTCCGCGTGCGTTCGCGCCGTCGTGAAACATCCACGATTACCTCCTTCGAACTGGTCCCAGTGGATGGGGGCACGATCTTCCGCCACAAAGCGGGACAATATCTCAGTTTCAAGCTGGATGTGCCCGAACACGGATCACAGCGCAGGAATTACAGTATTTCTTCCGCACCGGGGGAGGATCATTATCGCATCAGTGTACGGCGACAGGACGGGGGCATCGCGTCCACCTGGTTGCATGACAGTGTGAAGGAAGGCGATATCTTGCAGGTTGCCAATCCTGCAGGTGATTTTTTCCTTAACGAAACAGACAGAAACCCTCTTGTTTTTCTGACGGCAGGTGTCGGGCTGACCCCGGTCATGTCCATGCTCGGTGAACTTGCACAAGCACATACGGACAGAAGCATCCGTTACGTTCACGGTGCCGATACACAGGCATTGGCGGCTTTTGTCACGCAGATTGAAGATTTTGCAAAAATCGATGTCTTAAAGGCTGATTTCTTTTATTCACAGGAATCATCACCAACAAAGGAAAGTGTGTCAGGCATAACCACCCATGCAGGACGGATCAGCCCGGACTGGTTGCGGCAAACACTTGATCGCTCTGCCACCTATTATATCTGCGGCCCGGATTCCTTCATGCGGGATATGGTGGATACACTGAGGGACGAAAAACTGCCGGCAACGCAGATCCGATATGAGTTCTTTGGCTCTGCTGCTGACCCGGACCTCGTTCTTTCCGCAGCCTGAGATCAGCAGACCGGTTCTTAAAACGTGGGAGGCACGCTGCCTCCCACGCACCATGACGTCAGGGGAGCCATGCCATGTGCGGTACCATCAGATGCCGGACATAAAAATCAAGCGTGTGTATGACACGCCTGACCCACATGACGGCGTTCGCATCCTTGTCGACCGGCTATGGCCACGTGGGCTGCATAAAAGCGATGTACACATGGAGTACTGGTTAAAGGATGTCGCACCCAGCCCGGAACTGCGGCGCTGGTTCGGTCATGACCCTGCCAACTGGAACATGTTCCAGATCCGTTACCGTCAGGAACTGATGCACGGGAACGCCGATCTGTCACGCCTCATGCATCTGGCAGGGCAGCAGAACGTCACACTCCTTTATGCAGCCCACAATACTCAATGTAACCATGCACTTATATTGCAGGATTTCCTTCGCAAAACCGTCGCAGAGCAGAAAATGCACGGGTAAAGCATGGTATGTTGAGTCCATGCCTGTCATATGCTGTGTGCCACACCGAATTTGCTGCACATCAAGCCCCATGATTTCAGAACTGTCCTGAATCCCGGGCTGAATATCAGGACATACGCACCACAACACGCCCACGTATCTTTCCATCAAGAAGGGCGGCTGATGCCTCTATGGCGTCAGCCAGCGCAATCTCAGACGTCATTTCCGCCAGTTTTACCGGATCGATCAATTCCGCCAGACGCGACCATGCGGCAAGTCTCCTGTCGCGGGGGCACATAACGCTATCCACTCCGACCAGTATCACCCCACGCAGGATAAACGGCGCAACGGTCGAGGGAAATGACATATCCGCCGCAAGTCCGCACGCTGTCACAACACCACCATACGCCATGGACGCACAGACATTCGCCAGAACCGTGCCCCCGGCCACGTCAACCGCCCCAGCCCACCGTGCCTTCTCCAACGCCTTACCTGGCGTGGTGAATGCCTGTCGTGGAAGTATTTCCTTCGCGCCGAGAGCAGTTAGATAGGCTTCCTCCTCTGGACGACCTGTCACGGCCACAACGTGATAGCCAAGCCTGCTCAACAGCATGATTGCCACACTTCCCACACCACCAGTGGCCCCCGTGATCAGGATCGGCCCCTTGTCAGGGGTCACGCCTTCACGCTGCAGGGCCTGTATACACAGCATCGCCGTATAGCCAGCCGTGCCGATTTCCATGGCCTGCCTGCTTGTCAAACGGTCGGGAAGCGGCACCAGCCAGTCACCAGAGACCGTCGCTTTTTCTGCAAGCCCGCCCCAATGTTTTTCACCAACACCCCAGCCGTTGAGAATGACCCGCGCACCGGGCCTGATGTCTTCTCGTTGCGAGGACTCGACAATGCCTGCGAAATCTATGCCCGGTATCATCGGAAAGGAACGTACGATCGGGCCACGCCCGGTAATGGCCAGTGCATCCTTATAATTCAGGGTTGACCATTCTACCCGAACCGTCACGTCCCCTTTGGGAAGCTGGTTATCCGCCACATCCCTGACGGACACGGACTGTACACCGTCCGCAGATTTTTCAATCATGACAGCCTTGAACATGGCATTTCCTCCCGGCGATATTACCGATTATATATAAAACAATAACTGTGCCCCAGAAACATCATGCGGCATACAAGAATTTACACTTTCCCGGCAGCGCCAGAAAGCTGCTCTCAAAAACGTGCAGTTTCCAAGTATGTCACTTTCGCAGAATAATATTTTCCAACTTGATCCATGAAAAGAAAGTAATTTTCTGAAATTCCCATATTATCATCATTGACCAGTCATAATGCCACATGCGCGTTCATTGCCGCATGATTTCTGCATCGTCAGTTTTTCCGCAGAAACAACATCAGGGCCACCGGCGCAGTACGGCGATGTTTATTAGAGCCTGATCCGAAAGTTTTTGAACAATACCAGCCTGTTG
>NZ_BANE01000068.1 GCF_000964405.1 Novacetimonas hansenii JCM 7643
GCTTTTTGGAAAAAGCTTCACCAAAAAACCTTTATAATTTCAGGATGGTATTGGGCCTGATTTTTCAAACAGCCTCTTGCGGTGATGCCGGGATTTTTTGTCCCGCAACCTCCCTGATCGTGGGGTGCAAAGGGTACTACCGTTTTGTGGGGTGCGGGTGCCGCAGCGCCTGCACCTGCCCCTGCCCCAACCCCTGCGTTCCTACATCGAAAACCCGATGGTCTGGCTGCCTTCGCGCCCCCTGGTTTCCGCCACCAGCAGGTCAAGCATCGCCTGCGGCGTCGCAGGCACGTCCAGCAGGGCCTGCCTGCGCACCACCAGGGCAAAGTCCGAGGGGGTGAGCGTGCGCAGCCGGTTCAGCCCCTCGGGCGCGGGCAGGTCAAAGAACCGTTCAAACGCATGGCGTGCCTGTTGTGGCGTGAGATAGTCGAAACGTGCGCGCAACAGGAAGCGGCGCATGCTGGCCGGGTCAAGGCGGGCGGCAAGGTTGGTGGTGCATACGAACGGCAGCGGGTGGCTTTCCATCCATGTCAGCATTTCGTTCACCTGACTGACCTCCCAATTACGTTCGGCCGCGCGGCGATCGCCAAGCAGGCTGTCCACCTCGTCGAAAATCAGGAAGGAGCCGGTGTCGCGTGCTTCGGCAAAGGCGGCGGCGATCTTCTGTTCGCTTTGTCCCACATATTTGTCCAGCAGGTCGGAGGCGCGTTTTTGCAGGACCGGAAGCTCCATCATATCCGCAAGGTAGCGGGCATACGCGCTTTTACCCGTTCCCGGTGGCCCCGACAGCAGCAGTGACACCGCGCGCGGTGCGCCCGGCCGCGACAGGCGCGCCGCCAGCCCCGCAAGGTCACTGTCGGCATTGACCAAAGAGGCGTCATACGGCGCATCCCCGCCCGGCGGCGGCATCACCACCCGCCCTGCCGACGCGGCCTGCGTGATGCCGGTGGCGATGGTGCAGACCATGGTGGAATCCCCACCCGCCAGACGGGTCGAACGCAGCGCATTGCGCAGGATCGCAGGCGGGGCGGGAATGGCGCGCGCCAGAAGGGCGGCGGTATCGGGCGTCAGGGGCACCTGTTCCTCCTGCGCCATGTCCTGCCACAGGCGCGCACGCACCGCGACGCCGGGCTGGCGCATTTCGATACACAGCGACATGCGCCGCGCGATGGCGGGGCCAAGCATTTCCAGATCGTTGGCCGTCCAGATCACCGGCGTTCCCCCCTGTTCCAGCAACCGGTGAAAGAACACGCGGCTGTAGGATTGCGGGGCCTCGAACAGGCCGGTGGTGAACAGGTCTTCCGCCTCGTCAAACAGCAGGACGGAGGATGTGTTGCGTAACAGGCGCGTGCTGCACCGCAGGTCCGCCAGCCGTTCATGGCGGGAGGGTTCGTCGCCGCTGCTGTCGGCCTCGCCCACCGGATACAGTGTCGCACCGATCTGTGCCGCAAGGGTTGCCGCGAATTCGGTCTTGCCCGTGCCGGGGGGGCCATACAGCAAGATGTTGATGCCCGGCGCATGGTCGCGCACGGCGGCAGCCAGCACCTTGGCCGCGATTTCGCCCTGTTCGCCAAGATGGGCGAACGCCTCCCACGGCAGGCTTGCCCCGCGTGGCTGTCCCAGCAGGAGGGAACGGATGTCGCCCACCACGCGCGCGCGCCGGTTCATCAACGCCATCAGGCGCGGCAGCAGCGTGATGTCGCCATCTTCGTCCACGCTCATAAGCCCGCTCATGCGTAACTGTCCCTCTGGGGCGAGGGCGGCGGCGATTTCCATTTCCGCACGGTTGAGCAGCATGTGCAGCAGCGAGATGTCCTCGCACAGGAATGGCCCGCGGGAGCGGTTTTCACACAGGTCGTCCCACAACTGCTCGAAATGGCCATTGAGGCGATAGCACATCGCAAGGCCAAGGATATCGGTCGCCGCATCGTCCAGACCCGTCGCGCGACGCAGTTCCGACAGCCATGCATCAAGGTAGCCGCCATGCCCTGCCTGCGCGTCGCGTGCCTCTTCCAGGGCATGGCCCAGACGTTTCCATTCGGTCGCGGTGGGGGGGGCGTCGCCGTCGCGGCGGATCATGGCGGGCAGGGCCTTGTCCGGCAGGCCAAGGTCGGGTTGCGCCTGTACCGCGCACCGCACCAGCGACCCCGCATCGCGCGCGCCACGGTGGATCGACCCATGCAACGCACACAGCATGTCCAGCAGACGGCGCATGTCCCCCTTTACCCGCGACGGGCGCGCGGTGGGTACGCGGCGATGGGCCGGGCGTCTGCTTTTGGCAAGCGGCATCGGGTCGGATCTCCTGCTGTTGGGTGGAATATACGGGTCATGGTAAAAAATGTCGTGCGAAAAGGCACCCCCCGCGTCCGCCTCGGGGCTGCCTTGCGGGATGCGCACTGAACCGGGCGCCATGCCTGACGTTTGCACGCCAGCAAGGAGGAAGCACCCCACCCGTCATGGGGGTTGTCCTGGATGATGTGTTCCGGGGGCTGTTTGGAAACAACCTGTTGACAGAAAAAGAAAAAATTCTCCAGACGTCATCTTTCCCCAAAAAATGCGACGTCTTTTGCGGGGCTTCCTGAAAAAAGCGCCGCAAAAAGCCCTGGTTGTGAATGCGTGATGTTTTTCAGGCAGACTTTTCAAACAGCGTCTTAACCCTTATGTCGGTACGATACGGTATTGGATCAAGACCTTGGCCCGCCTCTATGGTGGGGAAGGCAGGCATTTACAAGAACCTGGATTCTGGACGGAAAAGAGCCATATGAAAATCAAGATCCCGGCGGTCGCGCGCTATGTGTCGTCCGCTTTTGTTCCCGGCCTTGCGGCGCTGTCGCTTGGCGTGATGGCGACGGTCGCCGCCCCGCATCCCGCACAGGCCGACACGTCGGTTATCGTGGGGAATCAGGTGTCCTCCGCAACGGTGGAAAGCGTGGATCACGAGACGGGAACAGTGCTGTTGCGTGACCACACAGGTGATCTCGTGACCGTGCGCGTCCCGCCCGAGGCCCGCAATGTCCCGCGCCTGCAGGCAGGTGACAAGATCAACATCCGTTTCTTCAAGACGATCGCCGCGTCCATCGTCCCGCCCGGTACGCAGCCGCCGGAATCGACCATTACCTCGGCCAAGGGATATGCCGGGTTGCACCCGCATGGCATGCTGGTGTCGAACCGCCGCGAACGGGTGCATGTGCTGGCGGTGGACCCCGCCAAGCACCAGATCACGTTTGAGGACGCTGACGAGATCACCCGCACGGAAGTGATCGGGGAAAAGGCGATGCAGGGTTTCCTGAATACCCTGAAGGTGGGGGATACCGTTGACGTCACCGTGACCGACGCCGTGTCGTTCGAGGTGATGAACCGCGTCATCGCCCCGTCCGCCACCGTGACGCAGGCACCCGGCGCCAGCGCACCGCGCCAGACGCCCTGATAATGCAGATGACGGCCCCGCCGGGGCCGCCCGTTATGGGCGGTTGCGGCAGGGTCTTTTTTCCAGAAGGTTTCGCGGGGTATCGTCCTTTTGAAAAGAGGCGATACCCCGTGCCTTTATTCGGATTCCTGCACCTGTCCGGACAGTGAATATCCCGAAACCACACTATCAAGCATCGTATCAAGTCCATCCTGCAATAACGGGTCCACCCCGTGTGCGACATAGGCGCGGGCACGTTTCTTGATGCTGTTGGCCACGCGTAGGTTGATCGGTTGCGCCGTGCCTTCACGCAGGACACTGGCGACGGACACCTGCCGTTCATGCGCCGCGCGCACCAGCAGGAAGGCAATGTGGTTCAGGATGTTGCCAAATTCAAACCGGCCAAAGCGCGAACGGCAGCGCGTCATTTCGCCCAGAACCTCGATATAGCGGTCGATGACCGGGCGTGAGGTATCCTGCCGGAAATGCAGCATGTGGTATTTCGCCGCGCGTGCATGTTCGATGCGTGCGTCTTCCCATTCGCCCAATGCCTCGTTACGGGTTTCGACCATGCTGTGGCGCGCGCGTGCGTCCAGGCAGGTGGATACGAAATCCCCGTGCGCCGTCGCATTCCATGCCACGCCCCTGCCTGCGCCATCCTCGCGCAGGGCAAAGCGAAAGCGCCTTTGCCCGTCAAGCCCGTACAGGATGGACGTCCCCCCCCGGCACAGCGGGTCGGTGCCCAGCACCATGACATGCGACATATCGCCACGGCGCATGTGATGTTGCCATGTCAGGACGTCAAACAGGCTTTCATCTTCGGCCACGCGGTCGATATGGGCATGGATATGGGCCATGAAACGCGTGGTGGGCATGCCTGCGACGCGTGGCGCGGCAAAGTCGATGCGCCACCAGGTTGCCGCACGCAGCAGGTGAAAGGCCAGTGCATTGCGCAACACCACCAGTTCGTCATCCGCGCCAACCTGTTCGCACAGGGCAGCAACCACGCTGAAACGGTGTGTCAGCATGCTGACCTGCCGTGACATCGGCGTCCACGGGTTGAAATAGTCAACCAGCATTTCCGGACGTGAATGGGTCAGGTGCCAGGCGGCCCGGGTGCAGTGGGTTTCGCGCATCATAAGATCCTTCTTGGCCCATGGGGTCTGGTCCGGCGGGCAGGGAGGGTCAGTAGCCGAGTTGGCGGGGCGCATGGTTGGTATGAAGCCATGGCCCGCGATGGTGTGGGTATGGTGTGCGGTTGATGCGGCATCCCGCGTGCAGGCATGGCCTGACGTATGGATGCCGGGGACATAGGTGCGCGACGGATGGCGTCGCGGCCAGCAACCGGACGGGGGGAACCCCGTTGCGGAGGATGCCTGCCTATATTTATTGATAACAGTTCTTAACATCAAGTTAAAAATAGGACAGGTCGCACTTTCCACCTGACACGGGAATGGCGGTTGGTCAGGGCATGCCTGCCAGATGTCGATGCAGACAGCACGATCTTTCATGATGTCTGTGTAATGTGACGTATCCCGTGCGAAACATGGCGTGACCGAGATGGGTATATTTCCAATGAATTGGATATAATATATCAGGTCAGGAGGCACTGACTTTTTCTGTCCGGGAATAGATATACCACTGTCATGGTCGCGGTATTGGGAAAAAATATCCGCTCCCTGACATTTCTACTTCGGGTATGGGCAACTGTTGCATCATGGGGGCGGTTTAAGGGCTACATAAAGAGTCCATTCCAATAACCCTATGGAATAATGAAGTTTTTTTGGGAGATATTTTCCACGAAGCTTTGGAAGACATGGTATTTGCACAAAGACCCAGGTCACGCCTGAAAATGTTTTCATTTTCTGGACAATGAGTTGTTTTCAAACGGTCTTTAAACAAAAACGGCGCTGGTAAAAGCCGGTAAAAGACAGTGTCAGTAACATGCTGAAATTATAAATGTTCTGGGGGCGGCGTTGTCCCATATGCTGCGATAAGATGTTGCCCTGTCCGGGGAAAAGGCAACGTCTTTATTATTACATATCAATGTATTCATGAATGCAGGGTCATGATCTGCGACGTAGCAGCAGGCGGTCAAGATCAACCAGCGCGCGTCGCACGATGGAGGGATCGGTATGTTTGGCGTCAAACAGCGTCACATCCCCTGCGGCCGACAGCGTATGCAACCCGTCAGTAAACGGGGCGAAGGCCGCGGGCGCGTGCAGGGACGGCGCGGCCCTGGCCTCGAATCGCTGGGGTGTCAGGGTGGTGATATGCAGTGGCGTGATCGCCCCGCCATAGGTGGCGGCGCATTCCTGCGTTGGCAGTACCAGCCCGTTATCCGTCATGATGGGGGTGCCGCCGGGGCGGGTGCTGCGGATGTCGCGGCGCACGGGATTGCCCGGATGCGGATGCCATGGCCCCATCAGGCGTTCGGCCCATGCAACGTGCAGTTCACTGATACGGTCGATGGGGGAATTGCCCCATGGGGCGTGGAATATCCACCACCGTCCGTCATGGAAAATGGGGGAGGCATCGACGGCGGCACCGGGGAATTCGAACATCTCCACCAGTTCCCAGCGATAGGGAAAATCGGTGGCGCGGTACAGGGTCTGTCGTCCCGAACGGCCGGATTCGGGCATCATGTAAATTGTGCCGTCCATGTCGGGCACGATCACGGGATAGGACAGGTGCCACGGTTCGACCAGAACCGGGCAATGTTCCAGCAGCGTCAGCGCGCGGTTGAACACGAACACGTCGATGCGCCCGATCTTCACGCGGTAATCATATGCTTCTGCAAAGACATACAGGCGGTCGCCCCGCCAGATGCCAAACGGGTCGGCGATAAAGCGGAATGGGCCAGGATTGTCGATCCATGTAACCGGATGCGCGCCCACGCCATCGCGCAGTACCTGCGTCATGGGGGCATGGATGATCCCTGTGCGCCAGATGTCGGTGCGTCCCAGTCCCAATGTCGTGTCCTTTCATGAAATGACAGGTGAAGGCACCGTTGCGTCCTGCGTCCTGCGTCCTGCGTCCTGCGTCCTGCGTCCTGCCTTCTGCGCCCTGTGCGATGGCGTTGTGTGTCCGGGTCATTTCCCGCACGCGGCGGGTGTGCGGGGCATGGACCTGCCTGCACCGGATATGCGGCGCGGCTGTTCCGGGCGCTTGCCCTGATCATAGTTCCGACCAAAGGCCCGGACTGCCGACTGGCGCGGATCGCATGTCCGGTTATCACATATTTCACCCTCCGCGCACCGGCAAGGCGCAGAGGCCATGTCCGGCAAAAGGCAGGTGCGTCAGGGGGGCGGTCATGCGTTTCCCCGCCGTGGTCATGGCCGTGGCCCTGTGCATGGAGGTCGGGCAGGGACAAAACCGCGAAAGGGCCTTGGGGGAAGGGCGCTGCTGGGGGCCGGGTCGCTTTATTCAGGGTATCTCGGACATATCTGCATCGGGGATGTCGATGACGCCATCCCGTCATGGGGGACGGGAACGTGCCATGGGGATTCGCATGGGGATTCGAAAGCCTTGGCGCTTGTCCCCGCGCGACCGCTCCCGCCTCCTGCCCCCGCCCCCTGCCATCGCCCGTATGTTTTCGCGTATGTTTACAAGGACGTTCGTGCTGCGATATCCGGGTGCAGTGGCGCGGGCCCTGCCGGGTTTCCTTGCGCCCCTTTGGCAGGAGGCTTGATTGAGTACCACCACACAGACACGTCGCCGTACCATCCGTGACGTGACCAAGGGCGAGGTGCCGGGCGTATGGCTGACGGCCTATACCGCATCCATGGCGCAGCGGCTTGATGCGCATGTGGATGTCATGCTGGTGGGGGATTCCCTGGGCATGGTGGTCTATGGCCTGCCGAGTACGGTTGGCGTTACGATGGATATGATGATCGCCCATGGCGCCGCGGTCATGCGCGGGTCGCAGCGTGCGCTGGTGGTGGTGGACATGCCGTTCGGATCGTACCAGGAATCCCCTGCGCAGGCATTCCGCAATGCCGCACGCATCATGGCAGAGACGGGCTGCGGTGCGGTGAAGCTTGAAGGGGGTGCGGAAATGGCGGACACGGTGCGTTTCCTGACACAGCGCGGTGTGCCGGTATGCGGGCATATCGGGCTGATGCCGCAGGCGGTCAACGCCACGGGCGGTTTCCGTACGCAGGGGCGTGATGCGCTTCAGGCGGCGAAGGTCACGGCAGATGCCCACGCCATTGCCGCAGCCGGGGCGTTCGCCATTGTGATCGAGGGCACGGTCGAACCCGTGGCGCGCGCCATTACGCGTGAACTTTCGGTGCCGACCATCGGCATCGGGGCCTCGGTGGCCTGCGACGGACAGGTGCTGGTGGTGGATGATCTGGTCGGGGCGTTCGGGGATTTCACCCCCCGCTTCGTCCGGCGCTATGCCGAGGTGGGGTCCGTGATCGAGGACGCCGCCAGCCGTTATGCCGATGACGTGCGTAACCGCCGCTTTCCCACCGATGCGCAGTGTTTCGGCACACGCGGGTAAGGAGGATCGACGGGTGGGGGGAAGCATGCCATGCTGATACCTTGCTGAAGCAGAGACGGTGTGGTGCAGCTCCTTCCCCTTTCCCCTGCCATGGCGGATGCGGCGCGAACGCCCGCGTTTGGCCGACGTGAACTGCTGGCGTTCGGCGCGGGGGACCTGGCGTTCAACATCATCTGGGGGCTGATGCTCAGCTACCTGGAATATTTCTATACCGACATCTGCCTGTTCCCACCGGCCTGCGTGGCGGTGATCCTGCTGTGCGCGCGCGCCATCAGCATCGTGGCCGACCCGGTGGTGGGGGTGGTGATCGACCGGCGCCCGGCGGGACGTCAGGCGCTGCCGCTGTTGCGTATCGGGCTTTTGCCGTTTGCCGCCATGATCGTCCTGACCTTTGTGCCGTTTGGCGGCCCGGGGGGGATTGCACGTTATGTCTGGGCCTGTCTCACCTATATGGGCCTGTGCGTGACCTATAGCGTGTCCAACACAGCCTATGGCGCGCTGACCAGCCTGATTTCGGATGATCCCGCCATCCGCCTGCGCCTTGCCAGCGCGCGCATGGTGGGGGCAGGGTGCGGTACGCTGCTGATTGCGGTGCTGACACTGCCTGCCGTGGACTGGCTGGGCCATGGCGACCGGCGGCATGGTTTCATGCTGTTCATGGTCATGGTTGCGGTGGTGGTCGCCGCCCTGCTGGGGCTTGTGGCCACGCTGTGCCACGAACGCGCCCGCGCGCACCGCGACCGGCAGCCCGTGCGCGTGTTGGCGCGTGCGCTTTTGCGCAATGGCGGGTGGTTGCGCCTGACGGGGGCGATGATCCTCGTCATGCTGGGATCGACCTTCATGTTTGGTGCGCTGGTTTATTACGTGCGCTTCGTGCTTGGCGGCAGTGACCATGACGCGGGCTGGATACTGGGCGCGATGAATGTGCTGGGCCTGTGCGGCAGCGTATGTGGCGCGGCCCTTGCCCGGCGGTGCGGCAACCGGCGCCTGATGGGGGTGGGGACGTGCCTGTGCGGGACGTGGCTGGCGCTGGCATGGATGTGCCCGCCATCATGGCCGGTAACGGTGGTGGCGATGTGTCTGTTTGGCCTGTGCCTTGGCCTGTGCAATCCGGCCTGTTTCGCACTGCTGGCGGAATATGTGGAGCAGGGCGCCCGCACCAGCGGCGTGCGTACGGCGGGGCTGGCATGGGCGCTCAACTCCACGGCGTCGAAACTGGCTTTTGATGGTGGGGGCAGCATGCTGGCGTGGCTGATGGCAGGATATGGGCTGGTGGCGGGCGATCATGCACAGGCGGCGGGGGCGCGTGCAGGGATCGGGATCGGGTTCCTGGCAATCCCGGCCTGTGCCTTCGTGGCGGCCGGGGTGGGCGTGCTGCTGTTGTGCCCGCGTCCCGTAATGGATGCCGGAAGGCTGTTGAGAAAAGAATAGAAGTCTCTGGCTGTCGCCGACCTCGTTCGAAAATGCAATATTTTGCAAGGTTTTTCGGGAAAATCCTGAAAGGACGTTTTTAAAATTTAAAGCAGTAATCTGTGGGAATGATAAAATTTTCAGTAAATATTTTCCCAAAGATCTTTGCAGGACATCGAATTTCAAAAAATATACTAATGTCTGGTATTATCCATTTTCTTGGTAGGCTGCCGGATTGGGATTTTTTACGCAGAAATATTTCTGAAATTACAAAAATAATAGAATTTTCAACATAAAAACAGAAATATATTCTCATGAGTTATGAATAATGTCCATTCTGGCTTCCAACCCGACAGCCTGTTAGAGACTGTTTGAAAAGGTAAGTCCGACAAGATCGTGAAATCATAAAAGTTTTTGGTGAAGCTTTTTTCAAAAAGCTTCGGAAGACATCGCCTTGTTGCGATCAAAGGGCGACACCAAAAAATCTTTTTCTATTGTTTATCAATGGTTTGTTTTCAGGCGCTCTCCTGTTCTTCCATCACGTCGTCCGTTCCAAAGATGCGTTCAGAATCCGGTCGAGGCCGTAAACAGGACCGCAAGCCCGCCGCCCACGTAATAGGTCGGCGCCTGCCCCGCGATGGTGGTGCCATGCACGCCCGTGGTGTCGCGGGCGTTGAAGGTGGGGGCGGCGACACCGGACAGGTAATGCTGGTTGGTGATGTTGATGAAGTTCATGCGAAATTCGGGACGTGACAGGAAATAATGGCTGTCCATGCGGTATCCGAATGCAAGGTTGCCGGTGGTATGGTCCGACAGGCGTTCGTCATTCATGAAGGTCGCATACTGGTGGCCGACATATTTGACGCTCGCCATGCCAAAGAAATGCCCGTCATCATAGCTGAGGCCCGCAGACGCCTGAAGTGTGGGGCTGTTGACCGCCGTAAGGCCGCGCGTAGGCAGCAGGTCGCCATTGGCGGAAATGTCATTGTCGATGGTGGCGTGCAGGTATTCCCCCGACAGATAAGGGCTCCAGTGGTGCCACGGATGGGTCCCGACCTCCACATCCACGCCGCGCGTCGTCTGTCCCCCGCCATTGAGGGTGGAGGCCACGGTCGCGTTGTTCACGTCGATGGTGGTCTGGATCTCGCGGTTGGTGAAGTCATAGTTGAACAGCGTGACCCCCCCCATCAGCCACGTCCCGGAATAGCGGTAGCCCAGCTCCTCCGACACGGAATACTGGTTCTTTACCCTGCTGGGGTCGAGTGCGCCGGTAATCGGGCTGTAGGTGGTGAACAGCGCGGATTCATCGGGGGTGCGGAAACTGGTCGTGGTGTTGAAGAACACCTGATGGCGTGGCGTGATCTGGTAACTGATGGCCATGCGCGGCAGGGGAATGGATGTGTTGCTGCTCACGTTGGTCTGGTTCCACGCGGCGTCGGTCGTGCTGCCATGCCGGTCGAGCATCACGTCCTTGAACCCGACCTCAAGGTGCAGGCGCCTGTGCAGGAACGTCATCCGGTCCCCCGCATACAGGGCGTTGGTCTGCGCGATGGAATGGAAACCACCTGCCTGTAGCTGCCGCCCGTCGGGTGTAAGGATGGTGCGGCTGATACGGTCCACCCAGATATCGGCGGCGGTGCCATTCGCACTGACGGCGGTGAAGGGCTGTTTTTCATTGTCGTCGGAATAATCGTACCATGCGCCCAGTACCAGGTCATGGTTGGCGATGTGCCAGTCCAGGGTGGCGTTGACCCCGGCGCGATAGCTGTTCTGCGTCCAGTTCGCGCGCACCAGATCATCCACGCCGGGAACGCCGCGTGGTGTTGCCTGCCCTTCGGCGTACATCCCGGCATCCGCCAGCGTCGTGCCCGACGGGTCGTTGCCATAACTCCATTGCGCATAGGGCGTCATCTTCAGCCGCAGCCCGTGTGTCAGGTTGAAGTGCGAAGGGGCGGCGACATAAAAGATGCGTTCGGGCTGCCGGTACAGCGGCGCGTAATCCGCCCCGCCCGCCGCGTCATTGGGGTCATAGGTGCGTGCAAGGTTGTTCGCCGCCCCAAATGGCCCCGACTGTTTCCAGTCCGTCTTGTCCACCAGCGGATAGTAGCTGGCGACCATCGTGTTCCATGTCCCGATGAGGGAGATGCGGTTGTCATTGCCCCAGTCGCGCAGGAACTTGAAATCTATATGCTGGCGTTCGTCATGCCCCACCCCGCGCCAGTTGTCGGTATAGCCGTGGGAGTAGGAGACAAAGCCCCGGATGCCGGTATGGCCAAGGGTTCCCGTCTCCAGCCGCAGGAATTCGCGGTTGGTGTTGTATGACCCATACGACACGTCGGCATATCCGCCCGCATGTTCGGCCGGGTCGCGGAACGTCATTTCCATCAGTCCGCCCGCCGCGTTGAGCACAGGGGCATCAAGATCCGCCGCCCCCTGGGCCAAGGAGACGGTCTGGTAATTCTCCGTATCCGCGAACTGTCCCGGATAGCCGTTATAATAGGCAATGTCGTTCAGCGGCATCCCTTCGAGCAGGTAGCCGATCGAATCCCCGCCCATGCCGCGCACGTTGATGTTCGTTTGTGGCGAGAAGCCAAGCGGGTCGGATGTCGCGACATTGGCCCCGGGCAACATCGCGACCATGTCGAACGCCGTGGCCGAAGGGGCCTGCTTGTCCATGAAATCCGTGCCGATGGTGCTGACGGATTTCAGGGCCTTTTCCTCCCGCAGCAGGCCGCCGCCGGGCTGGTGGCCGTGGGGGTGTGCCTGGGTTACGGAAATGTGTTCGTGCGTGAGTGCGGGCGTGGTCGCGGATGTACGCACGTCTGTGGTCGCGGGCGCGGTGGAGGCGGCCAGATGGCGTGTGCGCGGCCCTGCCGCATGGGCAGGTGACGGCCCGCCGGGAGGGGACGGGACGGGGGTGAGGGTGGCCGCCCATGTGGTGCCGTTCGCCCCCCCCATCACGACCATCACGGCGGCCAGCACATGGCGTGGCATGGCGCAGGTGCCCGCCGGGCGGCGCGGGGAAAGGGCGCGGGGGATCATGGAGGGCGGTTTCCTTGGCAAAAAACGTTTGAAAATGTTGATGTTTCAGAAATATGACAATAGCGCCGTCCCCGGCTTTCCACCTTGGAAGAAATGCGCAGGCGATATAATATACCTTCGATCAGGTCCGTAAGCCCTGAAATCATGGTGAAATATGCGCAGTACCGATCGGGCGCATGGCGGACGCGGAAATGGGACAGGGGCTGATGGGACAGGAATCCACACATATCGTCAGCAGTTTCGAACAGGAACTTGAACGGCTGCGGGCCATGATGGTTCGTATGGGCGGGCTGGTGGAACGCCAGACATCGCAGGCGGTCGCCGCCGTGGTGGACCATGACGAAAATGCCGCCGCCGCCGCCCCGGAACTCGACCCGCAGGTCGATGTCCTTGAACGCGATGTAGAGGCGATGGTCATCCGCATCCTTGCCCTGCGCTCTCCCGTGGCGGGCGACCTGCGCGAGGTGGTCTCCGCGCTCAAGATCACGGGGGACATGGAACGCATCGGCGACTGCGCGGCGTCGGTCGCGCGGCGTTCGCTGCGCACCGAACTGCTGGGCACGCGCGTCTCCCTCAGCGGGCTGCGCGGCATGGGACGGCTGGTGCAGGACAACCTGCGCCGCGCGATCGACGCCATGACGCAGCGCGACCCCGAAAAGGCGTATGAGGTGTGGCAGTCAGATACGGCCGTCGATGAACTCTATACCGCGATGTTTCGCGAACTGGTGACATATATGATGGAGGACCCGCGCAATATCGG
>NZ_BANE01000067.1 GCF_000964405.1 Novacetimonas hansenii JCM 7643
TTTTGAAAAAAGGCGGCGTCTTCTGAAGCTTTTTAGAAAAAGCTCTACCAAAAACCTTTATAATTTCAGGGTGTTATAAAGCCTGACTTTTCAAACACCCCTTACAACTGGCGAAGCGCAGGCATGACCTGAGTGCGCAGCAGCGGGGCCAACAGTGGCTCGGCCTTGGGATCATGAAGGTCAATCCAGCGAATTTCCGCAATTTCCGCCTGCGCCTGTGGAACGCCTGACAGGTCCGCCAGCCAGATATCGGCATGCACCGTCCGCCCGGCCTCATGCGCGGCAGGGGCCTTATACCGCCCCAATGGCCGCGCACCACCCGGGTGCAGGGCACAACCCAGTTCCTCCATCACTTCACGTTGCAAGGCGGCAAGACCTTCTTCCCCGGGTTCGGGCTTTCCCCCCGGCAGCATGAACAGTCCCGTCCCCACCTTACGCACGCACAACAGGGCGCCATCACGGACGATCGCGGCACAGGCAACGCGGATGTCCCCATCCGCCGCCATTACTTGTCCCCTCCCTTGAGCGGCGACATCAGGAAGCAGAACGGCACCACCAGAAGCGATCCGATCCCAAGGATCATGAACACCTCGTTATAGGCAAGGATCGCGATCTGTTTGGAAAACTGCTGGTACAGCTTTCCCATGGCCACGGAATTGACGACAGGTTCGGCAAAGCCCCGCGCCACCGCCGCGATACGCGCCTGTGACAGATATTCGTTAAAGGGCTGATGGAACGGCGTCATCCAGTGGACCATATTGCTCTGATGTGCCTGGCGCAGTTCCGTCACCATCGCTGTCGCCCCGGAGATACTGAGCGATCCCAGCACATTGCGCGCCATGCTGAACAACGCGGAACCATCGGCATTAAGTTCACGCGGCAAGGTGGCATAGGTGATGGTCGAAATCGGCACGAACAGGAAAGCCATGGTGGCCGTCTGGCTCATACGGAACAAGACGAGATGGCGGAAATCCAGTGCCGGGACCAGCCGCGCCGACCACAACATCGACATGCCCATCAGGAAAAAGCCAAAGGCGATGATGTAACGCAGTTGCACCTTTTTCATCGCCATGCCGACAAGCGGGATCAGGATGATGACGGCCACACCGCCGGGCGACAGGATCAGGCCCGACAGGGTCGCGGTATAGCCCATGACCTGCTGCGCAAACTGCGGCACGATAATGGCAGAGGAATAGAGCAACGCCCCCACCGCCCCCATCAGCGCAGTGCCGACCGCGAAATTCCTGTCCTTGAACACCCTTAAATCCACGGCCGGTTTCTTGGTATGCAACAGCCAGGCAATGGCCCCGCCGATACCCAGCACCGCCAGGATCGCCATGATGACAATGATGCGCGACCCGAACCAGTCTTCGTCCTCGCCACGATCGACCGCGACCTCCAGACAGCCGAACCCGATGGTGATCAGGCCGATCCCGATGAAATCCAGCGGGGCCGGCTGCTTGCGCGCCCATGGCGGGTCCTCGATCATAAACGACACCGCAACCGTCGCCAGTGCGCCGACGGGCACATTGATGAAGAACACCCACCGCCACGAATAATTGTCGGTAATCCACCCCCCGAGCGACGGCCCGATGACGGGGGCCACCACGGTTGCAATCGCCGTCAGGCCAAAGGCCGCAGCGCGTTTTGCCGGGGGAAAGGTATCAAGGATGATCGATTGCTGGTTCGGTTGCAGGCCGCCCCCGAAAAACCCCTGCAACAGGCGGAAGAAGATCAGTTCAGGCAGGCTGGTCGAAATTCCGCACAGGAACGAAGAGATCGAGAACATCGAAATACATATCAGGAAGTATTTCTTTCGCCCGAACAGCTTCCCCAGCCAGCCGGAAATGGTCAGCACGATGCCGTTGGCGACAAGGTAGGATGTCAGCGTCCATGTCGCATCATCATAGGTGGACGACAGGTTCCCCGCGATGTGCGGCAGGGAGACGTTGACGATGGTGGTGTCAAGGATCTCCATGAACGCGGCAACCGTGACCACCACGGCAATCAGCCACGGATTATGCTTCGGCTTCCACGCCTGTTCGGCGTGGCCATCGGTGGGGGCTGCCGCCGCACTCATCGCGTGAAGACCGTGGGTTCGACCGACAGGCCAAGCGACAGCGGCAGGTCAGGACGCAGCCCTTCGTCGATCAGGATCTTGACGGGGACGCGCTGGACGATCTTGACGTAATTGCCCGTGGCGTTTTCTGGCGGGAAGGCGCTGAAGGTCGCACCGGTGCCCAGCTGCAACGAATCAACATGCCCCTTCAGCTTCAGGAACGGATAGGCGTCAACCGCGATATCCACCTTCTGCCCCGGACGCATGTTCGCAAGCTGCGTTTCCTTGTAATTGGCGACGATCCACACCTCGGGCTCCACGATGGAAAAGAGCGTCTGCCCCACCTGTGCAAGGGTGCCGCGCTCGATATTACGCTGCGAGATCCAGCCATCATGCGGTGCGCGGATCACGGTCCATTCAAGGTTCAGCTCCGCCTGCCGCAGCCGGGCTTCCGCCTCATGCTCCTGCGCCTGCGCCTGGGAAACCTTGCTCTGCGTGCTGGAAATATTGGGCTCCACCGGCAGGGCCTGCTGCAATTCGCCCTGCGCCTGCAACACGCGGGCCTTTGCCTCGTCCAATGCCGCGGTGGCGTAATCTATGTCCTGCTGCGACGTGGCGGCACGGGCAACGGAATGCTGCCGCCTGAAATCGGTCTGCGCGCGGAATTCCTGCGCCTGTGCGCCCTGCAACGCGCCTTGTGCCGCCAGCAGGTGGCCGGGGAAGTTCTTCTGCGCAACGGCAAGCATCAGTTCGGAACTTGCAACCTGTGCGCGGGCCATTTCCAGGTTGGCCGCGGCCTGGTCGCGTTCGGCGCGCCAGTCACGGTCATCAAGCCTCGCAAGGACCTGCCCTTCATGGACGAACTGGTTGTCATTGACCAGCAGCTCGGTCACGTAACCACGCACATGCGGTGCGATCGTGACCGCACGGCCAGAGGTAAACGCGTCATCGGTCTCCACCTCGCCCCGATGCAGGAACCAGTACACCGCCGCAGCAAGGACCAGCGCGACGAGTACCGCGATCAAGATGATCTTGCGGGACGATTTTTCCGTGGGCTTGTGGTCGCTTGCCTGTGCTTTGTCTGGCGTCTGGGCTTCATCACCGGCCATGTGGTTCCCTCATTTCGTGCGATTCGTATCTTCCGGCTTCGCGCAGCGCGACCGTATTGACCGAACGGGTCGGTCAATGCATGGCACGAACGCGAAGCGACTTCAACCATCGTGCATGGCTTATTCGCCCCTAATGCACCAGCAGGCGCACTACAGGCCAAAAGCCTGTGTTCGGACCATACGGGCATAGACGCCGTCATGGCGCATCAGGTCATCGTGGGTGCCACGTTCGACGGCCCGCCCTTCGGCCATCACGACCACCAGATCTGCGGAACGAATGGTGGACAGGCGATGGGCGACGATGATGGTCGTCCGCCCGTGACGCAGATGCGCCAGCGCCTGCTGCACGGTGGCCTCGCTTTCGCTGTCAAGCGCGCTTGTCGCCTCGTCCAGCAGCAGGATGCGCGGATTGCGCAGCAGCGCACGCGCCAGGGCGACACGTTGACGCTGCCCCCCCGACAACCTCTGCCCCCCCGGCCCGACGATGGTGTCATACCCATCGGGCAACGCCATGATGAACGCGTCCGCCGCCGCCGCACGGGCTGCCGCACGCATCTGCGTTTCATCGGCATGGCGGTTGCCCATGCGGATATTGTCCCCCACCGACATGTCGAACAGCAGCGAATCCTGACTGACATAGGCAATGGCATCGCGCAGGTCCGACAGGATCAGGTGGCGCAGATCCTCCCCATCCAGCACGATTCCGCCGCCGGACACGTCATGCAGGCGCGGCACCAGCGACAGGGCCGTGGACTTCCCCGCCCCCGATGCCCCCACCAGTGCAACGGTCGTACCGGGACGGGCAACGAAATCCAGCCCCGCCAGCCCCATCCGCCCGTCGGGATAGACGAAGGACACATCATTGAAACGCAGATCCCCCCGCCCGGCGGGCAGGGGCCGCGCGTCGGCGGACTGACACACTGCGGCGGGTTCATCAATGACCTCAAAGACACGCTGTAACCCGCCCATGCCTTCTTGCAGCGCGACATTGAGCGTGCCAAGCGCGCGCAGCGGCCGCGCCGCAAGCAGCAGCGCTGCGACAAAACCGGAAAAATCCCCCAGCGTCGCGCCACCCTGCGTCGCGCGCCACCCGGCAAAACCAAGCACCGCCGCCACCGCGATCCCGCCCAGCACCTCCAGCATCGGGTCCACGCGCGCACGCCCCCGCGCAATGCGCAGCAGGCCGGCATGCAGCATGTCGAGGACATGGTTCGCGCGCGTCTGCTCCACCGCCTCCAGCCCATAGACGCGGATGGTACGGGCCTGTGCAAAGCTTTCGGTCAGCAACGCGGCAGTACTGCCTGTCTGTTCATGCACCCCCCCCGATTCCCGGCGCAGGCGCTTACCCAGCCTGCGCACGGGCATTGCGGCGATGGGATACAGCACGGCGGCGATCAGGCTGAGTTCCCAATCCATGTAGAACATCGACACGATCAGGCCGACGACCGTCACGCCATCGCCAAGCGCGTTGGTCGCACGGATCATCGCCTCGCGGATGGAAACGGCATCGGTGGTGAACCGCGCGGCCAGCCGGGCCGGGGCCTCCGCCTCGATGCGGGAGATGTCGGCATTCACCAGATGGGCGAACATCCGCCCCTGCAGACCCCGGATGACCGACAGGACCAGCCCCTGCACCGCAACACTCTGCCCATATTGGGAAATGGCCTTGGCCGTGGTGATCAGGACCACCAGAATCGGAACCTGATACAGGATGCGCCTGTCCTGCGTTGCGAACATGTCCAGCGCACGCTGGATCACCAGCGGATACAGTGCGCTGAAGACCGCCATCAGGGCCGTCAGCACCACCACCCCCGCGATGCGCAGGCGATAATGGCTCAGCTCCTCGCGCCACAACCGACGGGCAAGCCCGTCGGCTGACGCCGGGGCATGGGGATCTGGCGGCATTATTTTTCCGGCGGCATCGGGCCGCGTCGATCGAACAACGTTCATACGGCCCTATAAACTCCTGCATGCCTTTAATGCAAAACCGGTTCGTGTTTTTTTTCATCGCCCCAGAAAAACGGCACTTAAAAACGGCACCCAAAAACGGGACGGAAAACCGGCACGGAAAAACCGGGACACCACGAAATCCGGTGTGGCGTGCCCCTCAGGCCCCCAGCACATGCCGCAGGTGCGCAAGGCAGGCGACGCGATCCGCCACGCATCCCCCCGACAGCCACCAGTCCCGCACCTGTGCCAATATCGCCCCCACACGGGGGCCGGGCGGACATCCGGCCGCCACCACGTCGCGTCCCGCCAGTGTAAAGACCGGGCGTGGGCATCGGGTTATGATGGCACGCAGGTCGTCCCACCCGACATCGGGGCGCCCCAGCACCTCCCCCTGCCGCAGCCATGTGCGGGCGATCAGGATATCGGTCGGGTCCGCCACCAGCATGCGCGCGATCTCCGCTCCTGTCATGCCCGGATGAAGGCCATCGCCCCCGCCATGCAGTGCCCCATCATGCACCGCCCGCACGAAACGTTCATCCGCGCGCGACAGCCGCAGCCGTTGCGCCACCACCTGCATGTCCCCCACAAACAGTGCCGCGCACCGCAGCAACGCATCTGCCGGCCCATAGCAGGCCAGCAGCCGCCCAAGGCGTGAAAGGTCGTAGCCTTCGGGCAGGATACGGGCCAGCACGCCGCCATGCTCCATCAACGCCAGTGTGGCCGCAACCCGTGGTCCGCTCAGGATACGGCGCAGTTCGGACCATATCCGTTCAACCGACAGGCGTTCGACCATGGGGGCCAACGCGGTTGCCGCCGCCATGGCATCCGCATCGGGCACGTCGCCACCATAACGGGCATTGAACCGGAAAAAACGCAGGATACGCAACGCATCCTCCGTAATACGGGCGTGCGCGTCCCCCACGAAACGCACACGTCCCGCCGCAAGGTCCGCCCGCCCGCCAAACGGATCATGCACCACGCCCGCACGGTCGCAGGACATCGCGTTGATGGTGAAATCACGCCGGGCCGCGTCCTCGCGCCAATCATCGGTCCATGCAACCTGCGCGTGGCGGCCATCGGTCTGTTCATCACGGCGCAGGGTCGTAATTTCGTAAGGGCGCCCCTCCAGCACCGCCGTCACCGTCCCATGCGCCAGTCCCGTCGGCACAACCCGGATGCCCGCAGCGCCCAGCCGCGCCATGACGTCCTGCGGGGGAAGCGCCGTGGCCATGTCCATGTCCGACACCGTACGTCCACACAACAGGTCCCGCACCGCACCGCCCACCAGCCGTGCATCAGGCACGATGTCCCATATCCGCGCCAGTGTCGCGACAGTCTCCGGCCGCGTGCGGTACAGCCGCGCCAGCGGGTCAGAGGCAAGCTGAACATGGGCAGGCTGAACGGGGGCGGACTGACGGGGCGTAGGCTGGGTGGGGGCAACTGGCGGCAGGGCATCGTTCATCGCCCGTCCCCTGTGCAATAAATCCCCCCACGCGCCCCGAAGCATCGGCACATCAGACGGGGCGTGGCGTCATTGCGCACAGCCATCCCCGTCATCATCGTCGCCCATATCCCCCTCCCTGCAACAGGGCAGGCGGCCAAGGGGGAAAAAGACCCCGCCGCTCCAGACCCCAAGGCAGGGGGCGCCGTGGCAATGCCCCGGCACCGCAAGGGCCGCAAGTTCGTAATAGACAGCCCGCGATACCCGTGCCTCGATCGGCAGGGGACCATCGCCCGGCCGCACCTGCACATACGGCACCGCCCCGGCCCCGTCCTCGTCACAGGGACGGTCCCAGTCGACACGAATCGGATGGTCCGGCCCGGCACAGACTACCTGATCCACATTGGTGCGAAAGGACAGGACCTGGTTACGGCCACAGCCGCACCATTCAAGGCTGACGGCGACAAAGGGCGCGTCCTCCACCTCTATCGTGCCGGATTCCACCGGGGTCTGCAGCCGGAACGCCCCGGTCAGGTCACGCCGCAATGTGGAGGCGAACAGGCAGACCATCGGCTTGCGCGTAATGGGCGAGCCACGATACAGCCACGTCCCGTCCCGGCGGATCAGGAAAGGCAGCGCCCCGCATGACGGACCGCCCGGCCCCATGGATGCCCCCATGGATGGCCCCGTAGATGCCCCCGTGGCCGCGCGCGCCCCTTGCGAAGGCATGCCCGGACCGGCATCGTGCCCATGTAGCCCGGCAACGGAACCTGCCGCAGCGGGGCGGCCAGCAGCGGGGCGCATGCCACCGAATGTGACTCTCGTCTCGAAATCGTCCGTCAAGTGCGTTAACCCGAACATTATGAAACCTTGCTCCACCTGATATAGGGAGCAACCCCGGCTTGATGAAACCCCCGGACGTGTCAGACTGAAGGAATGATGACCTCCGATGCCTTTTCCCCCTCCCGCGCGGAGCCTGCGAACATGACGATATCCTCCCCCCCCGATGCCATACAGGCCGCGGCGATGGCCGATGCCACTGCCGCACGGCTGCGCGCCGCCCGTGCGGAGGTGGGCAAGGTCATACTGGGACAGAATCGCGTGATCGACCTTGCGCTGACATCCCTCCTCGCGGGGGGGCATGCGCTGCTGGTGGGTGCGCCGGGGCTGGGCAAGACGTTGCTGGTCACGACCATCGGGCGGGTGATGGGCCTTGATGCACGCCGGGTGCAGTTCACGCCAGACCTGATGCCGTCTGACATCCTCGGCAGTGAAATCCTTGACGAGGACGCACAGGGGCGGCGCAGCTTCCGCTTTGTCGCCGGACCGGTTTTCTGCCAGTTGCTGATGGCCGACGAAATCAACCGCGCAAGCCCGCGCACACAGTCCGCCCTGCTGCAGGCGATGCAGGAACACCATGTCGCGATCGCAGGCACCGACCATGCCCTGCCGCGCCCGTTCCACGTGCTGGCGACGCAGAACCCGATCGAACAGGAAGGCACCTACCCCCTGCCCGAGGCGCAGCTTGACCGCTTCATGATGCAGATCCTGCTTGATTTCCCGGACCTTGAGGCCGAACGCGCCATGCTGCTGGCCACCACCGGCACCACGCAGGCCACGGCGGAACCTGTCATGAGCGCGCATGACGTCATCGCGGCGCAGCAGGTCGTACGCGCCCTGCCCACGGGGGAAAAGGTGGTGGACGCCATCGTCCGCCTGGTGCGCGAGGCCCGCCCGGAAACCACCAGCACCCCCGCGATCCGCGATACCGTGGCCTGGGGCCCCGGCCCGCGTGCGGCACAGGCGCTGATGCTGGCGACGCGGGCACGCGCGCTGCTTGACGGGCGGCTATCGCCCACGCTGGATGACGTCGCAGCACTGGCGCACCCCGTACTGGCGCACCGCATGGCCCTGACCTTTACCGCACGGGCCGAAAACCAGAAACTGGAGCAGTTGATCGACGGACTGCTTGGGCATCTGGGCTGATATGGGTCGTGGCTGATCATATGCCCGCGCCCGCTTTCCTCAGACGCTTCTTTCCACGCGCCAGAAGGGGCGTCATGGGAAATACCCCAGGTCATGGCGTGGGGGATACCGTGGGGAAAAGCGCCACCGTCGGGACCACCACGTCCGCTGTCCTGCCCTCTGGTATCCTGCCCTCTGGCCTCTCCATGGCCACGCAGGACGGACCCGCCCTGGCACGTGCGCTGGCCGCGCGGATGCCTGCCCTGATCATGACGGCACGCCGGATCGCACAGGCGGTACAGCAGGGCGGGCATGCCCGACGCCGGGCCGGATCGGGAGAAAATTTCTGGCAATACCGCCCGGCACAACCCGGGGAGGCCGCATCGCGCATCGACTGGCGACAGTCCGCGCGCGGCGAACGTCCCTTTGTGCGCGAAAACGAGGCACAGACAGCCCAGACTATTTTCATCTGGTGCGATAACAGTTCTTCCATGAACTGGCACTCCTCCGACACCCTGCCGACCAAGGCGGAAAGCGCCCTTGTGCTGGCGCTGGCGCTGGCGGCGATGCTGCTGCGGCAGGGGGAACGCGTGCGCCTGCTGGGCGCGGATGGCGCGACGGTCACGGCCATATCGGGTAATGGCGGGCTGGAGCGCATGTCGATAGTGCTGATTGATGCGATGCGCCGCCCTTCCCCGCCCGCAACCCTGCCACAGGCCGGACATCTTGCGCGCAATGGGCGACTTGTACTGCTGGGGGACGGGTTATACGATCCGGCCGCATTTTCGGGCCTGTTGCGCGCGGCGCTGGCGCGACAGGTGCGTACCAGCCTGATCGAGGTTATCGACCCGGCAGAACGCGACATGCCTTATGCCGGGCGCACGCGGTTCATGGGGCTGGAGGATGAAGCCCCCCTGACCCTGTCTGCCGGGACGGACCTGCGCACCGCCTATCGTGCGGCATTCACGCAGCATCAACAGCAGCTTTCGGACCTGTGCCGCGCCGGCGGGAACGCGATGATCACCCAGACCACTGACCAGCCCCCCGAACGTGCCCTGCTGGCGCTGCATGCGCAACTTGCCGCGGCCCACCATACAGGCGGGGGGATGCGCGCATGATCCTGGCCGCACCATGGGTCTTGTGGGCGTTCGTACTGCTGCCGGTGGTCTGGCTGCTGTTGCGTGCGCTGCCGCCGCGTCCGCGCGAACAGTCCTTTCCCCCCATCGCCCTTCTGCGCGGGCTGGGCGCGCGCAATGATGACGTGGCACGCGCGCCGCTGTGGCTGCTGATCCTGCGTTGCATGGCGGTGGTCCTTGTCATCACGGCCTGCGCACAGCCTTTCATCACGCGTGACCGCGCAGGCATCAGCATGTCTGCGGACACGCTGCTGGTGATCGACAATGGATGGGCCGCCGCCCCCGGCTGGACACAGCGCCTTCGCGCGGTGGACAGCATCCTTGAACGGCTGGCGCGCAATGGGCATTCCGTGCGCCTGCTGCTGACGGCGCCACCCACGGGAAATGAGGTCATGCGGGTTGGCGATGCGCAGGACCCTGCGATCATGCGCACGATACTCGCCCCTTCGGAACCGCAGCCATGGGGGGTGGACCGCCGGGCCGCCACCGGGGCGGTGCGGGCGCTGCTGCAACATGGCTGGCACGGGCCGGTGCTTTATCTGGCGGACGGAATGGCGACGGGCGATGACGCGGCGTTCGCCACGGCGCTGCGCGATGTCGGTCCGGTGCATGACCTGCGCCTGCCCGATGCGGATATCGTCACCCTTGCCCCCGGCCATAATGGTGCCGAGGCGCTGGACCTGCGGCTACGCACGGTACCGCGTCCCGTCCTGCGCCAGGTCAGCGTGCGGGCGCAGACCATCGACAACAGCACGCTACAGGTCCTGCATGTTACGATGCCCCCTGATGCACGTCAGGCCGATGTGCGGCTGACGCTGCCGGTGGAACTGCGCAACCAACTGGACCATGTGGAGGTCGATGCCATCAATGGCCCCGCCAGCGTACGACTGCTGGATGAAAATGACCGCAGGCGCCCGGTGGGCCTGATTTCGGGCAACGCGTCGGATACCCCCCTGATGGGCAGCCTGTTCTATCTGCGCCGGGCGTTGGCGCCGGGGGCGGAACTGCGCGAAGGGACACTTGACACATTGCTGTCGCGTCCCCTGTCCATCCTGATCGCCCCGGACGGCACGCTGGGCAGTCCCGATGCACGCCACAAGGTCGAGGAATGGGTCCGCAGGGGCGGCACACTGATCCGCTTTTCCGGCCCGCTGCTTGTACAGGCCGCGGGTGGCACCGGCATTGCCCCCCCCGTCCCTGCCGACGGACCGCGTACCGATACACCCCCGGCCGAGACCACTTCGCGCGATATACACGGGGCCAATACCTCTGTGGCGGATACCCTGCTGCCGGTGCCGCTGATGGATGGGGAACGCGTGCTGGGTGGTGCGATGTCGTGGAGCAAGCCTGAACATCTTGCCGCTTTCGATGCGCGCTCGCCCTTCCATGACCTGCCGGTGCCTGCCGATGTCACGGTGTCCAAACAGGTGCTGGCACGGCCCTCGACCGATCTGGACACCCATACATGGGCCCGGCTGGTGGACGGGACGCCGCTGGTGACGCATGCGGCACTGGGGGCGGGACAGGTTGTGCTGTTTCATGTCACCAGCACGGCAGACTGGTCCAACCTGCCGCTGTCCGGCCTGTTCGTCGGCATGCTGCAACGGCTTGGCGAACGGGCGGTCGGCATTGAAACCCCGGCGGACCAGAGCCTGCTGTCACCTTACATGACGCTTGATGGCGCGGGGGTGGAAGGTCCACCCCCCGCAGGCGCGCAGGCCGTACGTGCCGATGCGTTCGGACATATCGCGGTATCCGCGGCGCATCCGCCGGGCCTGTACGGCCCACGCGCGTCGCGCCGGGCGCTGAATATCGGCGATGATGCGGGGGAAATGCTGCCGCAACAGCCGGTTGGTACGGTCATGGACCTGCGCGGGCAAACCCCCGACCTCGCACTGGGACCGATCCTGGCGGTATTGGCGCTGGGGCTGGTTCTGGTGGACGGGATCGCCGCGATCCTGATGCGTTCGGGCATGATCCGCGCGGGCGGGGGGCGCACGAACGGACGGCGGGCGGGACTTGTCAGCGCCGTCATCCTTGCGGCACTGGCATCGGCGCCCTCCGCGCCCGCATGGGCCGAAACACGCGACGTGCCGGGGGCGGCACTGGAAACGCGTCTGGGCTATATCATCACGAACCACGCCGATATCGACGACGTCTCGCGCGAGGGGCTGCAGGGCCTGTCGGATTACGTGAATGCCCGCACCTCCGCCGTGCTGGGCCATCCCGATGCGCTGGTGCCCGAACGCGATGACCTGTCTTATTATCCCATGATCTACTGGCCGGTAACAGCGGACGCCACCGCCACACCCGCGCGCACGGCGGCGCTGAACGCCTATATGCGCCATGGCGGTATTCTGATGATCGACACGCAGGGGCAGGACCCCGCCACGGCCCAGGCGGGAAATGACGACAGCTTTACCGGTTCCGCCCCCGGAACCGCGGCCGCATTGCGACGCATGACGGCGGGTCTGGACATCCCGCCCCTGACGAAGCTGGATGACCACCACGTCCTGACGCACACGTTCTACCTGCTGCATGACTTTCCCGGCCGTTATGACGGGATGCCCGTATGGGTTGCGCAGGAAGGCGACAGCACCAATGATGGCGTCAGCCCCGTCATCATCGGCAGCAATGACTGGGCGCATGCATGGGCGGTGGATGACAGTGGCGGCACGCCCTATGCCACCATCCCCGACGGCCCCGAACAGAGGACGCTGGCCTATCGCTTTGGCGTCAATGCCGTGCTGTATGCCCTGACGGGGAATTACAAGGCAGATCAGGTCCATGTCCCGGCCCTGTTGAAGCGCCTGGGGGAATGATGCCGTCACTTGACCGCCTGCATCACATGATCGGCTTTCAGCCGCTGGTACCACCATGGCTGCTCTGGGTGCTGGGCGGCGCGCTTCTTGCGATGGGTGCATGGGGGATCGCACGCCGCGCACGGGGCACCACGTGGCGGGTGCTGGCGGGTGCCGGGCTTGTACTATGGCTGTCGGGGCCACAGCGGTTACGCGAAAGCTGGCATCCCCTGCCGCAGACGGCGCTTGTGGTGGTGGACCAGTCGGCGTCCATGTCCATCCGCGACCGCGCGGTCATGGCCCATCGCGCCGCCGAACGCGTGCAGGAGGAAATCGGCCATATCGACGGGTTGCAGACCCGCACCATTACCGTGCGCGACGCCCATCATGACGGCACGCGCCTGTTTTCCGCCCTGACACAGGCGGCATCGGACATCCCGCCCTCACGCCTGGCCGGTGCGGTCATGATTACCGACGGGCAGGTTCACGACATCCCGGCCCAGTTGCCCGAAGTCCTGACACCACCGGATGCGCAGGGCCATCGCCTGACCCTGCCGTTGCATGTGCTGCTGACGGGACAGGGCGAGGAAACGGATCGCCGCCTGCGCATCCTGCAGGCGCCGCCTTATGGCATCGTGGGGCAGGACGTGACGATCCGTGTGGAAGTGGACGACCTTGGCCGTCCCGACGCCCGGAACGCCACGACGGAACTGACGATGACACAGGGCGGCGCACAGCCCAGCAGCCGGATCGTACGGATCGGACAGCCACAGGACATCACCCTGCCTGTTACCCATCCTGGCCCGATGCTGGTGGGACTGTCGGTACCGGAACTGCCCGGTGAGGCATCGGATATCAACAACCGCGATATCGTGCGTATCAACGGCGTGCGCGACCGGCTGCGTGTATTGCTGGTTTCGGGCACGCCCAACCAGGGCGAACGCGTATGGCGGCGGCTGCTGAAGGCCGATCCGTCGGTCGATCTGGTCCATTTCACCATCCTGCGCCCACCCGACAAGGATGACGGCACGCCGCTATCGGATCTCGCGCTGATTGCATTTCCCGTCAACGAACTGTTCCAGCAGAAGATCGGGCAGTTCGACCTTATCATCCTCGACGGGTTTGAAAATCACGGCATCCTGCCCCAGGCCTATCTGCGCAACATCGCCAACCATGTGCGCGAGGGCGGCGGCCTGCTGCTGATTGGCGGGCCGGAGTTCATCGGTCCGGGGTCGTTGCAGGACACGCCCCTGTCGGAAATCCTGCCTGCCCATATCACGCCCGACGGGGTGAGGAACGAGAAGTTCCGCCCCATGCTGACCGAAGCGGGGCAGCGTCATCCCGTGACGGCGCGGCTGCCCGGTGCCCCGGCATCAGCCGGCGGGCCGGGCTGGGGGCCATGGTATCGCAGCCTGGCATCCGATTCCGTCAATGGGGAAGTGCTGATGACCGGCCCGCATGAGCAGCCTCTTCTGGTGCTGGACCATGCGGACAAGGGACGTGTGGCCTTCCTGATGTCGGATCAGGCGTGGCTGTGGTCGCATGGAGAGGGCGGCGGAGGCCCACAGTCCGAACTGCTGCGGCGGATTTCACACTGGCTGATGAAAGAGCCGGAGCTGGAGGAAAACCAGCTTGAGGCAGAAATCACGGGCGGGCAGCTCAACATCACCCGTCGTTCTCTCCTCCCCGCGCCACCCGCGATGGTGCGCGTGACCCATCCCGACGGCACGATGCAGCAGGTCCCCCTGACCGCGACAGGGGACAAGGGCGTCACCACGGCGCACCTTCCGGCCCGCGAAAACGGGATCTGGAGCGTACGTGACAGCGATGGGCATGAGGCATTCGCGGCCCCCCGCGCCGAAGATCCGCAGGAATTCGCAGACCTGCGCGCCACCGCAACGCGCCTGCAGCCGCTTGTCGCGATGACGGGCGGTGGCATGCACTGGCTGGGAAAACGGGCGGAGAGCGCATCACTGCCCGCGATCGGAATGGTCAATGGCGCGGCGCATTCGACGGCTGAGCGTTTCGACTTTCCCGACCGCCATGCCCATATCGTGACCGGACAGCAGGCACATGCGTTGCTGCCGCCATGGGCGGTGCTGCTGTTCGTGCTGTCGATGCTGATGCTCGGCTGGTGGCGCGAAGGGCGCGCACGGGCATGAGACTAAAGTTTGCGTTACCCTGCCACCGTGCGATATTGCTGCGCTACGGGGTAATGCACACCTGCATCGCGTACGGCGCGCGGCGTTTATTCATGGGACACGACATGCTTTCCAGACCAGGCATCGGGCTTCTTGCGGCGTTTTTCCTGTCGGCCGTTCCTTTCGCCACCGTGCCGCTGCACATGGCCCATGCGCAGGATGCCGATGATGCGGAAGCCGAGGCCGACGCCGCCGATGCCGCCAAGAAGGCGGAGGCCCGACGCGCCGCCAAGGCCGCCGCCCCCCCGGCCGCCCTGCCTGGTGCGGAGTCGAACGAAGAAGTGCGCGGCCATGCCAGCAATGACATGAACCCGACCGATGCCCTGTTCGACGCCATTAACCGTGGCAGCCTTGGCGCAGCGAAAGAAGCACTGAACCGTGGGGCGGACATGACCGCGCATAACGTGCTGGGCCAGAGCCCGCTGGACATGGCCATCGACCTGAACCGCAACGACATTACATTCCTGCTGCTGTCGATGCGCACCTTCTCCGATTCCGACCCACATTTCGCATCCGGTTCGACCCAGGGGCCGGACATGGATGAAGCCGCGGATACGGTCCGCACGCCACCTCTGGCCGGGCGGGCCAGACATGTTGACTCACGCTATGACGTAACCGGTGGCCATGCGAAACCGGCGGCGGGCTTCCTCGGGTTTGGCGGTAGCTGACGCACACCACGCGGCTGGCACCCCAGGCCCTTTCACCCCCCGGCAGAAGCCGTTTCGGGATGCTGCGCCAGGATGCGCGCCTCCGCCATGCGGATTTCGTCCACGATCTGTGTCACCGTGCGCGTGCATCGCTGCCCCACACGCGTCAGGAGGATGAATTCCACATTCATCGGTTTGGATGAAAAACGCTGGCTGCTGACGCGGTAACGCTTGTAGCCGCGTGTAAAGACCGATACCTGCCCCAGCGCCCGGTTCGCCGCGACCATATCAGGCAGGTCAATCATCCCGTCAGTGCTGTAACTTGTGGCGATCCAGCGCACGGGCAACGTCTCCAGCAGGCGGGCATAGGCCTGCGTGGCGCGATCGCGGTAATTATAGGCGCTGCGCCGCACGGTGCGCCAGTCAGTGCGGATCGCAGCCTTGTCACGTCCGCTGATCTTGGGTGAAAGGGCAGGCTGGTCCCACAGCACGATGCTGTTGAGGACATGGTAATTCGCGCCATAGGGATGCTGGTTATAAGGCGGGTCGATATAGGCAATGGCCGGACCGCGAAGATAGGGGCGCAGGTTGCGCGCAACGTCCTGCGCATCGGCGCGCAGCACAACATTGTCACGCCCATTATCAAGGAACGTCGCAGGGCGCAGGCACAGGTCGGCGGCGATACGGTACAGCGCGGTGCCCGTCCGTCCACCCCACCCATTGTGAAACCCCTTGAACAGGCCACTGGTATTGCTGTTGTAACATGCACTGAACAGCAAGGGCGCCAGAAGGCACGCGCGCTGCACTGGCGACAGCAGGCCCTCGGCCTCCCACGTTGCCACCTGTTCACGGATGGCGTCGATCCGCCGCCCGTTCTTGCGCATATAGAACATGCGGTCACGCGCCACATCATAGGCGTCGTCATCGTCAGGACAGAGGTGACGCGTCACCCATCCATCCACCGGCGGTAACGCATTGAGGCGCGCCATGACCTCCTCATACCCCACACCATTGAAAAACAATGGTGCGCGCTGCGCCAGAAGGTAACAGTTGCCAAGAACCTCGCCATAAGGTTCCCAGTCATTGGCAATCACGCGAAAGCCCATCTGCTTGGCCAGCCGCCCGACAACCCCCGTTCCGGCGAAGAGGTCTACGAAATCTGTGGCATTGGGGGGCTCCCCGGTTGCCGCGATCGCCCTGGCGATCAGGTCGAGCAGCTTTCGCTTGCTACCGATATAGGGAATGAGCTGGCTGAACAGGAAATCGTCGGTACTGTTCGCGGAATGCGCTGTGCGGTTCCATTCCATCGCCTGCCGCCCGCCCGGACGATTACGCCCGGGCCTGCTCCGCCCCCTGTTCCGCGCGCAGTTCATTGCGCAGGATATCCAGCGGCTGCAACACCCCTGCACGTTCGAAATGCCAGAAGGTCCAGCCGTTGCATGATGGCGCGTTCGTCAGGGTTGCCCCCAGCTTGTGAATGGACCCGCGATGACCTCCGCTGATCAGGGTGCCATCGGGGGCCACGGTGGCGGATACGCGCTTCTGCCGGTCCATCAGGACCGTGCCCGGCGGCAATATCGCGCGTTCAACCAGTGTACCGAACGGAATACGTGGGCATTCACGCCGTGCGGGCGTGGTCAGCACACTGTCGAGTGGTACGGGCTTTTCACGCCGGGCACGGCCAATCGCCGCCTCGGCATAATCGGGGTGGCGTTCGATACCGATAAAGCGCCGCCGCAGCCTGCGCGCCATCGCGGGCGTGGTGCCAGTGCCGGTAAAGGGGTCAAGCACCACGTCATCAACATTGGTGGACGCAATCAGCACGCGATGCAGCAGGCTTTCGGGCTTTTGTGTCGGATGCAGTTTCAGCCCATGTTCATTGCGCAGCCGCTCCCCCCCCGTGCAGAGCGGAAGGTACCAGTCCGAGCGCATCTGCACATCGTCATTAAGCGCCTTCATCGCCTGGTAATTGAAGCGATAGCGACTGTCGGGACCACGTGCCGCCCAGATCAGGGTTTCATGCGCATTGGTAAAGCGCCGCCCCCGGAAATTGGGCATCGGGTTGGATTTACGCCAGATCACATCATTAAGGATCCAGAACCCCAGATCCTGCAGGATTGCGCCGATGCGAAAGATGTTGTGATAGGACCCGATCACCCAGATCGTCCCGTCCTTGCGCAGGACGCGCCGCGCCTCGCTCAGCCAGGCGCGGGTGAAGCGGTCATAAGCCTGCAGGTCCGCAAATTTGTCCCAGTCATCATCGACGCCATCGACGATGCTGTCATCAGGGCGACGCAACTCCCCGCGTAATTGCAGGTTATAGGGGGGATCGGCAAAGACACAGTCGATCGACCCGGCAGGCAGGGTCTGCATCATTTCCACGCAGTCGCCGCGCAGGATCTGGTCCAGCGGCAGTTCCATCATGACTGCACCGCTCATGAGTTTGTCAGCATGATGGCTGCTCCGCATTCTTGGGGGTAAGTGGGGCCGGGGGGCAAGCCACGGATTGGGATTGGGATTGGGATCGGCTTCTGGGCGGGGGTGCCGACATACCGGCCAGCGCGCGCACCGTGCCAAACGCGGCACGATGATGTGGCGTAATCCCCACGGCGCACAGCGCCGCGCGATGGGCCGCGGTGCCATAACCGGCATTACGTTCCCAGCCATAGCCGGGCCAGCGTACCGACAGGCGTTCCATCAGGCGGTCACGGATGACCTTCGCCACGATGGAGGCCGCCGCGATCGACAGGCTTTTTGAATCCCCGCCCACCACGCATTGCGTGGCGCAGCCGAAATCCGGCGTGGCATTGCCATCAACCAGCACAAGGTCGGGACGTTGGGGCAGGCGCGCGACCGCGCGCTGCATCGCGATATGGGCGGCACGCAGGATATTGTGGCGTTCGATTTCCGTGACGGAGGCCGCAGCCACGCCAATCAGGACAGAAGGCAGCGCCCGAAGCTCGGCAAAGGCACGCAGACGCGCGGCGGGCCGAAGTTTCTTGGAGTCGTCAAGGCGGGAAGCCAGGTCGTCGGGCACGCCGTGCATGAACATGACGGCGGCGGCCACGACAGGGCCCGCAAGCGGGCCGCGACCGACCTCGTCCACGCCCGCGACCCTGCCGCCATGTGCCTTCTCGCGTGTGTAATCTGGCATCCACCCCTTCCCGACTCGCATGCGAACCGTGCTGCCACAGCCCGATTCGCATGCGAATTCCGTTCTGAAAGGATGAAAACCATTTTTAAGTACTGTTGCGCAAGATGCTCTGGAATCAACGAGTCCCTTAAAATGAAAAAAAAGCGACTCGACAGCTTCCCTCAGCTTTTGCGGCGGGGGACAAACAGCAGCGCAAGCAGCGTCCCGATGGCTGCGGCGATACCCAGCGACGTCAGCGGGCGTTCGCGCACGAACGTCACGGCTTTTTCAAGCTTCCCCTCGGTTTCTTCATACAGCTCGGCGAATTCCTGCCGCGCCATGCCGGACAGTTGATCGACCTTGCCTTCCGCCTGCAGGCCCGCATCCCCCGTCAGGCCACCCACGGCGTCCTTGACGCGGCCGATGCCCTGTTCCACCAGGCCTTCTGCCTTGTTTTCAAGTGCTTCACTCTTGTTATCGGCCATCTTCAATGCTCCTGCATCCTTAGTGGTGTGTTTCCAAGATTCAACGCATCGCCCGAAAGCACGTTCCCTTGGGCTGTTGCCTATCTTGCACCATAATGCGTTCAATGCCGACCGCCATGCCGACGACCCAGCCCCCACCTTCCTATGCGATCCCGCCATCGCGGCGGCGTATCGTCGCGATGATCGTCGCCAGCACATTGTTCATGGAACAGATGGATGGCACGGTCCTGACGACCGCGCTGCCGACCATGGCGCGCACCTTTGGCGTCGATGTGGCACAGACCGCCGTCGCCCTGACGTCCTACATGCTCAGCCTTGCGATCTTCATTCCCGCCTCCGGCCCGGTCGCGGACCGTTTCGGCGGCCGGCGCGTCCTGCAATCGGCGATTGTCGTCTTCATGGCGGGCTCCCTCCTGTGCAGCATGGCGCCGGGGCTGTGGTCGCTTGCCGCCGCACGCATGCTGCAGGGCATGGGCGGGGCGATGATGGTGCCGGTGGGACGGCTGGTCATCTTGCAGAATGTTCCGAAATCCGCGCTGATCGGGGCAATGTTCTGGATGATGCTGCCCGCGACGCTTGGGCCGATGATCGGGCCTGTGGTCGGTGGCGTGCTGACGACCTACCTGTCATGGCGCTGGATCTTCTATATCAACATCCCCGTCGGGCTGGCGGCCATCGTACTGACACACATCTTCATCCCGCAGATCCGCGCACCTGAAATCATCCCCTTCGACATGCGCGGCATCATGCTGTCGGGTGTCGGGCTGGCTGCGCTGATGCTTGGGGTGGAACTGTCAAGCCATGGGCAGGTCTCCCTGCCCGGGATGGCTGGCCTGTGCGTGGTCGGAATCGCGGGGCTTGTGGCCTATGCCCGCCATGCGCGCCATGTGGCGCATCCCGTGCTGGACCTGTCACTGTGGCGGGTTACGACATTTCGCGTGTCGATCTGCGCGGGGATGTTCACCCGCCTTGCGACCGGGGCGATCGGCTTCCTGCTCCCCTCCTTCCTTCAGCTCGAATTCGGCCTCAGCGCGGCGCGCAGCGGTATGCTCACCTTTGTCGCTCCTGTTGGCGCGCTGCTTGTGCGGGTGCTGGCGGTGCGGGTGTATCGCCGGTGGGGGTTTCGCAACATTCTGGCGTTCAATGCCTGGGTCCTGCCCGCCACGTGCTGCTTCCTTGCCATGGTCGGCGCGCAATGGCCATTATGGATACTTGTGGTGACGATGCTGCTGCTGGGCATGTCGCAGGCGTTGCAGTTCACGGGATACAACACCATCGCCTATGCCGACATGCCCACCGAACGCATGAGCGCGGCGACAAGCTTTTATTCCACTGCCCAGCAGATGAGCCTGTCGCTGGGGATATGTGTCTCGGCAGGTGTGCTGTCACTCAGCCGCATGGCATTTTCCCCTGCCGGGGCGGCCGACGCCACCGCTGCGACCTTCAGCGCGGCATTCATGACGATGGGGGTCCTTGCGGCGCCGGCGTCGCTGCTGCTGGCGCGCCTGTCGCCGCGCGCCGGGGCGGAAATCAGCGGACATACACACGAAATGGGGCAACCTGCCCCCAAAGTATAACAAAAATTAAATCGACACTGAAACATTCGCCTTTATAACGAAAAGACCCTTAATCGAGACGTTACATTCCAATACTTTATGCCCCTGTCATTTCAAAGTTACCTTCTTCAAGCCCGTGCCGGTGGGCTGGCAAGCCACCAGCCACCTGATCAACGTGACGCAACCTGCGGTGGAAAACTGACCTGAACATGGATACCCCGAACCAGTCCCCGTCATCCCCGTCCCCCACGAACCGCAGGCCCACTCCCCCGCCCCGGCGCAGGCGCCTGCTTGTATGGGGCGGTATCGGGGTGCTTGGCGTCATGCTCGGGGTTGCGTTCCTGCGCCCCCATGGCGGCGGCGGGAAAAAGCATAACGCGAACAACGCCCCACAACCCGTGGCCGTCGCAACCGTACATGCGGGCGACATGCCCTTCGTGCTGACGGAACTCGGGACGGTCGTGCCCATCACCAACGTGACGGTGCAGTCGCGCATCGACGGCTACCTGATGAAAGTCCTGTTTACCGAGGGGCAACATGTCCACAAGGGCGACCTGCTCGCGCTGATCGACACGCGCCCTTATGACGTGCTTTTGGCCCAATATGAGGGGCAGCTCGCACAGGATGAGGCGCTGTTGCAGAAGGCGCGGGTGGACAATGCACGTTACCAGACCCTGATCCGGCAAAACAGCGTGGCCGCCATGACGGCAAAGGACCAGCAGTTCCTGGTCGAACAGTACGAAGGCACGGTCAAATCCGACCAGGCGCAGGTGGATAACGAAAAACTCCAGATCGCATACTGCCACATCATCGCGCCGGTGGATGGCAGGGTGGGTATCCGCCAGGTCGATGCGGGCAACTATATCACGGCGGGCCAGACAAACGGCCTGGTCATCCTGACGCAGATGCAGCCGATTTCCGTTATCTTTACCCTGCCTGAAAACGATATCGGCCCGGTGGCCCAGCGCCTGCATGAAGGCACGGCGCTGGCGGTGGAGGCATGGGACAGCAGCAACCAGCACAAGATCGCCGACGGGCAGGTCAGTGTGCTTGACAGCCAGATCGACACCTCGACCGGGACGGTGCGCATGCGCGCCATCTTCCCCAACAACGAAGAAACGCTGTTCCCCAACCAGTTCGTCAATGCGCACCTGATGGTCATGACGGAACATGGCGTACTGCTGGTGCCGACCAATGCATTGCAGACCGGCCCCAACGGGCAGTTCGTGTATGTCGTAAAAGAAGACCACACCGTCGATGTCCGCGATGTAAAGACCGGCCATGCCAATGACAGCATGACGGTCGTGACGTCCGGCCTGAAGGATGGCGAAACCGTCGTGACTGATGGCGTCGATCACCTGCGCAGCGGCATAAAGGTCAGCATTCCGGCCGAAACCCCCGCCACCGCCGCCACGCCCGCGTCAAAACAGGGATGATCCTGCCCGCGCCCATGGCCCGAACCGCCATGTCCCCGCCGCCCATCGCCCCGCCCCTGACGGAGACGCCCGCGTGAATCCCTCCCGCCTGTTTATCCAGCGCCCGGTCGCGACCACGCTGCTCATGCTCGCCATCATGCTGGCGGGCATGCTGGGCTATCACTTCCTGCCTGTCTCTGCCCTGCCAGAGGTCGAATATCCGACCATCACGGTACAGACCTTCTATCCGGGGGCGAGCCCCGATGTGATGGCCACATCGGTTACAGCGCCGCTGGAGACACAGTTCGGGGAAATGTCGGGACTGGACCAGATGACATCGCAGTCATCCGGGGGGGCCTCGGTCATCACGCTGCGCTTTGGCCTGACGATGACGATGGACATCGCGGAACAGGAGGTTCAGGCGTCGATCAACCAGGCCAATTCCCTGCTGCCGACCGACCTGCCCGCCCCCCCCGTCTATGCCAAGGTCAATCCCGCAGATACCCCCGTCCTGACGCTGGGCATCACGTCAAAGACGATGCCCCTGACGGAAGTGGAGGATTATATCGACACCCGTCTGGCGCAGAAGATCAGCCAGATTTCGGGGGTCGGGCTTGTCACCCTGTCGGGTGGCAACCGCAAGGCGATCCGTGTGCGGGTCAATATCCCGAAACTGACGTCGTTCGGCATTGACCTCGATACGCTGCGCACGACGATCGGCAATGTGAACGTCAATTCCCCCACCGGCACATTCGATGGGCCGCAGCGCGCGACAACCCTGCGCATCGACGGGCAGATCGCGGGCGTGGATGAACTCCTTAACCAGGTCATCGCCTATCAGAACAGCGGGCCGGTGCGCATCCGCGATGTCGCAAGCGTGGTGATCGGGCCGGAGAACACGGAACTTGCGGCATGGGCGAACAAGACACCCGCCCTTGTTCTCAATGTGCAGCGCCAGCCTGGCGCGAACGTCATCTCCGTTGTGGATAACATCAAATACGCCCTGCCCCACCTGCAGCAATCCCTGCCGCCGGGCATCACCATCACGCCGCTGACGGACCGCACCACGACGATCCGCGCCTCGGTGGAGGATGTGGAGTTCGAACTCGGGCTTGCGCTGTTCCTTGTGGTGGGGGTGATCTTCATCTTCCTGCGCAACGTGCCCGCGACCATCATTCCCAGCCTGTCTGTACCGCTGTCACTGGTGGGAACGCTGGCGGCGATGTACCTGCTGGGCTTTTCGCTCGACAACCTCTCGCTGATGGCGCTGACGATCGCGACCGGCTTTGTCGTGGATGACGCCATCGTCATGATCGAAAACATCGCCCGCTACATCGAAATGGGCGATGACCGTATGACCGCCGCGCTGAAGGGCGCGGGGGAAATCGGTTTTACCATCATCTCGCTGACCGTGTCGCTGATTGCGGTGCTGATCCCGCTGCTGTTCATGGGCGATGTGGTGGGACGCCTGTTCCACGAATTTGCGGTCACGCTGGCAGTCACCATCATCCTGTCGGCCGTGGTGTCACTGACGCTTGTGCCGATGATGTGTGCGCGCCTGCTGTCGGAAAAGCAGGAAAACCGCAAGGAAGCCGCATGGGCGATGCATGTGGAACGCGCGATGGTCGCCACCATCGCCGCCTATGGCCGTGCCCTTGACGTCGTGCTGCGCCATCAGCGGCTGATGCTTGGGGTTTTTGTCGTGACGCTCGGCCTGACCGGGGTACTTGCGGTCGTCATCCCCAAGGGCTTCTTCCCCACGCAGGATACCGGCGTCATCCAGGGCATTTCCGTGATGGCGCAATCCACATCGTTCGACGCGATGAAGCAGCACCAGCAGGAACTGGCCGCGCGTATCCTGAGCGATCCTGACGTGACCAGCCTGTCGTCGTTCGTGGGCGTGGACGGGCAGAACGTGACCCTGAACCAGGGGCGTTTCCTGATCAACCTGCGCCCGCAGGACAAACGCAGCGACAACGCCAGCACCATCGCCAGCCGGATCCAGCGTGAAACCGCGGACATCGCGGGCGCCAGCCTGTATCTGCAACCTGTGCAGGACCTGTCGCTCGACACGTCCGTGGCGGCGACGCAGTACCAGTTCCTGCTGGAAAATCCCGATTACAACCAGTTTACAAGCTGGGTGCCGAAATTCCTCGATCGCCTGCGCAAGGAACCCGCCCTGTCGGATGTGACGTCCGATCTGCAGGCGGCGGGGCTGGTTGCGCATGTCACGCTGGACCGTACCACGGGCGCACGATATTCCATCACGCCGCAGACGATCGACAATGTGCTGTATGACTCATTCGGTCAGCGCCAGATTTCCACCATCTTCACGCAGTCGAACCAGTATCGCGTGATTCTGGAGGCCGATCCCCGGTTCCAGACCAGCCTGACATCGCTGGATCAGATGTATCTGCCGGGCATCAGCGGCAATTCGGGCGAAAGCACGTCCGGGCCGACGCGTTCGCCCACATCGGGCCTGGTGCCGCTGGCGTCCGTCACCTCCGTCACGCAGGATACGGCTCCGCTGCTGATCACGCATGTGGGGCAGTTCCCGGCAACCACGATCTCCTTCAATGTCACGCCAGGCTATTCCCTGGGCAGCGCCACGAACGCGATCGAAAAGGCGGAGCATGACATCCACCTGCCCTCCACCTTCCAGACATCGTTCCAGGGCACGGCGGCGGCATTCCGCAACTCCCTGTCGAACGAGGCATGGCTGGTACTGGCCGCACTGGCGGCGGTCTATATCGTGCTGGGCATCCTGTATGAAAGCTTCATCCACCCGATCACCATCCTGTCCACCCTGCCCTCGGCCGGGATCGGTGCGCTGCTGGCGCTGCTGGTCACGGGATCGGGCCTGGACATCATGGGGATCATCGGGCTGGTGCTGCTGATCGGCATCGTCAAGAAAAACGCGATCATGATGATCGATTTCGCGCTGGAGGCCGAACGGATCGAGGGGATGTCCCCCCTGCATTCGATCCGCCATGCGGCGCTGTTGCGTTTCCGCCCCATCCTGATGACGACGCTGGCGGCGATGCTGGGTGCAATCCCGATGGTGATCGGCACCGGCACCGGGTCCGAACTGCGTCGCCCGCTGGGTATCGCGATTGTCGGCGGCCTGCTGGTCAGCCAGTTGCTGACGCTGTTTACCACGCCGGTCATCTACCTGTTCATGGACCGCATCAGCCTGCGCCTGCGCAGGCGTTTCTCCATGGATGAAGACACAGCGCCACGCACCACCGACCCGACGCAGGCGCCCTCGTGAATCCGATTGCCCTGTTCGTCAGGCGGCCGGTCGCCACGACCCTGCTGACGGTTGCCCTGCTGATTGGCGGGGTCATCGGGTATATGACATTGCCTGTGGCCGACCTGCCGAACGTGGATTTCCCTGTCATCCAGGTACAGGCGCGCCAGCCAGGCGGCACGCCGGAGGAAATTGCAAGTTCGGTCGCAGCCCCGCTGGAGCGTCACCTCGGGCAGATCGCGGACCTGACGGAGATGACCTCGCAATCCTCCGCCAATCAGGCACGCATCACGTTGCAGTTCGCGTTGTCGCGCGACATCAACGGCGCGGCCCGCGACGTCGAAGCCGCGTTGCAGGCGGCGCATGCTGACCTGCCGACCTCGTTGCGGCAGAATCCCAGCTATTTCAAGGCCAACCCCAACGGCGCACCGATCATGATCCTTGCGCTGACATCGAACACACGCACGGCGCCACAGCTTTACGACCTTGCCTCCAACGTCCTGCAACAGCACCTGTCGCAGATCAGCGGCGTGGGAGAGGTCGAGGTCGGCGGAAGTTCGCTGCCTGCGGTGCGGGTGGAGATGAATCCGCTTGCGTTATACAAATTCGGCATCGGGTTCGAGGACGTGCGTGCGGCGCTGGCATCGGCCAATGCGCACACGCCCAAGGGGTTCATCGACCATGGCAATTACCGCTATACCCTTTCAACCAACGATCAGGTGCATAATGCGCAGGCCTATCGCGACCTGATCGTCGCCTATCACGACAGCCGCCCCGTGCGCTTGGCGGATGTGGCCTATGTCGTGGATGGGGTGGAGGACGTGCGCAACGCGGGGTACGTCAACCGGCAGCATGCGGTACTGGCGATCATCTATGCGCAGGCCGGGGCGAACATCATCCGCACCAACGACCAGATCCGCGCGGAAATCCCCGCCCTGCGCACGGCCCTGCCTGCCGATGTCGGTCTGGCGAACCTGATGGACCGTTCGACCACCATCCGCGCGGCGCTGGAGGATACGCAGTTCACGCTGGTCCTGTCTGTCGTGCTGGTGGTGCTGGTGGTGCTGGTCTTCCTGCGGTCGTGGCGCATCACCATCGTGCCTGCGATTGTCGTGCCCACCTCCATCATCGCAACGTTCGCGGCGATGAAATTCCTTGGCTACTCGCTCGATAATCTCTCGCTCATGGCGCTGACGGTCTCCACAGGGTTTGTGGTGGATGACGCGATCGTGGTGGTGGAAAACATCAGTCGCCATCTGGAGGCTGGCATGGGCCGGATGCAGGCCACCCTGCTGGGCGCGCGCGAGGTCGCATTCACGGTCATATCGATCACGGTATCACTGATCGCCGTGTTCCTGCCGATCCTGCTGCTGGATGGGGTGGCGGGGCGCCTGTTCCATGAATTTGCGATGACCATGTCGGTGACGATCGTGATTTCCATGATCCTGTCCCTGACACTGACCCCCATGATCACGGCGCGCGTGCTGTCGCGGGAGGGGGAAAAGCCCCCTACAACCGGCATTCTGGGCCGCATATCGAACCTGCTGGAACGTGGCCTGGTCGGGTTGCAGCAATTTTATGCCCGTACGCTTGATATTGCGCTGGCCCATCGGCGGCTGACGGTCATGTCGCTGCCGCTGACGATCATGCTGATGGCGGCCTTGTTCATGAAAATGCCCAAGGGCCTGTTCCCCGATTCCGATACAGGGATGCTGATGGGACGCCTGATGGGGGATCAGTCGATTTCGTTCCAGGCGATGCAGGGCAAGATCGATACGGTACAACAAGCGATCATGGCCGATCGCGACGTCTCCCGCGTTATGGGGTTCATGGGGGGGCGTGGTTCATCCAACCAGGCCAACCTGTTCGTGATGCTCAAGGACAAGTCCGAACGCAACGATCCGCCGGCGACGACCATCGCGCGCATCAACCATCGCCTGCGCAACATGGTGGGGGCACGTTTCTATGCCACCGCACCGGGCACCCTGCGTATCGGGGGACGCCAGAGCAACGCGGCCTACCAATATTCGCTTCAGTCAGATTCATCAGCCGACCTGTATGAATGGACGCCCCGGCTGGTCACGGCGCTGCAACGCCATCACGAACTGATGGACATCTCCTCCGATGTGCAGCAGGGCGGCGACGCGCTGGAGGTTTCGATTGACCGTGACACCTCCAGCCGCGTCAACATCACGCCGCAGTTGATCTCCAACACGCTGTATGACGCCTATGGCCAGCGTGCGGCCTCGGTCATCTATAACCCGCTCAACCAATATCGCGTCGTGATGGAGGTCCAGCCACGCTTTTGGCAGGATCCCACGACGCTCAAGCAGGTATGGGTCAGTGTCGCGGGCGGCAGTGCCGGTGGCGGGACCGTATCGAACACCATCCGTGTCAGCAGCAGTACCAGCACGACCCAATCCACACTGAGTTCGCAGTCCTTTCGCAACCAGATCGCCAACAGGCTGGCGGGGGGCAGCAGCACGTCATCGGGTTCCGCGGTGTCCACGAATTCGGAAACGATGGTGCCCCTGACATTGGTTTCGACGCCAAAGCCGGTGCTGACCGCGCTGAGTGTCAATCATCAGGGACAGTCGGTCGCGACCACCGTTTCGTTCAACCTCACCAACGGCACATCGCTCAGCCAGGCGGTGCAGATCATGCAGGAGGAAATGGTCCGCCTGCACATGCCCGCCAATATCCAGGGCAGCTTTGCCGGGAATGCGGCGCAGTTCCAGAAATCGGTCAATAATGAACCGCTGCTGATTCTTGCGGCGCTGGCGGCCGTCTATATGACGCTGGGCATCCTGTATGAAAGCTATGTCCATCCCTTTACCATCCTGTCCACCCTGCCATCGGCGGGCGTGGGCGCGCTGCTGGCGCTGCAGATGTTCGGGGAGGAGTTTTCGCTGATTGCGATGATCGGGGTGATCCTGCTGATCGGAATCGTCAAGAAAAACGCCATCATGCTGGTGGATTTCGCCATCACGGCAGAGCGCGAAGACGCAATGTCACCCCATGATGCGATCCGTACAGCCTGCCTGATGCGCTTTCGCCCCATCATGATGACCACGTTCGCCGCCGCCCTTGGCGCGCTGCCGCTGATCTTTGGCCATGGATACGGGTCCGAACTGCGTCGGCCACTGGGCATTGCCATCGTGGGCGGCCTGCTCGTCAGTCAGGCCCTGACGCTCTACACCACGCCAGTTGTCTATCTTTACCTTGACCGCCTTGGCGCATCATGCCGGGACCGTTATCGTCGTCTGACTTCCGGCATTTCCACATCGCGGCCCAACCTTTCCAAACAGGATTCCTGACCCGGATGACACACTCCAGGCCATCCCCCCTTACCTGCCCGCCGTCCCGCACGCCGCTTCCCCGCAACCGGGCGCGGGCGCGACGCGCACTCTGGCGGCTCCTGCCGCTGGCATTGCCTGCGGCCCTGCTGGGCGGATGCATGGTCGGACCGAACTATCACCGTCCCTCCGCCATCGTGTCCGCACGATTCAAGGAACTGCAACCCGCGCCCGGGTGGGAACGCGCGGCCCCGCAGATGGCCAGCCTGCCCAAGCATGACTGGTGGACCATCTATAACGACCCGATCCTGAACGGGCTGGAATCACAGGTGGCTGTCTCCAACCAGAACGTCAAGGAATACGAGGCGAACTACCGCAGCGCACGCGCCATGATCGACAGCGTGCGCGCGCAGCTTTTCCCCACCATCAGCGGCAGCCTTGGCTTTAACCGTAACGCGCACGGGGCAGGATCACTGTCGTCATCGGGAAGTTCGCTGTATGGCAAGAGCCAGTACAACACCTATGACATCGGCCCCTCCGCCAGTTGGGATCTGGATGTGTGGGGCAAGATCCGTCGCCAGATCCAGCAGCAGGTGACGACAGCACAGGCCAGCGCCGCGGACCTTGCCAATGCCACCCTGTCCTATCAGGCACAGTTGGCGACGGCGTATTTCAACCTGCGTTATCAGGATTCCCTGCACGACCTGCTCGAACGCTATGTCCGTTTCAATGAACAGGCGTTGCAGATCACGCAGAACCAATATGACGCGGGCACTGCTGATCCGACCGCCGTGCTTCAGGCGCGCACCACACTGGAACAGAACCGCGCCGCACTGGTGCAGACAGGCGTGGCCCGCGCACAGTACGAACATGCGATCGCCGTCCTGATTGGCAAGCCACCTGCCGACCTGACCATCGCGGCGGGTGAACTGACCCGCACCATCCCGCCCATTCCGGTTACGGTTCCTGCCGACCTGCTGCAACGCCGTCCCGACATTGCGTCAGCCGAACGCGCGATGGAGGAATATAATGCCCAGATCGGTGTGGACATCGCCGCCTTCTTCCCCGACATCACCATCACCGCCAGTTTTGAGCAGAGTGGCGGCGACCCTGTCACATCATTGATGAGTGCGGCCAATCGCATCTGGTCACTGGGGGCTGCGGCAACGGAAACCCTGTTTTCCGGTGGGTCGCGCACTGCCGCCGTGCATGAAGCGAATGCACAATATGACGCCGCTGTCGCCACCTATCGCCAGACAGTGCTGACGGCGCTGCAATCGACAGAAGACAGCCTGTCAAACCTGCGCATTCTGGCACAGCAGCAGGAACAGCAGCAAAAGGCGCTGGAATTCGCCAATCGTTCGGTGGAAGTGGCCCTGAACCAGTACAAGGCCGGGACCGAGATCTATACAACCGTCATCACCAACGAGACCTCGGCGCTAAGCGATGCGGAAAACGTGCTGTCCATCCAGCAACAGCGCGTGGTGGACAGCGTGAACCTTGTCGAGGCACTGGGCGGTGGATGGGATGTGTCACGCCTGCCGACGAAGGCGTCCTTGCAGAAGGATAACCCGTTCCTGCCGTCCTTTATCCAAAAGGACAAGAACCAGTAAAAAAGGCCCCCGGCTCAGGCCGGGGACCCTCTGGAACGCGCAGCCCGGCAACAAGAGCCGGGAAACTGCCGGACATCGCCCTTGAAACAGGGGAGATGCCTTTTACGACGGTTGGGTCATCCCCTGCCACTGGCAGGATGCTGACCGCACTGATGTCCAGACTACGACATGAAGACCGTCAAAAACTTTTATTATTTACAACATGCGTCTAGTTGAACATCGCGCGTGCCAGCAGGACACACAGCACCACCACGATGACAAAGCCCAGGACCGCGATGAAGAGCAGGACTTTGGCCATCCCTGCCGAAACGGCGGAAATACCGCTAAACCCGAACACCCCGGCAACCAGCGAGACGACAAGAAAAAACAACGCCAGTTTCAGCATGATATAAAACCCTGTTTCCCCATACGGTTACTGAAACGCGGCACCATGATCCAGAGTTGCCCCGAACATCATGTATGCCGCACGTCGCAATTAACGCCGACGCCACATCAATGTTGCGATAAACGCCACGAATGAGGCCCCAAGCAGCGCGAACAGCGGACGATCCGCCGTCAGGTCACGCACGGTGTCGCATACACCGCCCAGCCCCCCTGCGCCGCCAACACGCGGGGCGCCAGACGACCATCCATTGGCATCATCCTGCAACCGGCCAACGCCTTCTTCCAGTTGCGCTTCGAATTCATTCATTCCAATTACTCCCTTGCCGGTCATCCGTGGGGCCTTATGCATCATGCGACACCCTGCCCCATGGCCGGGTCATATATCCCCATCATGTCGGGGACATCGCGCCCTGTCCATCATGATGGCGGAATTCAGATTTCGGAAGCCTGCCAATATGCCGGCCGTTCCCCGGGATCAGGTTCCCCGGCGATCAGGGCCTTCAGCCGTTCGACAAGCGCCTGAAGCGCGGGAGAAGAACGGTCACGAGGGCGCGGCCCCACCATGAAATCCCCCCGGACAGAAGCCGGGTGCCCCGACAGGACAATAATCCGGTCGGCAAGGATCAGGGCTTCGTCAATGTCATGTGTGACAAACAGGACCGTCTTGTGCGTCTGTGCCCAAATCCGAAGCAATTCATCCTGAAGGCCACTGCGCGTAATGGCATCCAGCGCACCAAAGGGCTCATCCATCAGCAACAGGTCAGGTTCCACCGTCAGGGCGCGGGCGACACCGACGCGCTGACGCTGTCCACCGGATAACTGTCGTGGCCAGCGATCCGCCCTGTCCGCCAGCCCTACCAGCTCCAGCGACGCCAGCGCACGCGCGTGGCGATCCGCCCGCGACAAGCCGATCCCCTCCAGCCCCAGTTCGACATTCTGTCGCACGGTGCGCCATGGCATCAGTTTCGCATCCTGAAACACCAGTGCGGTCGATCGTCCCAGTGGGGATTCCGGGGCTGTCAGGGTGACTGTTCCCTCACTTGGTGGGGTCAGGCCCATGATGACACGCAACAGGGTGGATTTCCCCACGCCTGATGGCCCCAGCAGGGCCACGAACTGCCCCTTGTCAATGTCAAGGTCAACACCACGCAGAACGAAGCTCCTGCCCCTGTCATGGGACAGGCCGATATCGGACAGGCGGACCATCGTGTTATCAGTCGAACTGTCACTGCGGGTCCCGGTTTCGGGCATCGCCATGTCCATCTTCTATCCCTGCCAGCCCAGAAGCCGCCTGCGCACCACCATGAACAGCATGTCCGTCAACGCGTACAACAACGCCATCGTCAGCATATAGACGACGACCAGATCCGTCGCCAGCAGGCTTGATGCCTGCATCATGCGCGCACCGATACCCGGCACGCCAAACAGTTCCGCCGCCACAACCGACATCCATGCCTGCCCCAGCCCCGTCCGCAACCCGGCAAGCAGACCCGGCGCGGATGCAGGCAGCACAACCTTCATCAAACGTCCGGCGAACCCGCCATGACCAAAGGCGGCCGCCACTTCATACAGGTCCGGGTCGATCGACTGCACCGCGCCATAGGCGGCGTAGAAATTGATCCAGAAAACCGAAATCGCAATGACAAACGTAGCACCGGCGGTATTCAACCCGAACCACAGGATCGCAAACGGCACCCAGGCCAACCCCGGTATCGGGCGCAGGACACGCACCACCCCCGCCAGCAACGCATCAAGCGCTCCAACCGCACCGCACAGCAGGCCCACCAGCGCCCCCAGCACCGTCCCGATCACAAGGCCAAGAAGATAATGCGTCAGGCTGTCGCGGATGGCCGTCTGCCATGCCCCATTTCGCACTTCATCCAGCCATGCGGGCCCTAGTGAGGATGGGGCGGGTAACAGTCCGGCGGGCACCCAGCCCAACCGGACCACTGCCTCCCATACACCAAACAGCAGTCCCAGCCCCACAGCCCCCAGGCCGAGGCGGATCAGTGATTTCCGGTCAGGCTTCATTTCCCCAAACGCCGGTAGCTTTCCAGATCAAACAGGTCCGCCACGGGCTGCGCCGTATGCAGAAGGCCATTCTGGACCTCAAAATCCTGCAATTTGGAGACAGAGTCGACAATGATGGAGGGATCGGACACGTAATGCGATGCCGACGCCCTCAGGGATTCCTGAACGATTGCCTGTGGAAGCATCCCACCGGCCAGGGCGCTCCTGACATAGGGAACGGCCTCGTCTGGCGAATGTGACAGCAGGTCGGTCGCCCGCACGAATGCCGCAAGGAACTTGTCCTTCCATTCCGCGCGATCGGGTGCATCCTCGTTCAGGATCGCAAGCACCGATCCCGGCTGGCCCGGCATCATGTCATGCCCGGTGGCAAGGATACGGGCCTGTGGCAGGCGATGGCGCACAAGTGTCAGTGTCGGCTCCCGCAGAACGGCCGCATCCACGGCACCGGCAAGGAACGCCTGCTGTTCTGCATCAAGATCCACCCCCACGATTTCCGCCACCTGTGCAGGGTCAAGATCGTTGCGGGCCTTCAGCCAGTAACGCAGCATGGAATCCGGGACGGAGCCAAGAGGCTGCGCCCCGATCTTGGCCTTGCGACCATTGGTCCGGGCGAAATCGTCAAACCGCTGCTTTAATGCAGCCCCTTCCATTGGTTGGGACGCCGTTTCGGGCAGGCCCTGCGCCAGCGGACCGTTTGCCATGACTTCAAGTTCTTCGATCGCGGCGCTGGCGACCACCTTTACGTTCACACCATGCGCCCGCGCCTGCAACAAGGGCAGCACCCCGGCCACATAGGCATCAATCTTGCCCGCAGCAAGCGCCTGAATCGCCTGGGGGCCTGACTGGAAACGGATCAACTGCATGTCGATACCCGCATCCTTCAGCCAATGCCTGCCATCCATGACAAACAGCGGCGCAGAGCCCAGAACGGGAATATAGCCGACACGCACCGTCGGGGCAGCATATGCCTGCGTGCACAAGGCCATGACCGCAGCAAAAACATACGTTCCAAAACGTGAAAACATAGACCGTGCCATCGCGCGCATTCCCGAAAAATTACCGGAACTTAATCGTTATTAATTCGTACCACCATTCATTAGACGATGCGAATCAGGAAATAAACCTGAGACAACGCATAATATGGGACATATCCAGGCATGGCATAAAAAAAGCCCGGCCGAAGCCGGGCTTTTTCAGGAGATCCCGTGGCGATCAGGCCGCCAGGTCTTCCTTACCTTCGGTCGAAGGACGCGGACCGCTATCCTTGCCCTTGGCCGTCACGTCGCGATCAACCAGTTCGATCACAGCCATGTCGGCCGCATCGCCATGGCGCATACCAGCGCGCAGGACGCGGGTATAACCACCAGAGCGGGCCTTGTAACGTTCAGCCACGGCCGAGAACAGTTTCGTCACGATCACATCGTCACGAAGCTGCGCAAAGGCCTGCCGACGGGCATGCAGGTTGCCCCGCTTGCCAAGGGTGATCAGCTTTTCGACGACCGGACGCAGTTCCTTTGCCTTGGGCAAGGTGGTCGTGATCTGTTCGTGCTTGATCAGGGCGACGGCCATGTTCCGAAACATGGCCTGTCGATGGGACGAGGTAACGCCGAGCTTCCGGCCAGCAACACCGTGACGCATGATGTAGTCTTCCTGTCTTTCCGGTTCAGAGGATCAGAACGGCTCGTCGAGCCTCTTGGCCAGATCTTCAATGTTCTCCGGCGGCCATGCCGGAACGTTCATACCCAGCGAAAGCCCCATGGCGGTCAGGACTTCCTTGATTTCGTTCAGAGACTTCCGCCCGAAATTCGGGGTACGGAGCATTTCCTGCTCTGTCTTCTGAACCAGATCGCCAATATAGACGATGTTGTCGTTCTTGAGGCAGTTCGCGCTGCGAACCGACAGTTCAAGCTCGTCAACCTTGCGCAGAAGGTTGCGATTGAACGGCAGGTCGTCCTGCGGTTCCTCGGTGCGGACCGCACGGGGTTCATCAAAGTTGATGAACAACTGCAACTGGTCCTGAAGGATACGTGCGGCCAGAGCCACCGAATCCTCGGGCGTCACCGCACCGTTGGTTTCCACCGTCAGCAGCAGGCGGTCATAATCCGTCACCTGTCCCACGCGGGTCTGCTCGACCTTGTAGGAAACGCGACGCACCGGGGAGTAGATCGCATCAATGGGGATAAGGCCGATCGGTGCGTCCTCGGGCCGGTTGGCCGCAGCAGGAACATATCCCTTGCCCATGTTGACGGTGAACTCCATCCCGAACTTCACGCCTTCATCAAGCGTGCAGATCACGAGATCAGGGTTCATCACCTCAATATCATGGCCGGTCTGGATCTGGCCTGCACGCACCTCACCCGGACCGGTGGCGGTCAGGACCATGCGCTTGGGGCCTTCGCCATGCATCCGCAGGGCAAGCTGCTTGATGTTCAGGACGATGTCGGTGACATCCTCACGCACACCCGCAACAGAAGAGAACTCGTGCAGAACGCCGTCAATCTGGATCGCCGTAACCGCGGCCCCCTGCAGGGAGGACAGCAGAACGCGACGGATCGCATTGCCGAGCGTCATGCCAAAACCACGTTCCAGCGGTTCCGCAACGACAGTCGCCGTGCGCGACGGTTCTGCCCCCGGTTCAACTTCCAGTTTTTCCGGCTTGATCAGGGATTGCCAGTTTTTCTGGAGGACCAAGGTAATGGCCTTTCAAGACTGATCTGCCGTCACAAAGACAACAGATGGCACCCACACCGGGTGCCTGATGACAATCAGATCCTCCCGCCCCGTCAGGTGACGGAACAGGAAGAAGCGAATTCGATTTCCCGGATCAGACGCGGCGACGCTTGCGCGGACGGCATCCGTTATGGGGAACCGGCGTCATGTCACGGATGGCCGTGATGGAGAAGCCAACCGCCTGCAGGGCGCGCAGCGCGCTTTCACGCCCCGAACCAGGACCGGACACTTCGATCTCAAGCGTCTCCATCCCATGCTCACGTGCCTTGCGGCCCGCATCCTCGGCAGCAACCTGGGCGGCATAAGGTGTCGATTTACGCGACCCCTTGAACCCCTGCGCACCAGCGGACGACCATGCAATCGCATTGCCCTGCGCATCGGAGATGGTGATCATCGTATTATTGAAGGTGGACAGCACATGTGCCACCCCGGAAATGATATTCTTCCGCTCTTTCTTACGAATACGCGGTGCCGCAGCTTTCGCCATAATCTTCTAGATCCTGTCAGTTCATTGGGCCTGGCCACAACGCCCCGTGCGGGGCTGTTATGTCCAGGCATATCAAGGCGCCCGTTTTAGCGGGCTGCCTTCTTCTTGCCTGCGATCGCAACCGCCTTACCCTTGCGGGTACGGGCGTTGGTATGTGTCCGCTGGCCATGAACCGGCAGGCCCCGACGATGGCGCAGGCCGCGATAGCAGCCAAGGTCCATCAGGCGCTTGATGTTCATCGCGACTTCACGGCGAAGATCACCTTCCACGCGATAGTCGTTGTCGATCAGTTCACGGATCTTGACGATCTCGTCATCGGACAGTTCGTTCACGCGGCGTTCGCCGGGGATCGAAAGCTTGTCACAGATCGTCTGGGCCTTCGTCGCCCCGATACCATAGATATAACGCAGGGCAATCGTTACCCGCTTGTTCGTTGGGATGTTCACGCCGGCAATACGCGCCACGCCACTTACTCCTCGTCCGCCCGTCCGCGACGGGCACTCACATTTCGGCAGGGCTGCTTCACGCCATCGGGTTACAACCCGGAGCGCCGTGAACATACCGGATAAAAACCGGCCAACCCCATCATCAATTCCAGTTGGTCATACCAGTGCTGCGTGGCCGATCAACGACTCACGCGGCACTCATACCTTGAGGGCGCGGAATATACCCGCCAGCCCATCCAAGTCAATTATTCTGCATCACTTTTTCGTGATACCATCGACAGCAGCAAAGACCTGCTTCGTCACATCGTCGATATCCGCCATGCCATCAATGCGGCACAGACGTCCATGCCCCTCATAATATGGCAGGATTGGCGCTGTCTGCTCTCGGTATGCCTTCAGGCGTGCCGCCACGGTTTCCCTGCGATCATCCTCACGGCGCACAAAATCGTGCCCACCGCAGACATCACATGTACCTTCGACCCTGGGCCGCTTGTACAGGTCATTATACCCCTCACCACATTTGGCGCAGGTAAAACGTCCAGCAATCCGATCAGCCAACGCATCCTCATCCACATCAAGCAGAAGAACGAGGTCGATATGGCGACCTGTCTTCTTCAACATGGAATCGAGTGCTTCGGCCTGGGCACGCGTCCGGGGGAATCCATCAAGGATAAACCCACGGGCGCAGTCCGGACGGTCGATACGCGCCTCAATCAGGGCGATGATCAGGTCATCGGGCACCAACTGCCCCGATGCCATGACGCTCTTCACCTTCTTGCCCAGCGGGCTGTCCGCCGCGACTTCCGCGCGCAGCATATCGCCCGTGGAAATCTGCGCGATCCCGTAATGGGCCTCCAGCAGTTTCGACTGGGTCCCTTTTCCGGCCCCCGGCGGCCCAAGAAAAATTATATTCACCGGAATTTACCCTTCCTGCCACGCGCCTTGCGCATAAGCCCTTGATACTGATGCGCAACGAGATGGGACTGGATCTGCGTAACCGTATCGATTGTCACCGTCACAATGATAATCAGGCTGGTCCCACCGAAATAGAACGGCACATTATAATGGCTGATCAGGATTTGCGGCAGCAGACAGACCGCCACCAGATACATCGCACCGATTGTCGTAATGCGCGTCAATATCCGGTCAAAGAAGACTGCTGTATTCGCCCCTGGACGGATGCCCGGGACAAAGCCCCCCTGCTTGCGCAGATTTTCCGCCGTTTCCTGCGGATTGAACGTTACAGCCGCATAAAAATAGGAAAAGAACACGATCATGGCAGCATAGAACAGCATATAAAGCGGCTGTCCCTGCCCCAATGACTGCCCCAGGAACGACAGCCACCCCGGAAGGGCGCTATTGTTCATAAAGCCCGCGATCGTCACGGGAATAAGCAGGACGGACGAGGCGAAGATCGGCGGAATCGAGCCCGCAGTATTGACCTTCAGCGGCATATGCGTGGAGTCGCCACCAAACATCCGCTGTCCAACCTGACGTTTGGGATACTGGATCACCACACGCCGCTGCGCCAGTTCCATGAATACGATGAAGGCAATCGTAATCGCCGCAAGAGCGAGGAATACCAGCACGAAGAATGGTGAAAGCGCCCCGGTATAGCCAAGCTGGAACAGGCTTGCCAACGCATTGGGCAGGTTCGCCACGATACCGGCGAAGATAATCAGGGAAATCCCGTTCCCCACGCCGCGCGACGTAATCTGCTCGCCCAACCACATCAGGAACATCGTGCCGCCCACCAGCGTCAGCACACACGAGACAATAAAGAACATGCCCGGGGAAATGACCGCCGATCCGGCTTCTGTGTGCATATTCTCCAGCCCGATGGCAATCCCATAGGCCTGGAACAACGCAATCGCGACCGTCAGATAGCGCGTATATTCATTCAGCTTGCGACGCCCACCTTCACCCTCTTTCTTGAGGGCCTCCAGCGACGGGATTGCTGCCGACATCAACTGCACAATGATGGATGCACTGATGTAGGGCATGATATTCAATGCGAACACGGTCATACGCCCAAGCGCACCACCCGTGAACATGTCGAACATGCCCAGAATACCACCCTGATGCCGGGCCAGCAGTTGCCCCATAACCGTCGCATCGACGCCAGGAACTGGAATATAGGTGCCAATCCGATAAACGATCAGCGCGCCCAGAGTAAACCAGATGCGCTTTTTCAATTCCGTTGCATTGGCAAACGAATTGAAATTCAGATTGGCAGCCAGCTGTTCGGCCGCGGAGGCCATGCGCCCATCCTTTCACAAGAACAGCGTCACCACATTAAAGCGGGACGCTGTCATGATAAAAACCTGTTAAAAATAATAAAGCGATGCGCCTGCAGAGTGCAAGACGCATCGCTTTCATTATTCTGGTATGGGGGAGATGGAACAGTCCCCCATCCAGTCATTTCGCAGGAGCAGCAACCGCCTTGGCGGCCTTTTCCTTAACCTGCACCTTGCCACCGGCCTTTTCGACCGTAGCAATGGCACTGGCCGATGCGCCGGAAACTTCGATGGTCACACCATGACGAAGCTCGCCATTGCCCAGAAGACGGACACCAGCCACATTCGTTGCCTTGACCAGTCCAGCCTTGCGCAGGGCTTCTTCGGTGACAGGGGCCTTGGCATCAATCTTGCCAGCCTCAATCGCCTTGTCCAGCACATCGAGATTCAGGATCGCAAATTCCTTGCGGAAGATGTTCTTGAATCCACGCTTGGGCAGACGGCGATACAGCGGAAGCTGACCACCTTCAAAACCATTGAGCGACACGCCGGAACGCGCCTTCTGGCCCTTGACGCCCTTACCCGATGTCTTGCCCTTGCCAGAGCCGATACCGCGCCCCAGACGCTTCTTCTGGTAGCGGGCACCTTCGTTATCGCGCAGTTCGTTGAGATTCATCTCAATTCTCCACCTTCACAAGGTGGGCGACCTTGTTCACCATTCCGCGCACCGAAGGAGTATCCTCCAGTTCGCGGGTACGGCCGATCTTGTTAAGCCCCAGACCGATCAGCGTAGCCTGCTGACCCGGCTTGCGCCCGTTGCCAGACTGGATCTGGGTGATCTTGATGGTTCCCTTTGCCTCAGACATCTGCACCAGCCTCCGCTGACGCAGTCACCTCACGGCGACCAAGGATATCGGAAACCTTCTTGCCACGGCGGTTTGCCACCGAACGCGGGCTTGCGCAGCGTTCCAGGGCGGCAAAAGTCGCCTTGACCATGTTGTGCGGGTTCCGGGTGCCCAGTGACTTCGCCACGACATCATTGATGCCCAGGCTTTCGAACACTGCGCGCATCGGGCCACCAGCGATAATGCCCGTGCCGGCATCAGCCGAACGCAGCACCACCTTACCGGCACCGAAATGACCCGCCACATCATGATGGAGGGTACGACCCTCCTTCATGGGGACACGGATCATCGCGCGCTTGGCGCGATCTGTCGCCTTGCGGATTGCCTCGGGAACCTCACGGGCCTTGCCCGCGCCGAACCCTACGCGCCCCTTCTGGTCACCAACGACAACCAGTGCGGCAAAAGCGAAGCGACGACCACCCTTGACGACCTTTGCCACACGATTGATCGTGACCAGCTTGTCAACGAGATCATCGCCTTCGCGATCACGATCGCGGCCGCCCCGGCCGCCTTCTCTCGGTTCACGTGCCATTGTGCGTGCCCCTTTCGTCAGAACGAGAGACCGCCCTCACGGGCAGCCTCCGCCAGGGCCTTGATGCGCCCATGATACAGATACGAGCCGCGATCGAACACGACCTTCGACACACCCGCCGCAACCGCACGTTCGGCAAGCAGCTTGCCAACGGCACCAGCCGCGGCAATGTCTGCGCCATTTTTGTGGGCGCTGCGCAGATCCTTCTCGATGGAAGAAGCTGCCGCAAGCGTGCGACCGGCGACATCGTCGATCACCTGCGCGTAAATATTCTTGCCCGACCGGAACACCGAAAGGCGCGGCCGTCCGCCACTCTTGCGGCGAAGCTGGAAGCGAAGACGCTGACGGCGCCGCTCCCGCAGATCCTGCTGCGCGCTCATTATTTCTTCTTACCTTCCTTGCGACGGATGGTCTCCGTTTCATAACGGACACCTTTGCCCTTATAGGGCTCGGGCTTGCGGAAGCTGCGGATATCAAGCGCAACCTGGCCAACACGCTGCTTGTCGATCCCTTCGACAGTAACAGCGGTCGGACGCGGGGTCGTGATCTTGATGCCAGCGGGGATTTCATACACGATATCGTGCGAATATCCGAGATTCATGACAAGATTCTTGCCCTGAACCGCCGCACGATAACCCGTGCCGCTGATCTCCAGCGTCTTGGAGAATCCTTCGGACACTCCCTTGACCATGGTCGCGATCAGCGAACGTGTCGTGCCCCACATCATGCGGGCCTGCGCCTGCGTTCCGACGGGCTTGACCGAAACCTTGCCATCCGCAATTTCAGCTTCGATGTGGTGCGACAGAGGCAGCTTCAGCTCACCGAGCTTGCCTTTTGCCGTCAGCACACCATCAGCGATGGAAACCTGAACTCCCGACGTAATCTCGACGGGATATTTGCCAACTCTCGACATTCATCCCTCCTTTAGAATACGCGGCAGAGAACTTCGCCGCCAACATTGGCAGCGCGCGCTTCCCCATCCGACAGGACACCACGCGGGGTCGACAGGATCGACACACCCAGCCCGGCATACACCCGCGGCAGTTCCTTGATCTTGGAATACACACGGCGACCCGGCTTGGAGACGCGGTGGATTTCCTTGATCACGGGTTCGCCATCAAGATACTTCAACTCGATACGCAGCTGAGCCACACCCTTGCGCAGTTCTTCCTTGGAAAAACCACGGATATAACCCTCACGGCGCAGTGCCTCGAGTACATTTGCACGCAGCTTTGACGCAGGTGCGACGCATGCCGCGTGACGCGCACGCTGGGCATTGCGGATCCGGGTGAGCAGATCACCCAAAGGATCAGAAAGTGACATCGTTCCCTGCCCTTACCAGCTCGATTTGACCATACCCGGGATCTGGCCATTGGAGGCCAGGTCGCGCAGGGCGATACGGCAGAGTTCGAACTTTCTGTAATTGGCGCGGGAACGCCCCGTCAACTTGCACCGCAGACGAACGCGCACGCGCGATCCGTTTCGCGGAAGTTCAGCAAGCTTCAGCGACGCATCAAAACGATCCTCAACCGGCAGAGAGCGGTCCATGATGATGTTTTTCAATGCTGTCCGCTTTGCCTTGTCCCGTGCTGCCATGCGCTCGCGCTTGACATTCCGGTTTACGGCGGAAATCTTGGCCATGCCTTGTTTTATCCTCCGGAACCTGTCGGGCCATTCCCAACGGTTTTCCAAACTACGTGTGTCTTAGGTCTTCCGGGCTTCCAGTGAAAGCCCCTCTCGCAACTTTTATGCTGCGAAGGGCAGATCGAACGCCTTCAGAAGAGCCTTGGCTTCAGCATCGGTCTTCGCGCTTGTCACGAAGATGATGTCCATGCCGCGAATATCGTCGACCTTGTCGTACTCGATTTCCGGAAAGACGATCTGTTCCTTCAGGCCCATGGCAAAGTTGCCATGCCCGTCAAAACCCTTGTTCGCCGGCAGGCCGCGGAAATCGCGGACACGCGGCAGGGCAATCGTCACCAGACGGTCAAGGAATTCATACATCTGCGCACGGCGCAGTGTAACCTTGCATCCAATCGGCAGACCTTCACGGATTTTGAAGCCCGCGATCGCCTTTTTCGCAACCGTCTTGACTGGCTTCTGACCCGCGATAAGGGTCATTTCCTGAAACGCGGCATCCAGTTTCTTCTGGTCGCCCGCAGCTTCACCGACACCCATATTGAGAACGATCTTCTCAAGGGCCGGAACCTGCATCACGTTCTTGTAACCGAACTCCTCGCGCAGTTTCGCGCGCAGTTCGTCATTGTAACGCTGCTGCAGGCGCGGCACCGAGCGGGTTACGTTAGCTTCTGACATACCCGCCTCCTCAGCCTTCGATGACTTCGCCGGTCGCCTTGGCGACACGAACCTTGCGACCGTTTTCCAGAACGCGATAACCGACACGCGTCGGATCACCGCTCTTGGGATCGATCAGCTTCAGGTTGGACAGGTGAACCGGCATCTCCTTCTCGATGATGCCTCCCTGCTCACCCATGCGGCTGGGGCGTGTATGACGCTTCGCAATCGCGACGCCGCGCACGATGGCCTTTTCGGCCGTCGGCAGCACGGTCACGACTTCACCGCGCGTGCCGCGCGACGAACCGGTGATGACCAGGACCTGATCGCCCTTCTTGATACGTGCGGCCATTACAGCACCTCCGGCGCCAGCGAAATGATCTTCATGAACTTGCGCGCACGCAGCTCACGCACGACCGGGCCAAAGATACGGGTTCCGATCGGTTCCTGCTGCTTGTTGATCAGCACGGCGGCATTGCGGTCAAAGCGGATGGCGCTGCCATCAGGACGACGCACGGGATAGGACGTACGGACGATCACCGCCTGGTGCACATCACCCTTTTTGACCTTGCCGCGGGGAATCGCTTCCTTGACGGACACGACAATCACGTCGCCGACCGAGGCGGACTTCCGCTTGGAACCGCCCAGCACCTTGATGCACTGCACCTGACGCGCGCCGGAATTGTCGGCGACGTCAAGGTTGGTCTCGGGATGGATCATGCTCTATGCCCTTCTTTACGCCTGTGCGCCAGACTGGACCTCGGTCGCCGGGGCCGCCACCAGGGGGGCACCATTGCGAACCACGACGGTCCAGGTCTTGCGCCGGGAAATGGGGCGGCATTCTTCAATGCGCACCGTATCCCCGATCTTGCATTCATTCAGCTGATCATGCGCCGCGTACTTCTTCGAACGGCGAATGAACTTCTTGTACAGCGGATGGATGATGCGACGATCGACAAGAACGGTAACCGTCTTGTCCATCTTGTCGCTGGTCACCCGTCCGGTCAGGACGCGCCTTGGCATCGCCCGTCTCCCTTCAGGACTTGACTGCCGGCGTAGTACCGGCAGCGATCTTCTTCAACGCCTCAGACGCAATCGTCTTGACGCGGGCAATCTCGCGACGCACCGCACGCATACGCGACTGCCCTTCGGTCTGGCCGGTTGCATGCTGGAACCGAAGATTGAACTGCTCGCGCTTCAGATCAATGAGAAGCGTATCCAGTTCTTCAACAGTCTTGGCACGCAGATCGGCCGGCTTGCTTGCCTTTGCCATCTCACGCGTCTCCAATACGGGTCACAAACTTCGTCTTGATCGGCAGCTTTGCCGCACCCAGAGCCAGCGCTTCACGCGCGACTTCGGGTGACACGCCTTCGATCTCGAACAGGATACGACCCGGCTTCACTCGGGCCACCCAGTATTCAGGCGACCCCTTGCCGGAGCCCATACGCACTTCTGCGGGCTTTGTCGAGACCGGAAGGTCAGGAAAAATCCGAATCCACACGCGACCCGCACGTTTCATCGCACGGGTAATGGCCCGACGGGCCGCTTCGATCTGACGGGCGGTAATCCGTTCCGGCTGCAGCGCCTTGAGGCCAAAGGCCCCAAAGTTCAGGGTCGTCCCGCCTTTCGCCAGTCCATGAATGCGGCCCTTGTGGGCCTTGCGGAACTTTGTCCGCTTGGGAGAAAGCATTGTTTCAAATCCTCAGCGCCGCCTGGCGCACTCTGGTCCCTATTCCCCGCAGATCAGCGCTGCGGGGCCTGCTCGGCGGCGCGACGATCCTGCGCCAACGGATCATGGGCAAGAATCTCGCCCTTGAAGATCCACACCTTCACACCACAGGTGCCATAGGTCGTCTTTGCCGTCGCCACACCATAATCAATATCGGCGCGCAGCGTATGCAGCGGCACGCGTCCTTCGCGGTACCATTCGACACGCGCGATTTCGGCGCCACCCAGACGACCGGAACAGTTGATCCGGATGCCCTGTGCGCCAAGACGCATGGCGGACTGCACGGCGCGCTTCATGGCGCGACGGAAGGCAACACGACGTTCAAGCTGCTGCGCGATATTATCAGCCACCAGCGTCGCATCGATTTCCGGCTTGCGGATCTCGACAATGTTCAGCGCAACATCGGTCTTCGCCATACGGGTCAGATCCTTACGCAGCACGTCGATATCCTGCCCCTTCTTGCCGATGACGACACCCGGACGCGCGGCATAGATCGTCACGCGGGGCTTCTTGGCCGGACGTTCGATCACGACACGCGACACGCCAGCGCCAGACAGCTTGCGACGCAGGTAGGAACGCAGCTTCAGGTCATCATGCAGCAGACGGGCATAATCGGCATCCGCATACCAGCGGCTGTCCCAGGTGCGATTGATGCCGAGCCGCAGCCCGATCGGATTGACTTTATGTCCCATGGATCAGGCCGCCTTCTTTCCGGTTGCCGCTTCTGCCTCGGGCTGACGCTCTGCCACGATGATCGTCAGATGGCTGAAAAACTTTTCGATGCGGGCCGAACGGCCACGGCCACGGGCGTGGAAACGGCGCATGACGATCGACTTGCCAACTTCCGCACGCGCCACGACCAACTGGTCAACATCCAACTGGTGGTTGTTCTCGGCGTTCGCGATGGCGCTTTCCAGCGTCTTCTTCACCTGCTGTGCAATGCGACGCTTGGAGAATGTCAGCGTCGCAACAGCCTGTGCGGCAGGCTTGTTGCGGATCAGACCCGCAACAAGGTTCAGTTTACGCGGGCTGATGCGGATGTTCCGCGTAGTGGCCTGCGCTTCGGTTTCCGCGAGCGTGCGCGGATGCTTAGGCTTGCTCATGATCAGCCCCGCTTCGCTTTCTTGTCCGAGGAATGACCCGTAAAGGTGCGGGTCGGCGAAAATTCACCGAACTTGTGCCCGACCATGTTCTCGGTCACCTGCACGGGCAGGAACTTGTGCCCGTTATAGACGCCAAACGTCAGTCCCACGAACTGCGGCAGGATGGTTGAGCGACGCGACCAGATCTTGATCACTTCGTTACGGCCCGACGCGCGCGACGCATCGGCTTTATTCAGTAGATACCCGTCCACGAACGGGCCCTTCCAGACGGAACGTGCCATCTTGTATGCCCCTTACTTGCCGGTCTTCCGGCGACGGATAATCAGACTGTCCGTACGCTTGTTGACCCTGGTCTTGTAACCCTTTGTCGGCTTGCCCCATGGCGTAACCGGATGACGACCGCCCGAAGTCCGGCCTTCACCACCACCATGCGGATGGTCGACCGGGTTCATGACAACGCCACGGTTATGCGGACGACGGCCGAGCCAGCGGGCGCGACCTGCCTTACCCATATGCTGGTTCATGTTGTCCGGGTTGGACACCGCACCGATCGTCGCCATGCACTCGGCACGCACGACACGCAGTTCACCAGACTGCAGCTTGATCTGGGCATAGCCCATATCCTTGCCGACCAACTGTGCATAGGTGCCAGCCGAACGGGCGATCTTCCCACCAGCACCGGCCTTGAGCTCGATGTTGTGGATGATCGTGCCCACCGGCACCGCCGACAACGGCATCGCGTTGCCAGGCTTGATGTCCGCACGCAGGCCGGACACCACCTGATCACCCGCCTGCAGACGCTGCGGCGCAATGATATAGGCGAGTTCACCGTCAGCATACTTCACCAGTGCGATGAAAGCCGTGCGGTTGGGATCATATTCCAGACGCTCCACCGTGCCGACAACGTCGAACTTGCGACGCTTGAAATCGACATAGCGATAGGACTGCTTATGACCACCACCGATGAAACGCGAGGTGGTGCGGCCGTGGTTATTACGACCGCCGCTCTTGTTCTTGCCCTCGGTCAGCCCTTTGACGGGCTTGCCCTTCCACAGCTCCTTGCGGTCGATCAGGACCGTTCCGCGCAGGCTGGGGGTAACCGGGTTAAAGTGCTTCAATGCCATTTCTTGTCACCCCGCGTCAGGACAGCTTGGCGGTCAGGTCAATGGACTGACCATCTGCAAGCTGCACAAACGCCTTCTTCACATCAGACCGCTGGCCGGGACGTCCCTTGAAGCGCTTCGCCTTGCCCTTCTGGATCAGGGTGTTCACACCCAGAACCTTGACGCCAAACAGTGTTTCCACCGCGACCTTGATCTCGAACTTCGACGCACCGGAAGCGACCTTGAAACCAACCTGGTTCTTTTCAGACAGGGCGGTCGCTTTTTCCGTGATCAGCGGCGCACGAATGATGTCATACATCGCCTCACGCGACATACGTTCCGCCTTTTTGCGGAGAGCGAGGATGTTGGTCATGCCAGACGCTCCTTCAGACCCTCAAGCCCGGCGCGCGTAATCGCCAGCACTTCGTGATTGAGGATGTCATAGACATTCGCACCGATGGTCGGAAGGATATCGATCTTCGGCAGGTTGCGTGCCGCCCGACCGAAGTTTTCCTCAACCGCGGCATCCACGATCAGCGCGGACTTCCAGCCAAGCACCTTCAGCTTCTTCGCCAGTTCGGAAGACTTGCCCGATGCCGTGGCGGCGTCGAGCACCACCAGCTTGCCTTCGGCAGCCTTCTGCGACAGCGCTGAAATCAGGCCCAGGCGACGCACCTTCTTGGGCAGGTCATAGCCATGGTCGCGCACGACCGGCCCATGAACCACGCCACCAGTACGGTACTGCGGTGAACGCAGCGACCCCTGACGGGCGCTACCCGTGCCCTTCTGCCGATAGGGCTTCTTGGTCGTGCCGGAGACTTCCCCCATGCCCTTGACCTTATGCGTGCCCGCACGGCGCTTCGCCAACTGCCAGTGAACGACGCGGGCCATGATGTCGGCACGCGGCTCAACCTTGAAAATCTCGTCGGGAAGCGTTGCCGTACCGGCGCTTCCGTTCTCGAGGGTTTTGATCTCGTAATCCATTGCCCTCTATCCTCAGCCCGCTACCTGGGCCAGGGCGGCCGGATACGGCACCTCGGCATGACGGGGCTTCTTGATCGCATCACGAACCAGAATCAGCTCATTCTTGCCGCCCGGGACGGAGCCGCAGATCATCAGCAGATTCTTCTCGGCATCGACGGCGGCCACTTCCAGATTCAGGGTGGTGACGCGTTCCGAACCGAGATGTCCGGCCATTTTCTTGTTCTTGAAGACCTTGCCCGGATCCTGACGATTACCCGTCGATCCGTGCGAACGGTGACTGATCGAGACACCATGCGAGGCTTCGAGACCGGCAAAGTTCCAGCGCTTCATCGCGCCGGCAAACCCTTTACCCTTGCTGGTGCCGGTCACATCCACTTTCTGCCCAACGACGAAGTGAGCGGCAGAGAGCGTGGCGCCAACTTCCAGAACGGCATCATCTGCCACCCGGAATTCCACCAGCTTCTTCTTCGGCTCCACCTTCGCCTTGGCGAAATGGCCACGGCACGGCTTCGTTACATTCTTGACCTTGGCCTTGCCCGAACCAAGCTGGACAGCTGAATAGCCATCACGCTCCTGGGTGCGGACATCAACCACCTGCAGGTCATCAACCTGCAGGACAGTCACCGGCACATGTGTGCCGTCTTCCTTGAACAGCCGGGTCATTCCCAGCTTTTTTGCGATCAATCCGGTGCGCATCGTCTGGACCTTAGAGTTTAATCTCGACATCCACGCCAGCGGCGAGGTCGAGTTTCATGAGTGCGTCCACGGTCTGCGGGGTCGGCTCGACAATGTCGAGCAGCCGGCGATGGGTCCGAATTTCGAACTGCTCGCGGCTTTTCTTATCCACATGGGGAGAACGGTTGACAGTGAACCGTTCGATATGCGTCGGCAGCGGGATAGGACCCCGAACCCGCGCACCCGTACGCTTCGCCGTATTGACGATCTCTTTTGTGCTGTTATCGAGCACCCGATGATCGTACGCCTTCAGGCGAATGCGGATGTTCTGGTTGTCCATCTTTCTGTTTCAGTCCAACTTTAACTGGTTCGGGGGAACCCGATCCGCCAATGATATCCCCGGCCAGATCACTCTGACCGGGGGCATCATCACTTCAGTTACTTACAATCACGCAGTGATCGAAGCGACCACGCCTGCACCGACCGTACGGCCACCTTCGCGAATAGCGAAGCGCAGGCCTTCATCCATGGCGATCGGGGCGATCAGTTCAACATCCATGGCGACGTTATCACCAGGCATGACCATTTCCGTGCCTTCCGGCAGGTGAACAACGCCAGTGACGTCGGTTGTGCGGAAATAGAACTGCGGACGATAGTTGGTGAAGAACGGCGTGTGACGGCCACCCTCTTCCTTCGTCAGGATGTAGGCTTCAGCCTTGAACTTCGTGTGCGGGGTGATGGAACCCGGCTTTGCCAGGACCTGACCACGCTCCACGTCTTCACGCTTCGTGCCACGCAGCAGCGCACCGATGTTGTCACCAGCTTCACCGCGATCAAGCAGCTTGCGGAACATTTCGACGCCCGTCACCGTGGTCTTCTGCGTCGGACGCAGACCAACGATTTCGATTTCGTCGCCCACGTTCACGGCGCCACGTTCGACACGGCCCGTCACCACGGTGCCACGACCGGAGATCGAGAACACGTCTTCGATCGGCATCAGGAACGGACGGTCAATCGGACGCTCCGGCTGCGGGATATATTCGTCAACAGCGTTCATCAGGTCGAGAACACGGTTTTCGCCAACTTCCGGATCGCCATCTTCCAGCGTCACCAGGGCCGAACCCTTGACGATGGGGATATCGTCGCCGGGGAACTGATAAGCGGACAGAAGTTCGCGAACTTCCATTTCCACCAGTTCCAGCAGTTCCGGGTCATCAACCTGGTCGACTTTGTTCAGGAAGACAACCAGGGCCGGAACGCCAACCTGGCGGGCCAGCAGGATGTGTTCACGCGTCTGGGGCATCGGGCCGTCAGCGGCCGACACAACCAGGATCGCGCCGTCCATCTGCGCCGCACCCGTGATCATGTTCTTCACATAGTCAGCGTGACCGGGGCAGTCGACATGGGCGTAATGACGCTTTGCCGTTTCATACTCAACGTGAGCGGTGGAGATCGTGATACCACGGGCGCGCTCTTCCGGCGCCGCGTCGATCATGTCGTACGCCTTGAACTCCGCACCGCCGCTCTTGGCGAGCGTCTTGGTGATAGCAGCGGTCAGCGAGGTCTTGCCGTGATCGACGTGACCGATCGTGCCGATGTTGCAGTGCGGCTTATTCCGCTCAAATTTAGCCTTTGCCATCGTTTTCTCCGTTACTTCGGCCTCATGCCGAAAGTCGGGTTAGAAAGTTCCGTGTCGGAAGCCGAGCCGGTGAATATACCGACCTGACGCCCTTTACCAGCGGTAATGACTGAACGCCTTGTTGGCTTCTGCCATGCGATGCGTATCTTCGCGCTTCTTGACGGCGGCACCACGGTTGTTGACCGCATCCAGAAGCTCGTTCGACAGGCGTTCCTGCATCGTGTTTTCGCCCCGCTTGCGCGACGCGTCGATCAGCCAGCGGATCGCAAGCGCCTGACGACGCTCGGCCCGGACTTCGACCGGAACCTGGTAGGTCGCACCACCAACGCGGCGCGAACGCACCTCGACGGCAGGCTTCACGTTATCCAGCGCACCGTGGAACAGCACAACCGGATCAGCAGCAGCCCCACCGCGACGACGCAGCACCTCAAGGGCGCCATAGACGATCCCTTCGGCGGTGGACTTCTTGCCGTCGTACATCAGGGCGTTCATGAAACGCGTGATGACGACATCACCAAATTTCGGATCGGGAAGAATCTCGCGCTTAACAGCGCGATGACGGCGACTCATGCCTGATATTCCTTTTACTTAGGACGCTTCGCGCCATAGAGCGAGCGACGCTGACGACGCTTGGCGATACCCTGGGTATCCAGAACGCCGCGCAGAATGTGATATCGCACGCCAGGAAGATCCTTGACGCGACCGCCGCGGATCAGGACGACACTATGTTCCTGAAGGTTGTGGCCTTCACCCGGAATATAGCTCACAACCTCATAACCGTTCGTCAGGCGCACCTTCGCAACCTTACGCAGAGCCGAGTTCGGCTTCTTCGGTGTGGTTGTGTAAACACGAGTACAAACGCCACGCTTCTGCGGACATCCCTGCAGGGCAGGTACCTTGTTGCGTTTGGCTGCGGGCTCGCGGCCTTTCGCGATCAACTGGTTGATGGTCGGCATACGCCTTTCCCGATCCTTACAAATTTCGGCCGGCCAACCCCAAAGTCTGGTTGCCGACTGTCGTTCACAACAAAACCCCAACGAATGAAGATCATTCGGTCGGGCATCATATATGCATCCGGCCTTGGCCGCCCGATTCCCGGGTGGCGGCACCGCATGCGAGCATGCTGCATTCGACGGCCAACGACGTCATTCAGACAGGGCTAGCCGAGGGCGCGGAACCTACGAAGAGAATGGCTTGAAGTCAAGCCTTTGCTCAGGATTCGGCCATGCATGCAGCATGGCCATTCCGCATGGGGTATGAAAACACCCCATTACAATATGAAACGGGATGATTCGGCGTTCCATGCACCGAGTCCCGAATCGGAATCCGCCAGATTGCAGACCCCGATGCAGCATTAGACCGGCGGGTGGGGCGCCACATGGCCCCCACCCGCACA
>NZ_BANE01000066.1 GCF_000964405.1 Novacetimonas hansenii JCM 7643
GCCCCGCGCCGGACGTGGCGCGGGCGCTGGGCCGCCTGTCGCTGGGCCGGGGACAGCCGCGCGATGCCGCCGCCATCCGCGCCGCCCTGTCCACGGCGCGCCACGTCGCGCGCATCGTGCGCGAAAGCCCGCAGGCCCCATCGCTTGTCACACGCGCCACGGCACATCTTGACAAGGCGACGGAGCTTGAGGCCCTGCTGGCGCGCGCCCTGTCCGATACCCTGCCCGCACGGCTGGAGGATGGGGGCGTCATCGCCACGGGATATGATGGCGAACTTGATGGCGAACGTGAACTGCGCGATGGCAGCCGCCGGATCATTGCCGCACTCCAGCAGGAATATGCCGACGCCTTTGGCATCTCCAACCTCAAGATCCGTCACCATGCGCAGCTTGGCTATGTGATCGAGGTTCCCTCCGCCGCCTCTGCACGGCTGAAGGACCGCGAGGACCTGATCCTGAGGCAGGGCACGGCAAGCGCCGCGCGGTTTTCAACCGACCGCCTCGTCAGCCTCGACCAACGCATCATCGAGGCCGCAGAACGCGCGGCGGCACGCGAACGCACGCTGTTTGCCGAACTGGTACGCACCATCCTCGACGAACCTGCCCTTCCTGACATCGCCTCCGCCCTTGCGGTGCTGGACATCATACAGTCGTGCGCCGAACTGGCCGGTGGGGGGACATGGTGCCGCGCCGCCATCAGCGATGACACCACGTTCGACCTGACCGACTGCCGCCACCCGGTTGTGGAGGCGGCATTGCCGCGTGATGCCCGCTTCACCCCCAATTCGTGCGACCTGTCGCCCGACCGGCGCGTCATGCTGCTGACGGGCCCGAACATGGCGGGCAAGTCCACCTTCCTGCGGCAGACGGCACTGGCGGTGATCGTGGCGCAGGCGGGACTGCCGGTCTGTGCAAAGGCCGCGCGCATCGGCATCGTGGACCGCCTGTTTTCCCGCGTGGGGGCGGCGGACGACCTTGCGCGCGGGCGGTCCACCTTCATGGTGGAAATGACGGAAACGGCGGCCATCCTCAACCAGGCGGGACCACGATCCATGGTGGTGGTGGACGAAATCGGGCGCGGGACGGCAACGCTTGACGGTCTGGCGATCGCGTGGGCCGTGCTCGAAGCCATGCATTCGACGCTGCGGTGCCGGGCCATATTCGCAACCCACTTCCACGAACTGTCCGAACTTGCCGAGAGCCTGCCGCGCCTGTCGCCACACACCATGAGCGTGCGTGAATGGAAGGGCGAGGTGATTTTCCAGCACGAGGTCGTCCCCGGCACCGCCCGGCGCAGTTGGGGCGTGCATGTCGCGCGCCTTGCCGGGGTGCCCGAACCCGTGGTGCGCCGCGCCGGACGGCTGCTGGCGGGGCTGGAGAAGGAACGCCATGCCGCCGCCCCGGCCCTGCCCCTGTTCGAACGGATCGACACGCCGCCCCCGGTTGCGGAGGCCACACCCGCACTGCCGGAAAAAGTGATCGAGATGGTCATCGGCCTCGATCCCGACGAACTGACCCCGCGCGCGGCGCTCGACGCCCTTTACCGGTTAAAAAAACTCCTACATTCCAGTAAGGAACATCTGGACCCGTAACTGCAAAGACCGGCACACTTGTCCGGCCCATTCGCCCCAAAGGACGCCGACCAGACCGCGATGCCGAGCCCTGCCCACGCCGCCTCTACTGTCGAGGACATGACCATTGCCCTGCGCGACGCGCTGGGACTGAACGCACCCTATGCCCCGGAACTCCCGCGGGAGGAGGCGATCAGCCTGTTCCGCAGGCACCTTGCGCGCTTTCAGTCCCATGTGCGCGAGGAATTCGAGGCGCATCGCCTGGGCGGCGCGGACGCGGGCAAGCTGCTGGCCAGCTATACCGATGGCATGATCCGCACGTTGTGCGAATTCGCGACCCACAGCATCCGTGCCGAGTCGCAGGTGGCGGGCGACGTCAGCTTCGCCATTACCGCAACGGGCGGTTACGGGCGTGGGCTGCTGGCGCCGTTCAGTGATATCGACCTGCTGTTCCTGACCCCGGACGAACCGTCGGACGAGGTGCGCGGCGTTGTCGAATACATCCTGTATTTCCTGTGGGATCTTGGGCTGAAGGTCGGGCATGCGACGCGCACGATTGACGAGTGCATCACGGAGGCCGAGGCCGATACCACCGTGCGCACCACGTTACTCGACGCACGGCTTCTGGCGGGGGACGCCACCCTGTTCGCAATGTTCGAGGCACGCTACATCGTCGCCTGCGTCACGGCGGGGGCCGCATGTTTCATCACCGACAAGCGGCGTGAACGGGCCGCCCGACACCACCGTTTCGGCGACAGCCCCTATCTGGTCGAACCCAATGTCAAGGAAGGGCGCGGCGGCCTGCGTGACCTGCAGACGCTGTACTGGATGTGCCGCTATACTTTCGGCACGCGCCATGTCTCCGACCTGCTGGCCCCCGGTTTCAGCGCACTCGGCCTGCTGACGGAACAAGAGGCCAAGCGCGCCCGCCGGTCATGGGATTTCCTGTGGCGCGTGCGCTTTCACCTGCACTATGTCTCCGGCCGGGCGGAAGAACGCCTGACCTTTGACGTGCAACCGGTGGTCGGCGGGCGCATGGGTTATACCCGTCATGGCCGACAGGTGGGGGTGGAGCGTTTCATGCGCCACTACTTCCTGACGGTGCGCGAGGTCATGCGCCTGACGCTTGTGCTTGAACCTGCCGTCCTGCGCCAGGCGCTTGGCCCCATCGCCAATGCACCACAGGCCGATACGCAGATGCGTGATGCCGGGTTTACCGTGATGGACGGACGCATCCTGCCTGAACGCGGCACATCGTTCGAGCATGAACCAATCCAGATGATGCGCCTGCTGGCATGGGCGAAAAAGCGCAAGCTGCCGATCCATCCCCTGGCGATGCAGCAGATGATCCGCTGGGAACGCCATGCCGCGACCCTGCGTGGCAATGCGGAGGCGTCTTCCATCTTCCTCGACCTGATGTGCGGCACCCCGCCAGAGCGCGCCCGCCATGGCGCCCCCGGCACCCCGCCTGCAGCCGTACAGGGCGATGACGCCCCCAGTTTTCACCAGATGGACGAGGGACGGCGCAAGGGGAATGCCTACTGGCTGCATATTCTCAACGAAACCGGCCTGATGGGGCGGCTGCTGCCCGACTGGTCGCGGGTCGTGGGGCAGATGCAGTTCGACACCTATCATGTCTTTACCGTGGATGAGCACATCATCGACGCGCTGCGTATCCTGGAGCGCGTGGAACACGGGTCGATGGCGGACGAAATCCCGCTGGCCTATGAACTGGCGCGCAACCTGCATTCGCGCCGGGCGCTGTATGTCGCGGTCCTGCTGCATGACATCGCAAAGGGACGGGGCGGGGACCATTCGGAAATCGGATCGGAAATCGCGCTGCATGTCTGCCCCGAACTGGGCATGGACAGCGAAGAGACGGAGACCGTGTCGTGGCTGGTGCTGCATCACCTGCTGCTCAGCCATACGGCGTTCCAGCGCGACATTGACGATCCCAAGACGATCCTCGACCTTGCCGACATCATCCAGTCGCCCGAACGCCTGCGCCTTTTGCTGCTGCTGACGATCGTGGACATGCGCGCGGTCGGGCCGCGTGTATGGAACGCGTGGAAGGCGACGCTGCTGAATGAACTTTACATGCGCGTGGCCGAAGTCCTTGAAGGGAGCATGGCCACGACGGAACGCGATGTCCGCGTCGCCCGCGCCAAGGCCGCAACGGCGCAGTGGCTGGCCGAAGATGGCCTGCCCGAAGGGGAGATCGCCCATTTCATGGGGCTGGGTTACGGCAGTTACTGGCTGTCATTCGACCGTGACACCCATCGCCGCCATATCCGCCTGATTACCGAATCCGAGGCCAGGCATTCCCCGCTGACGGTTGAATCCCAACCGATTCCGGCGCGTGGCGTGACCGAGGTGACGATTTATGCCGCCGACCATCCGGGCCTGTTTTCACGCATCGCCGGGGCTGTCGCCATTGCGGGCGCATCCATTGTCGATGCGCGCATCCATACGATGACCAACGGCATGGCGCTCGATACATTATGGGTTCAGGACGCCGATGGAGCGGCCTTTGAGGAACCGCAGCAGTTGGCCCGCCTATCGATGCTGGTGGAGCAGGCCCTGTCAGGACAGCTCAATATCAGCAAGGAAATCGCAAGCTGCGGGCGGCGCGGCAGCGGGCGGCGCATGCGCGCCATCCATGTACCGCCGCGCGTCGTGATCGACAACCGCGCGTCCAATGCCTGCACGGTGGTCGAAATCAACGGGCGCGACCGGCCCGGCCTGCTGCATGACATTACGGCAACCATCAGCGACCAGAAGCTGCAGATCGCCTCGGCCCATATCACGACCTATGGCGTGCGGGCGGTTGACGTGTTTTATGTCAAGGACCTGTTCGGCCTGAAGATCACGGACAAGGCGCGTCTGGAGACCATTCGCCAGACCCTGTTGGCCGGACTGCAAAAGGCAGAGGCCAACGCCACCCGCCTGACCTCCGCCCTGGATACCGTCACGATCTGACGGAAGGTCAGAGAACCTCACGATCAGTCCAGACAGCCCCTGACATCCCGCCGCGCCGCGCGCCAGTCATGCAGCGCATCGCGCACCTGTTCGATGACCCCGTCCCACGCATGGGGCGGCGGTAGCGCGTGTGCGGGACGAAACTGCCGAAGGTGCGGATACCAGCAGCTTCCGTGCGGCCGTGACGATGCGTCACCATCCCCCCCACCAAGGGCAGCGGACCAGCGCCAGTCCCCCCCATGACGGTTAAGCAGCCAGACCGGGCGCCCCATCGCCCCGGCAAGGTGCGCCACCATCGTATCCACGCAGATCACCAGATCCAGCGTGGCGATCACCCACGCCGTATCCATCACATCGCCCAGTGACGGCACCTCCATCGGGAATGGCAGGTCGGCACCCCCTGCCCCCTGCTGAAGGCTGACGAACGTCACGTCCCGCACCCCCGCCAGCATCGCCATCCGCTGCGCCCCGACGGAACGGAGCCGGTCAAAACGGTACTGCGCATTCCCTGCCCAGCACAGGCCAACCCGTATCCCCCCCATCGCGCGGGGCATGGCCACCGGGCCGACATATGCCCCCATCGGACGCGGAAGCGCATCCAGCCCCAACAGGTACGGCAGGCTGAACAGGTCGCATCGCGCCACGACACCGCGTGGATATTCATCATTTGGCGCGATAATTTCCATGCGCCGCGCAACAGAAGCCCCTGTCCTGTCACGCAGGCTGGCCGCCAGCCGATGCAGCGCGGGGGGCAGCACCAGCACCACACGCCGCCGCCGCGCCAGCATGGGGACATAACGCAGGAACTGGATCGTATCGCCCATTCCCTGCATGGCATGGACAACGATCCTGTCCCCTGTTGTCCCCGCGCCATCAGCCAGCATCGCGCGCGTGCAGCGGGGCAGGACGGGATAATGCGTCGTATCGGCGGGCAGAAGCGCATGCCGCGCCTCCCACAATGCCCAGCCTTCGGCCATACGCCCCTGCCCCAGCATGAGTGTGCCAAGGTTGAAACGCGCCTGTGCCCGGGTCTGCGCATCGGCGTGCTTATCTGCCATCACCGCACGGCACAGGGCGGCGGCGGGGGCGTCTTCCCCCTGCTCCGCCAGGACGGTGGCAAGGTTGGCGGCAATCCGGCCGTCGTCACGACGCAGGTCATGCGCCTGTTCCAGCGCGCGACGCGCCCGCGCAACGTCGCCTAGCGCCATGAAGGTCAGACCCAGATTGTTCCATACATCCGCATGGGGCAGGACCTGCACACATTGCCGCAGCCATGGCAGGGCGGCCGCGAACTCGCGCTGCGCGAACAGGACCGCGCCAAGGTTGCCCGCCGCCATCGCGTCATCGGGCAGATGTTGCAACCATGCCTCCAGACTGGCCCGTGCTTCTGGCAGGTGGCCGCAGCCCAGCAGCATTTCCACCAGTTCGTGAAAAAGCTGCCTGTCCCCCTCCGGGGCAAGGCAAAAGGCCTTGCGCATCCAGGACAGCGCATCGGCACGACGGTTCCGACGCCACAAGAAGCGCGCCATGTCCGCCCGGGGCCGCCATGCGTCAACGCCACCACAGGCGATGGCCTGCGCATATGCCGTCTCCGCCGTGGTGAAATCGTGAGATTCCTCGGCAATGCGGGCCTGCGCCGCGCGCGCCACGGGATCGCGCGGGGATTTCAGGATGGCGACATTTACCGCCGCGCGGGCCTGCACCACATGCCCACGCGCCATCAATGCCTGCGCCAGTGTCACATAATAATGGGACGCTCCCTCGATCTCGATCGCGCGCCCGGCCAACCCGATGGCAAGGTCGTCACGCCCGCAGGCACGCACAACACAGGCCATCCCGTGCAACGCACCGGCATGACTGCCATCGCGGCGCAGGATCTGGCGGAAATGCCCGCCTGCCGCCGCCGCCTGCCCCTGCGCCAGCATGCGCAGCCCCTGTTCGATTACGTCGCCTGCCTTTTCCGGCATGGGTGGCACCGTCCCTGCTTGCGTGTTGCGCCCAAGGCCGCCACGCTAGGGCGCAATTGATAACGACTCCTTTACGCAGGGAATTCCTCCATGCACGACCCCGTGGCCGACACGCCCACACCTGCCGCACATGATGCATATGACACGCTGGTCCGCCGCTTTGCGCGGATGGGACATATCGCCAATGCGCTGGGCATCCTCGGGTGGGACAAGGACACGATGATGCCATCGGGCGCCGCCGACAGCCGGGCCGAAAGCATCGCGACACTATCGGTCCTGCATCATGGCATCATGACCACCCCGGACATGGCGGACCTGCTGGCGGCGGCGCCAGAACCGGGGGATGCGTGGCAGGCGGCGAACCTGCAGGAGATGCGCAGGCTGCACGCCCATGCCATGGCCGTGCCCCCGGACCTGGTGGAGGCCGCGTCCCGCGCGGCATCCCGGTGCGAGATGGCGTGGCGCACGGCACGCCGCGACAGTGATTTCGCCAGCCTTCTGCCCTATCTGGAGGACGTATTGGCGCGCACGCGCGAAATCGCCCATGCCAAGGCAGAGGCACTTGGGCTTTCGCCCTATGACGCGCTGCTGGACCAATATGACCCCGGCACACGGCAGGCGGATATCGATCCTGTGTTCCGCCGCCTGTCAACACAACTTCCGGGCCTGATCGCCGATGCGCTTGAACATCAGCGCGCGCACCCCGCGCCGGCCCTGCCGCGCGGGCCATTCGCAACCGCCGCGCAGGCCGCACTGGGGCAGGAGATCATGCGGACCGTGGGGTTCGACATGGCACGCGGGCGGCTGGATGTCAGCCTGCATCCCTTCTGCGGCGGGGCGGAAGACGACGTGCGCATTACCACACGGTACGAGGAGGGCGATTTCCTCAATGCCCTGATGGGCGTCGTACATGAAAGCGGTCACGCGCTGTATGAACAGGGCCTGCCACGTGCATGGCATTCACAACCCGTCGGCGCGGCACGCGGGATGAGCCTGCATGAAAGCCAGTCGCTGCTGATGGAAATGCAGGTCTGCCGCTCGGCCGAGTTCATGACATGGGCAGCCCCCGTCATTGCAACCGCGCTTGGCGGGGACATACAGTCCCCCGAATGGTCCGCAGATACGCTGCACCGGCAGGTTACGCGCGTGCGTCCGGGGTTCATCCGCGTGGATGCGGACGAGGTCACCTATCCCGCCCATATCCTTGTGCGTTATGAGATGGAAACCGCACTCATCAACGGGCAGATGACGCTGCATGACCTTCCGGGGGCCTTTAACGCACGTCTTTACGACCTGTTGGGCCTGCGCGTGACCGAAGACCGGCTGGGCTGCCTGCAGGACATCCACTGGCCATCGGGATCGTGGGGATATTTCCCCACCTACACGCTTGGCGCGATGATCGCCGCCCAATTGCGCGAGGCGGCACAGAAGGCGTGCCCGACATTGATGGAAGATATCGCGCGGGGTGATTTCTCCACGCTGCTGACATGGCTGCGCACCCATGTCCATCATCGCGCCAGCAGTGCCGCGATGCGCGACATCGTGCGCGACGCCACGGGGGCGCCGCCGGGGCCTGATGCGTATCTGCGGCATCTTCGGCACCGGTATTGCGGGCAATAGGCGCGCGGATACCCGCCATCCCCCACGGCCCCTTGCCTTCGTGGGCGGTTCATGGCGACATGCGGACAATGTCCAGTCACGATTCCGCCCCGTCCCGCCCGCATCGTGCCCGCCATGCGGGTGTCGCCTGCGCCCTTGTCGGGGCGCTGGCCCTGATGAACGCCCCGTTTGACGCACGCCAGGCGCATGCGGCCAAACCCGCGCCGCCGCTGAACCCGTCCGCACCGATGGATGATGTCGCGACCTCCGCCACCGCGACGTGGGACCGGGTCGTCGTCCTGCCCGATGGCCGGTTCATCGCACAGGCCCCGGCATGGACCGGGATAAAGCAGGGCGGCCTTGTCATCTTCGCCCCCGGGCAACACCCCGCCCCCTATCCCGACGCGGCATCGAACGACCCCGCCACACCGGCGGCGCAACGCCTGATTGCCCCTGCGGACCTTCAGTTACAGGCGGACGGGACGTTATGGGTACTCGATAGCGGGATCGCCGCCGACGGGACGCGCGCGCAGCCCAAGGTCATGCGCATCGACACCCGCACGGCGCAGGTTACGGCGACATGGGATGTGGACGCGGCCAGCCTGCGCCCGGACAGCCACCTGTCCACGATGCGGGTGGGCAATGGCCATGCCTATATCGGGGATGAAGGGGTGCCCGCACTGATCGTGGCCGACCTTGAGGGCCATGGGCAGCGCCGGCTGATGGAACATAACCCCGCCCTGACGGCGGGACGGCCGATCCTCGGCCCAGACGCGCGTGTGATGAAGAACGCATCAGGCCATACCGCCATCATCAATATCAGCCAGATGGCCATCAGCCCGGATGGGAAATGGCTGTATTTCGAACCGCTCAGCGGCCCGATCTACAAGCTGGGCACGGATGTGCTGATTGATCCGAAGGTCACGCCCATCGAATTGGAAGACAGCCCCACCCTGTGGTACAAATCCCCCCCCTATGGCGGGATCGCCGTGGGTGCGGACGGGACGCTGTATCTGAATGATGTCTCCACCAGCAGCATCTTCCGCCTGACGCCCAAGCGTATCTATCAACGCATCGTGACCGACCCGCGCCTGCACTGGCCCGCAGGATCGTATGTCACGCCCGACGGGATGATGTATGTCCCTGCGGCGCAGCTTGACCGCACACCCGCACTGAATGGCGGGCAGATGCAGGTGTCATGGCCGGTCCATGTCTATCGCATCAATGTCGCGGCCCTGCCCGAGGCGAAATTCTGACACACCTTTCCCAAAATCGTTCAGGATAGGATCATCGAGTCCCACTGTGCCCCTTCGCGCGGTGGGGAGATGGCATTATGATCGGACCCATGCGCTATATTTCTACCCGGGGACAAGCCCCTGTCCGCGATTTCTCGTCCGTGCTCCTGGCTGGTCTGGCCGAAGACGGTGGACTTTACCTGCCGGAAAGCTGGCCGGAATTCTCCCCCCGGCAATGGCGGGACCTGCGCGGCCTGCCCTACCCCGAACTTGCCGCGCGCGTGATGGCGCCATTCACCGCCGGGTCGATCCCGCCGGACGTGCTGGGGCAACTGTGCCGCGATGCCTATGCCCATTTCGACCATGCCGCCATCGTGCCGTTGACGCAGGTGGAAGACGGGCTGTTCGTGCAGGAACTGTTCCATGGCCCGACGCTGGCGTTCAAGGACATGGCGATGCAGTTGCTGGGCCGCCTGTTCGACCATGTCCTGACGCAGCGCAATGAACATGTGACGATCGTGGGGGCCACGTCGGGCGATACAGGGTCTGCCGCGATTGCGGCATGTCGCGGGCGCGAACGCCTGCGTGTGGTGATCCTGCACCCCGAAGGGCGCACATCCGACGTGCAGCGCCGCCAGATGACAACGGTGCTGGAGCCCAACGTCACCAACCTTGCGGTACAGGGCACGTTTGACGATTGCCAGGACATGGTCAAGGCGATGTTCGCCGACACCACGTTCCGCACCGACATGCACCTGTCGGCGGTCAATTCCATCAACTGGGCACGAATCGCCGCCCAGGTGCCCTATTACGTCTATTCCGCGCTTGCACTTGGCGCACCGGACCGGGAGGTGGCGTTCGCCGTGCCCACCGGCAATTTCGGCAACGTGCTGGCCGCGTGGGTCGCGCGCCAGATGGGCCTTCCCATCCGCGCGCTGTGTGTGGGGTCGAACCGCAACGACATCCTGTCGCGCTTCCTCAACGAAAACGACATGTCCATCCATGGCGTGGTACCCAGCCTGTCACCGTCGATGGATATCCAGGTCTCGTCGAATTTCGAACGCCTCCTGTTCGAACTGCTCGACCGCGACGCCAGCGCATGCGCGCGCATCGTGACGGAATTCCGCAAGACCGGTCGCATGCATGTGCCCACGCCGGTATGGGACAGGGCCAATGCGCTGTTCCATGGCATGGCGCTTGATGACGATGCGACGGTGGCCGAAATCCGGCGCCTGCATGCGCAAAGCCAGTATATGGCCGACCCGCACACCGCCATCGGCATTGCCGCCGGACGCGCCTTTCGCGAACCGGGAATCCCCATGGTGGCAATGGCGACCGCCCATCCCGCCAAATTCCCCGACGCAATGGAAAAGGCGATCGGCATCCGCCCGGCCCTGCCGGATGCGTTGTCGGACCTGTTCGACCGGCCGGAGCGTTACGAGGTGGTGCCTGCGGACCTTGGAACCATTGAGGACAAGGTCCGCGCCGCAGTCCTGAAAAATAGCTGACGCGGCTGGCGCCTCCTGCCTCTTCCCTGATTTCTCAAACTATGGCCCTGCCGCTCAGTGATCCCGGCCGGGCCTTCAGGATCCGAATGACTGACCTCATCAATGTTACCCGCCTGCCTTCCGGGCTGACCGTTGTCACCGAACGGATGGAGCGTGTTGAAACCGCCTCCTTCGGGGCGTATGTCGCCGCTGGCACCTGTCACGAGGACGCGCGCGAGAACGGGGTGTCCCACTTCCTCGAACATATGGCGTTCAAAGGCACGGCGACACGCACGGCGGCGGGCATCGCGGAAGAGATCGAGAATGTCGGCGGCCATATCAACGCCTATACCGCGCGCGAACACACCGCCTATTACGTCAAGCTGCTGAAGGAAGACCTGCCGCTTGGTGTGGACATCATCGGCGACATCCTGACACACAGCAGCTTTGCCCCTGACGAACTGGAACGCGAACGTGGCGTGATCTTGCAGGAAATCGGGCAGGCCAACGACACGCCCGATGACATCGTGTTCGACCATTTCCAGGAAACCGCCTTCCCCAACCAGCCCATGGGCCGTCCCACGCTGGGCACCGAAGGCGGCATTCGCGAAATGACGCGCAAAACGCTGATGACCTATATGCGCACGCACTATACCGCACGCAACACCATCATTGCGGCGGCGGGCAACCTGCATCACGATGCCGTGGTGGAAATGGTGGAAAAGCATTTCCGCGACCTGCCGCAGACAGACATCCCGCCATGTCCGGGCGTAACCTATGTCGGTGGCGAATTCGCACAGCGGCGTGAACTGGACCAGGCACATATCGTGCTCGGCTTTCCCTCTGTCGGCTATGGCGATCCGGATTATTACCCGACCCTGCTGCTGTCCACGCTGCTTGGTGGGGGCATGTCATCGCGCCTGTTCCAGGAAATCCGTGAAAAGCGTGGCCTGGTCTATTCGGTCTATTCCTTCAACGCCCCCTTCCGTCAGGGTGGGCTGTTCGGGATTTACGCAGGCACCGGCGAATCCCAGGTGGCGGACCTGATTCCCGTCACGCTGGAGGAACTGCGCAAGGTACAGGGACAGGTCGCGCAGAACGAACTTGACCGTGCCCGCGCGCAACTGAAATCATCATTGCTGATGTCACTGGAAAGCACCGGCAGCCGCTGCGAACAGCTTGCACGGCAGTTGCAGATCTTTGACCGTCTGGTGCCGATCCATGAAACGGTGCAGCGTATCGACGCCGTCACCATCGCCGATGTCCAGCGCGTGGCGGCCCGGGTCTTTCACGGTACGCCCACGCTGACATCACTTGGCCCGGTCAGGCACATGCCCCCTGTCGCCACTGTTGCGGAGATCCTTGCACGATGACACCGGAACCGCTTGACCTGATTGCAACCCTGCTTGACACGGCGCGCGCCGCTGGCGCCGATGCGGCCGACGCGGTTTACATGACCCGGATCGCCCACGGGGCGCAGGTGCGTAACGGCAAGGCGGAAGACCTTGAACGCTCCGAGACATGTGACCTCGGCCTGCGCGTATTCGTAGGGCAGCGATCGGCCATCGTGTCGGCCACCAGCCTTGATCCCGCCCGTTTCGATCCCCTGGTGGCACAGGCGCTGGCGATGGCACGCGTCGTTCCGGAAGATCGCTTTGCCGGCTTGTGCGACCAGGCGGTGCATGGCCATGTCGATGCGGCGGGCCTTGACCTTCTGGACATGACGGAACCACCCACCACCGCCCTGATCGAACGCGCCCGCACGGCCGAGGCCGCAGCCCTTGCCATTACGGGTGTCAGCAACACCAACGGCGCCTCCGCCAGCGCGGGCCGCATGGACATCGTCATGATGACCTCGGCCGGGTTTTCGGGCGGATACTCACGCAGCAGCCATTCCATCTCCGCCAGTGTGGTGGCGGGACAGGGAACGGGGATGCAGCGTGATTATGACTATCATTCGGCGGTACACCTGTCGGACCTTGAGGATGCGGCCACCATCGGGCGGCATGCGGGTGAACGCGCGGTCGCCCGCCTCAACCCCGTACGACCGCGCACCGGGCGGATGCCCATCGTGCTGGACCCGCGCATCTCCACCAGCCTGCTGGGCCATCTGTCGGGCGCGGTGAATGGTATCGCAATCGCGCGCGGCACTTCGTTCCTGAAGGACCGGATGGGACAGCAGATCATGGGAACAGACATCACCATTATCGACGATCCCCTGCGTATCCGGGGGCTGGGCGCACATCCGTTCGACGGAGAAGGCGTCAGGACAAAGCCCCTGACGATCGTCGAAAATGGTGTCTTGCAAACATGGGCGCTTGACGCCCGCAGTGCGCGGCAACTGGGGCTGACCTCCAATGGCTGTGCGGGCCGGGGGGCATCCTCACCGCCTTCCCCCTCGCTGGGGAACATGCATATGCAGCCCGGACGGGTCACGCCACACGATCTGATGGCGGACATCGGCGAAGGGATCTACATCACCGAACTGATGGGTTCTGCCATCAATGGCATTACCGGTGATTACAGCCGTGGGGCCTCGGGCTTCATGATCCGCAACGGGCAACTTGCTGAACCTGTGGCGGAACTGACGGTTGCGGGCAACCTTGTGGACATGTTTGCCCGCATGCAGGTTGCCAATGACCTTGATTTCCGCCGCACCACCAATGCGCCAACCGTGCGGATTGATGACATGATGATTGCAGGGGCATGAATTCGACGACAGGCGCCACGGCATAAAACTGTTTGAAACACCCTGTTGATAAAAGACTGAAATTATAAAGGTTTTTGGTGAAGCTTTTTCTAAAAAGCT